>JBBSEU010000366.1:0-4606 GCA_038239365.1 Aggregatilineales bacterium
AGTTGACCACGATAAAGAAAAAGCCGATCACCGCTGCCACCAACGGAAATTCCGTCACCTGAAGTTGTGGAAAAAAGATGATCACCGACCAGACGCTTGCCGCCAGTGCCGTGAACAACCAACCGCGTGTGGGCTGCATCGCGCCGCGAAAGAACAACGTTTCCCCGGCGGGCATTACCAACGCCAGCGATTGAAAAACGAACGCATCGGCTACCCGCCCGAACATGGCCGCCGAGGTGCGCTGCAATTGTGGTGTGGCGATCAGCAGCAGCGGCACGCCGATAATTGCCCCGAAGCTGATGCCCCACAGCATGTCAATCGCGTTCGGGATTTCGACTTCTAGGTGATCGAGCAGAATCGCAATCACGCCGATCACGATCAGTGCCGTCCAGACGGCGGTGTAGCGCACATCCGGGGTCAGCGAACGTAAGCCTAAAATGATCACGCCCAACAGAATCAGGAATAGCAGCGCCGGGTCAACCGGGCGCGTAGCCGGAAGGCTATCGACCTCGTCTTCAACTTCCGGCACATCGACTTTTGATTCAGGCGTTGGTGACGCGCTCACTGCACTGCCTTGCTAAAGGCGTCAATCGCACGCTCCACATCGGCACGGCTGATCCAGCGATGCGTTACAGCGCGAAGCTGCCGCCCGTAAAGCTGCCCAACCAATACATCATGCGCTTTCAATCGTTCGATCAACTGTGCTGAGCTGTACGGGCATTCCGCCGTCAGGGTGAGGAAAACCATGTTGGTCTGTACCTGTGTCAGATCGATGTGAATGCCCGGCAGTTGTGATAACCCGTTTGCCAGCAGCCGCGCGTGATCGTGATCTTCCTGCAACCGCCCGGTCATGTCGTTGAGTGCGATCAGACCCGCTGCTGCCAGTATCCCGGCCTGACGCATCCCACCGCCCAATGCCTTGCGAACGCGCCGCGCCCGCCGGATAAATTCCTGCGAGCCGACAACTACCGATCCGACAGGCGCACACAACCCTTTGGACAAGCAGATCGAAACGCTGTCAGCCACCTCGACCAGTTCACGCGCTTCGCAACCCGTCGCCGTCACCGCGTTGAATAATCGTGCGCCGTCGACGTGAACCTGCAAGCCATGACGATTCGCCAGTTCACCCACCGCACGCAAATAATCGGGCGGCAAAGGAATCCCGCCTACCGATCCCTGTGTATTCTCCAGGCAAATGAGGCGCGTGCGGGGATAGTGTGGATCATCAAAACGAATCGCGGCTTCGATCTCTTCTAAGAGCAGTGTGCCGTTGGGTTGCACCTTGAGCGGGCGCGAATGAACTCCGCCCAATGTGGCCGGATTGCCGCCTTCATAGTTGAAGATGTGCGCCTTATCGCCCACGATGATCTCATCACCGCGCCCGCAATGCGTCAACACTGCCGTGACATTGCCCATCGTGCCGCTGGCGACAAATAAACCCGCCTCTTTGCCGAGTCGCGCGGCGGCCTGTTCTTCAAGCGCATTCACCGTCGGGTCTTCGCCGTACACATCATCGCCAACGGGCGCTTCGGCCATTGCCCGGCGCATTTCGGGCGTCGGCCATGTCACCGTGTCCGAACGCAAATCGATCTTATTCACTGTTCATTCCTTTAGCGTATCACTTGCAATTTATCCGTGCGCTGGACAAATGTCGCCCAACGGTCTTTCCAGGCCCCAGCATAGCCCGCCGGAATCTCGTTGTGATGCCGTGAGTGGGCAACCATTTTGCACAACTCGATAAAATCCGGCCACCCCACCGCGTATTTTTGCAGCGACGTATTGAAAATCTCGTCATTGGCGACGATCAGCATGATTCGATAGCCGTACAAACGCTCAAACACTTTAAAGTCGATAATGCCGTAATCGATCAGAACCTTGAACTGCTCGAACAGCGACATGTAGTTTTCCATATCCAGTGAGGTAACGCCGTCTTTGCCGGGCGACCAGTTCTTATCGGGCATTACGGCCTGATAGGCCGCATCGTGCTTACCCAATAGCTCGGCCAGATGCAGCAGAAACTCCCCTTTGGCGATCTTTTGAGAGCCGCGCACTTGCGACAAAACCAGGATGATGCCAACCACGCTAGCAATGCTGCCTACTGCCGTCACGAAAATACCGATCAGTGTCAGGTTTTCGGAGAGAGCCATTCGCCGCTATTCCTCGTCTGCGGCGGGCGCTTCTTCTTCGCCGCGCTTCTTGCGAAGCATTTTGCGGTAGGTGGCCTGCATGGTCAGTGCATCGGCCACATGAAACGGCTCTGGCGCTTCGGCGGCAATTGTGCCGCGCACATCAAAATCAACCAGGGCTTGCAACAGTGCTTTGTAATTCATATCCGCTTCGTTGAGCGGCACATGATTGCGCTCACCCTTCGCGCCGTACTCGATCCCGGAGAGGTGAATATGCAGTGACTCCAAACCCTGACGACCTAGCCCAGTTTCAACGGCTTTGAGCATGGCCGCGAATTCGTCATAGGTATTCTGAGTGCCATCACCCGGGCGCGCGTGCAGGTGAGCGAAATCTATACACGGCAAAACGCCCGGCACATCGCGGCTTAGCTGGATTACTTCATCAAGCGTACCAAACATGGCGCTTTTGCCCATCGTCTCCGGGCGCAGGATCACGTCGCACTTTTCTTCGCGCAAGATGCCGGTGATTTCCAGCAACTTTTCCTTTGCGCGTTCGTAAACTTGTTCAGGCGGTTGCGTGTGATACGAACCGGGATGAAAGACAATATCCATCGCGCCCGCCAGATAGCCCTTGCGCGCGGCGGCCAGCAAACGTTGATCGCTCTTTTCCATCAGGTCTGCCGTCAGGCTGTTCAGGTTGATGTAGTACGGCGCGTGAACACTCAGTGAGATATGATGCTTATCGTGCATGGTCTTGATCTCTGCACACGACTCATCGGTGACACGGACGCTTTGCACCCACGCGATCTCAAGATGATCGAGGCCGAGCAGCCGCGCGTATTCGATGGCCGCCGTCGTGCCGCTTTTGGGCGTCCCTTGCGGCGCACCCACCGTACCAAAGCGGATCGGATCGGCTTCGGGGATTTTTGGTTTAGGCACTGGTCTATCCTTCTGATAATGAGCCTGATTGTAACATACGCAGCATAGTTGCGGAGAAGCACCTTGACAGTAGAAACGACGAGATTATCGCGCGATGAACGTGCCCGAACGCTGGCATTGGCCGGGGCTGCCTTTGTGCTGGTCTTGATCTGCTGGCAAACCGGGCTATTGAGCGGCGTGTTATACCCGATGCGACTGTTTGTCTCACTGGTTCACGAACTCGGACATGGCCTCACCGCGATTTTGACAGGTGGACGATTCATCAAATTCGAGGTGTTCCCAAACGGCGCAGGATTGGCGACAACGGCGGGCGGTAGTCCGTTTTTGGTTCCGCAGATGGGCTATCTTGGCGCGGCATTGTTCGGCTCGGTGCTGCTGGTGCTGACCAATCGAGTGTCGCGTGTGCGCTACGTGGCCTATGCTGTCGCGGCGCTGATCGGCGGCTGTGTCCTAATGTTCACCGGATCGGGCGGCAGCTTATTGATCGGGTTGATCGTGGGCGGCGTCGCGGCCTGGCTGATCGCGGATCGGTTAGTGCGGTATCAGATGCCGCTTCGACTGGTGGCCGGGGCGTGTGCCGCGCTGATCCTGGCACTGATCTGGTCAAATGTGGCACTGCGAATCGGGCTGATCGGCGCGGCGCTGCTGATCGCATTGGGCACGTTTGGATCGCGCCCAGTGACAACGTTCGTCCTCAATTTTCTGGCGTTGGTCGTCGGCCTGAACGCGATCATGGACATTTGGGGACTACTGGGCAGTTTGAACGCTTCGCTGGGCGACATTCCAAACGATGCCGCCGCCGTCGCCCGCTATACTGGCACACCGACTGCTTTTTGGGTGATCCTGTGGCTGATTGTGGTCGCCGGAATGATGGGCGCGGCGTTTTACGTCGCCTTTGTACAGCCGCTCAGAAAGCCTTACAGCGTCAGCGTATAAGTGTAGAAAACCGTATCGCGCTGCCAGCCGTGCGCCTCGTAGACTTTTTGCGCGGTGGTGTTCGTGATCGCTGTTCGCAGTTGAAGGCGCTGTGCGCCAGTTTCTCTGCCGTGCGCTTTCGCCCGCTCCAGAAGCGCCCGCCCAATGCCCTGCTTACGCGCTTCGGGCTTCACGTATAGATCGTTGAGTACCCAAAAAAAGCGCATCGACACCGATGTATAGGTCGGATACAACAACGTAAAGCCAACGGCTTCCTGCTCATCCCAGGCCAGAAAGACCACTGCCTCACCATCCACTAACCGCTCGTGCAGATACTTTTGCGCGCCGCCAGGGTCGCTTGGCTGCTCATAGAACTGGCGATAGGCATCGAACAAGGGCACTAACGTATCCAGATCATTCATTGTGGCATGGGTGATTGACAGGCTCATTGATTTGTTTTCGCTCCTGAAACAGTTTGCGGATATTTGGTAGTCATGTGAGATTATCCCGTATTGGGTACGGGACAAAGGGGGGTAAGAAGCAGGTCACGGATTGACCAAATACGGTTGGTGAGAAAAAGAGCCATGGCCGGGGTGCGTTGTTCAAACTTTTTTTGTCGGTTGGCA
>JBBSEU010000367.1:0-4559 GCA_038239365.1 Aggregatilineales bacterium
ACTTAACCTTAATCGAGTTTTCGTGCCTTTTCAATCCCATTCCTCTCGCTCATCCGTTCAGTATTGGGTGGCTGGAGAGCAAACGACCTGAGCAAACATGGTATATTAAAAGCAGCTTGTTTGTAAAAGAAGGTCACAATGGCGACTCTCGTTGGGCAAAACCTCGGTCAGTATAAGGTGCTTCGTTTGCTGGGTGAAGGCGGCATGGCGGCGGTCTATCAGGCGCATCAGGAATCGATCAAGCGCGATGTGGCGATTAAGGTCATCAAACCCAATCTGATCGACATGGATGATTTTGCCGAACGTTTTCACCACGAGGCGCATTTAGTCGCTTCGCTGAGCCAGGCCCATATCCTGAAGGTGTTCGACTATGGACGCCACGAGGACATTGTGTATCTGGTCATGGAGTTGATGACGGGCGGCAGCCTTGAACAGTTGATCAAAAATGAGCCTTTGCCGCTCAACCGAGCCGCCGTCATTTTGGAGGAGATTGCCAGTGCGCTGGATTATGCACACCAGAAAGGCGTCATTCACCGTGACCTGAAACCCGGCAATGTGCTGTTGGATGAGTCGGGCGGCGCATTTCTGACCGATTTCGGACTCGCCAAACTCTTGAATTCCAGTCAGAAGCTCACGCAAACAGGTACATCAATCGGCACACCCGCCTACATGGCACCCGAACAATGGCGCGGAACGCCGTCCGATGCGCGAACCGACGTATACGCGCTGGGTGTCGTGCTGTACGAAATGCTGAGCGGCGCACTGCCTTTCAAGGGCGACTCGGCGCTGAGCATGATGTATCTGCACATGCACGAACCGCCGCCTCCACTGCGACTGCAAAACTCGGCTATTCCGCTCGATGTGGAAACCGTTGTGAGCCGGGCATTGGCGAAAGACCCGGAGGATCGCTTTCAGTCGGCGGGGGGTCTGGCAGCGGCCTTTCGGTCTGCGCTTGAAGTCAAGACACCTGTTCCCTCACCAAGCCCAATACCCGCTGCTGCACCAGTTGTGCCTTCTGCTGATCTGGCGGCAACTTCCTTCGTGCCGTCCTCACCCGGCCTGCCAAACGCCCCTGATCAGCCTGTCACACTGCCGCCCAAGCGCCCCGACTGGCTAATGCCCGCCATGACCGGGGTCGGGGTGGCCGCCGTGCTGCTATTATTGGGATTCGGCATACTCTCGAATACTGCGCGCCTCAACACGCCGACGGTTACCGTCACAACCGCGCCCACTGACAGACCCGCTCCGCCAACGGAGAGACCACAGCTGACGCCGCCCGATAATCCGAACAATCCAGGCGGCGGAAATTCGGGGCCGTCTGGTGGCGGTGACAATGGCCCCGGCCCCGATCTGCGTCCGCATTTACTCACCGGCCACACGGCGGCAGTGAACAGCATCGCCTTTTCGACGGATGGAAAATTCATCGCCAGTGGCAGCGATGACAAAACGGCGCGCTTATGGAGTATGGAAACGGAAAAATCGGTTCAGGTCTTCACAGGTCATAAAGATGCGGTGAAAAGCGTGGCACTTTCACCCGATAGTCGTTACCTGCTGACGGCTTCTGCCGATGGCACCGCAATCTTATGGAATGTCGGTAGTGGGCAGATTGTCCGTTCGTTGAGTGGTCATGCGGGCGCGGTCAACAGCGCCGTTTTCAGTTCGGATGGACAGTTTGTACTGACGGCCAGCACTGATGAAAGCGCCAAACTCTGGGACACCGAAACCGGAAACTTACTCCTTACTTTTTCGGGCGTGCATACCGATGCGCTTCTGGACGCTGTGTTTTCGCCCGACGGCAAGATTATCGCCACCGCCAGTGCCGATATGACTGGCGTCATCTGGGATGCACAAACGGGCAACGTTCTGCAAACCCTGAAAGGCCATACCGGGGTGGTACAGGCCATCGCCTTTTCATGGGATGGACGTTACCTCATCACCGGCTCAGCCGATGGCACCGCGCGTATCTGGAACTACCAGAGCGGCACCGTCATTAGTTTGATTGATAATCAGGGGCAGGGCATAGCGGCTGTTACTTTCCAGCCTGATAACCGCGTCGTGATCACTTCCGGGCAGGACGGCATAATACGTGCCTGGGATCCGTTATCTGGCCGTGCGCTCCGTCAAATGTCCGCCCCCACCGATCCGGTAAAATCCGTCCTTTTTGCGCCGCGCGGGGTCAGATTCATCGCTACTGCTGCTGACCGAACAGTACGTCTGTGGCCGCTGCCGGAACTTGGGCCGCATTAGCAATGAGAGAACTGGCGGCGGGCACACAACTCGGCGAATACATTGTTGGCGAACACCTGGACGAGGGCGGCATGGGCGCGATCTATCGTGCCCACAAGCCCGGATCGAACGAGCCGTTGGTGGTCAAGGTGCTGTTGCCCATTTTCAATTCGGATATACAGTTTCGCAAACGTTTTGAACGTGAAGTGACGCTTTTGCAGACTTTGAAAAATCCGTACATCATCCCGATTTACAGCTTTGGTGAGCAGGGCGGCATCTTGTATTTCATCATGCCGTTCATCAATGGTCAGTCGCTTCACAAAATGTTGCAAAAGCAGCATTTTTCGCCCGCCACCGCCTGGATGATTTTGGAGCCGCTCACCAAAGCATTGGATTTTGCCCATCATCAGCACATCATTCACCGCGATCTGAAACCCGCCAATATCCTTGTCCAGTTCGATCCCAATGGCAACCAGTATGCCATTCACCCCTTTCTAGCGGATTTTGGCCTGAGCAAGCCCGTTGACAAATCGACTCTGACCGAAATCGGGATCAGTGTTGGCACGCCGCAGTATATGTCCCCGGAGCAGGTACGCGCGCAGCCCGTCAGCCCGCAAACCGATGTGTACGCGCTGGGCACTGTCGTTTATCAGATGCTTTTGGGGCGCGTGCCGTTTGCCGTCGGCAACCCGGAGACGATTGCGCTGCAACAGGTCAACGATCCGCCGCCCGCGCCGCACACGTTGCACCCGGATTTTCCCCTGCCGCTCGAAGCCGTTATCCAGAAAGCATTGGCTAAATATCCAGCGGATCGCTATGAAACAGCGGGTGCATTTGGCGCGGCCTACTGGAAAGCGATTCAAAGTGTGCCCCTGAAAGCGCGCATGACGGAGTATTGGATAAACCGCTAAGTACAAGTACTTAGTACGTCATCAAAAAAGTTTTGATAACCAAACAGGATTTCGCTTGGTGCATGAAGGATCTGGCTGAAATTCATTTCCCAGAGGCTGAAAGGATCCGAGTGGTGTTGGATAACCTCAACCCCCATTCGCCCGCCGCTTTTTACGAGGCCTTTTCGCCTCAGCAAGCCTTGGTGATATTTTGAATATTTTTAGTTTATCTTAAATCCAACCAGCTTTTAAATTGTGAGTGTCACTCCATCTTGTATTGCCGCTTCGAGTATATCAATGTTTATATTTTTCAGTGCTTTGAACTTAATGCAATACCCTGTTACACTTGCCTTACCAAGTTTTTCCCCATATGTCTGGGCTAAGTATTTCTTATCTTTAATACCAAGGATATAGACAGAGATTCCGGTTTTGTTTGCGCTCAAACCAATTTGATAGAACTCTATGTTTTTTCCATCAGCATGTTTTATGGTTTGAAGTCCATATCCTATGTTAGGATTAGAAACGGTTCTATTTTCACTGTTTTTACCATTCAGGAACCATAATTTACATGCTGGCATTACTCCCAGAATGATGCGGTGCAATGCTTGCATATCACTACATTTTGGTTCAGGTTGGCTAGTAATATACTTTTCGATTTGTTCTTGTACATTCATAATTTGTTGTTGGTTATCCATCTTGCCGCGCCTTTCACTGCATCATCGAGAGGTGCAACAATATATACGGAAAATATCCGTATATATAGCCGTTTCGTTGTTATATGCAGAAGCAACCCGTATAGTCAAGGTCTACTGATACTTATTATACATTCCCTTGCTCTCTCAAGCGATTCCTCGGAGCCAAAACATGGAAAACCGCCCCAAAAACTCCTAGACCAGGTGCGCGACGCTATCCGAGTCAAGCATTATGCCCGCAATACCGAACAAGCGTATGTTTACTGCCTTACAAAACTTTCTTGATGAGGTACTAGCCGTCAGCCCGTCTATATGTGAAAAAATTCCCTTGATTTTGCTTGTTGACACGGCTCAAAAAAGCATGTTATACTGATCGCGTTCAATTTATTTAAGTGCCCCTGTGCTGCACATACAGCCAGAGGCGTAGTGTACCTAAATAGGAGGTAACACAATGGTCGACTCTACCCTGAATCCGCTGTCCTTTCCAAATGCTGACGGTCATTCGCCCGATCAGCGCCCGCTCCCCGAAATTATCGCTGCTGGCAAAACCGATAACTCCGAGAATATTGATTGGGCAGCCTTTCCGCTTGCCTACCACGATGTTGAAGGCCAACGCTACTACTCAGTTCAAGATTGGCTAGTCGGCGTCGCTCACACACCAAACGCTAGAACCTTTTGGGAGAAACTGAAGCGGCGACTCAAGAAAGCCAAGATTGAGTTGTCCCCATCGTGGGTACAACTGCCCTATACC
>JBBSEU010000368.1:0-4539 GCA_038239365.1 Aggregatilineales bacterium
CACTTTACCCTCCTACGGGAAACTTAGAGAACGAACAGGATGATGAGTGCGACAACGAGCGCGTAAATGGCGACAGCTTCGGCGAACGCGATACCGAGGATCATGTTCGTCTGGATCGCGCCGCCCGCATCCGGGTTACGACCAATCGCTTGCAGCGCGCCGTTGACCAACAAACCGATACCGACACCCGGCCCGATCACGCCGATCATGGCGAGACCCGCGCCGACAGCCTTCATCGCATTAACCAGATTTCCTTCAACCATGAAAAGAGCCTCCTGAGAGTGATTTGTACGAGATGAGCGAATTTCGACTATACCGTTTGACGCCGGGCTGAATAGATGACATTGATTGATTCAGCCCGACACGACCTGCTGACAAAAACTGTCAGTGAGTAAACCTTAGTGAACGGCGACTTCACCGTGCTGTTCCGACGCGGGTTCGGCGTGATCGGACTCTTCGTGATGTCCGGCCATCGCCATTGCGCTAAACACGAGCAGCAGCATCGCAAACACGAACGCCTGAATGACGCCCACGAACAACTCCAGCCCGTAGAAGATCACGGGCAGCAGCGTTGCGACCAGGAAGGTCATCACGAACAGCAAGACCTGCCCGGCGAAGATGTTACCAAAAAGACGGAAGCCGAACGAGAGGATTTTCGCCAGTTCCGAGATGATTTCGAGGAAACCAACCGCGAAGTCGATTGGCCCCAGAAAACCATTGAGCGGTTTCTTCGGGTTGCCGATGTTTTCCAGCGCAGGGATGTTGATGAACTTGTAGAAGTATTTCCCACCCTGCCCCTGAATACCGAAGTATTGAATGGCGAAAAACGCGATGATCGCCAGTGCCAGCGTCATGTTCAAGTCGGTAGCGGCGGCGCGCACAAACGAAGTCACGACGTGCAGGTTCGGACGCAGCGGAGTTTTGATTGTCTGCTTGCCTGTGTTATCAGTGGTGACCAGTGCCTTTTCTTCAGCGGCCAACACCGCTTTCGGGTCTTCGTCCAACTTGGCAGTCACATTCGCGCGAAGCTGCTCCTCGTCGCTCAGAATTTCCCCGTGCCCGACCTTTTCACAGGCTTCAAAATCTTCGTGTGTGGCGGGTTTGCCAGGGTACAGTGAACGCCGTACATCTAACAGTGCGCCATTGGCCGCGTAACCACTCTGACTAACTTTGGCGCATTCCATGACGCCGATGCTATCAACGCCGGGGATCAACTCCAGCCAGTTGGCGACCAGCACGAACAAGAAGATCGTGGCCGCTAAGGGGAAGATGCGGCGCGAGGCCGGGCCTGCCACCGAACGCGCCAGGTTATCGAGAAACTGAACCAGCATCTCGAAGACACTTTGCAAGCGTCCCGGCACTTCCTTGACATTGCGCGTCGCCATGAAGGCAAACAGCAGCACGATAATATCGGCCAGGATAGTGCCAACCAGCGTATTGGTGACTGGTGTTCCCGGAATTTGTTCACCCGGCACGCTGATCACAGGCAGCGCCATGCCGATATGGAGACTGGGCAGCAGCACGTTCGGCACGAAAAAGCAGAACACGATGGCCGCCACCAGTGCGACAACGAAAATGGTCAATCCTTTGCTCAAGGGCGATCCTCCTTTTTGGATGCGGGCGGATCAGGCCGTGCGATGCTGCGCGTTGCCCCCAGAACGAGGCCGAGCATTACGAACAGGCTGACCGGAATGCTGATAACGACGAGAGTAAGCGTAAACAATGGCTTGCTGTGGAATACCTGGGTATCGAGCCATAATCCCAGCAGAAGCGCGCCGAACACTACCACCACACTCGCACAACCCCCTTGCGCGGCTGCCGCTGCAAAGGCGACATTGCGAAGGTATTCAGGCGGTGTTGGTTTCATTCAAAATAACCGTATCGGGCGTTTGCGTATTCTGTCACAAGCACAAGCCTAACGAATGAAAATCTTTTTGTCAAGCCAAAATTCCGTGCAAAAACGGACAAAAAGGCGCGCAAAGGATAGCATTAATGCGACGCAAGGTCAACCTTTTACCAACTTTCGGGTAAACGGCGTTAGGAAAGCGGGCATTATGATCTATCTGACAACGCTTATGGGGCGCTTTGACAGGCTTCAAAAGGCTGTTATTCTCTATCATACAAAATGCGCCATACATCTTACCAACGCTTGCGTTGTTAGCCGTTGGAAGGAGACTTGATGACCGGCCCCGTAAACATCATGGTGATGAGCGGACCGTATGATGGACAGGTGGTGGCGCTCAACGCGCCGAACAATCCCAAGTTCAATGATAGCTATTTACTTGGCCGTCGTGATTATTGCGATCTATCGTTCCCTTATGATCGCTGGGTTTCGGGGGAACATGCGCGCCTGTTTCAGGTGGATGATCAATGGTTTATTCAGGATTTGAAAAGTACCAACGGAACCTTTCTGGGCATCATGCGCCCGAATGAGACCTTTGCCGGACGGGAGCAAATAGAGGTGATGACCATTCACCCGATTCAGCCTGGGCAGTTGATCCAGTTGGGGCGGGTCTGGATTCGCCTTCAAAAAGTGTAAGTAATGAGGTAGGCACATGAGCGAAGTGACGATTCACCGGATTATTGGAATGGCTCGGCAGGAATCAGAGGAGATGCACCAGTATTTTGTGGGTGCAGAGCATTTGTTTCTGGCGCTCACCCGGCTAAAAGGCGGCGTCACGTCCGAAGTGCTGGAACAAAGACAACTGCTCGGTTACTTCTGGGAGAATATGGCGCAGGAAGCCTTTGCTGAAGATGATCCGCGCCCTTTTCCCGATATTCGCCACACGCCGCGCACCGAACGCATCCTGAATGCGGCCTACGATCTGGTGGAGCGCAATGTGCAGCCCGAAGACCGCGCGCTGCTGCTGGCCGTGCTGAACGAGTGTGATAGCTTGCCGATCCGCATTCTGGAAGCGATTGGCGCAGATATTTCGGACTTGCGCGACGATGTATTGAGTTGGACAAGCAGCACCCCCCCCATCCCGCCGGGCGTTCCGCTGGAAGTGGAAGACCCAACCATAACTCTGAATGTCGATCAGATTACCGTGCTGCGAAGTATGTTCAGCGATGCTAAACGCATTTACGTTAAGCGCGCGCTGCAAGGGGGATTCGGCGGTTCGACGGTGCTGCTCGTACAGACGATTCGCAATGGCCTGTTAACCGCTCCAGCTGTCGTCAAGATCGATGATCGTCAGACAATCCACTATGAAAATATGCGCTATGAGCAGTGGGTCAGGGAAATTTTGCCGCCGAACACCTCACGCATTGAAGATTTAACCTCCCCGCCCGACTCACGGTTGGGGGGTATTCGCTACACCTTCGTCCGTCAAAGCGGTGCAGACGCGCCGGTGAATTTGCGCCAATTTGCCGCCGAACATAGCCCACCCGAAACACGCCATTTCATTCGCCATGCGCTGTATGAAGCCTATCGCCCCTATTGGTGGGGTCAGCAGAACCAGATTTATCACTTCCAGGTCTGGCAGGAATACGAACTACTGTTGCCACCTGCGCTCGTCTTGCAGGTCTTGCCGATGGAGGCTGCCAACGCAACGACTCGCGTCCTGCATCCCGGCGGATCGTGGAGTTACAAGGGTGGCGTCCCGGTGGGCGAAGTCGTGATCCTGGAAAAGTTTGTGACGCAAAAGGTGCGACCTGGCATTTTGCAGGTATCGGCGGGCGCGGAGTCAGAGGCCAGTTCGCGTGCCAGCCGTGTCGAGATTCGGGGCATCGACTTCGATCAGACGCCGTACCTTCGTGGACAAAAGGTGACACGGCTGGTCGGGCGCGTGCTGCGTACCCGCGATGACATTTTGCAGCAGCAGGTTCAGACGCTCGAACCCGATTTCGACATTCTGGCCGATAACATTCCCCATGCCGTCGATGGGCGCAGCTTGCCCAACCCACTGCGTTATTATGCACGATTGCTGGAACGCTGGGTAGACGGGCGTTTGACGCCGATTCATGGTGATTTGCACACTGGCAATATCCTGATGGGACCGGCGGGTGATGCGTGGCTGATCGATTTCGAATGGACACGGCAGGGACACACCCTCTTTGATTGGGCAGTGCTGGAGATCAACCTGATTACCGATCTGGTCGTGCCTCTGCTCGAAGAAAGTTGGGAGTCATGCTGGCAGGTGATCAATGTTTTAGATCATCTGAACCGCTATACTGAAGTGCCAGCCTATGTGGGGCGGGCATTGGCCGATGCGATTGAACCTGCCCGCGAAGTACGACGGATCGCCCGCGAACTACTGGCTCCTGGCGCGCTCTGGTCAGAATACTTTGTGGCATTATCCTTGTGCGCGATCCGTGTGCCGTCCTGGTCAAACCGCCCCCTGGCCGCACGCCGTCTCACCTTTTTGATGTCGGCACTGTATATGGATGCGGCGCGTACCCAGGATCATGGACAACTGGGCACGGACACGATCAACAAAACCGCGACGGATTTGCGACAGGTATAGTGATAAAAAGACGTATAATTGGCGGCTTAGCTCATCGAAAAGTTTTGGAGTTTTTGAGATGGTCATCGCTCAG
>JBBSEU010000369.1:0-4478 GCA_038239365.1 Aggregatilineales bacterium
CTGGCCGAGTTCATGTTCGATGATGAAGACGCGCTGGTTCGGATTGACATGAGTGAGTATCATGAACAGCACACGGTGAGCCGCCTGTTTGGTGCCCCTCCTGGCTATGTCGGCTATGAGGAAGGCGGCCAGCTTACTGAGGCCGTTCGCCGCCGCCCCTATCGCGTGATCCTGTTTGATGAGATTGAAAAAGCGCACCCGGATGTATGGAACGCGCTGCTGCAAGTGCTGGATGATGGCCGTTTGACGGATGGTCAAGGGCGTGTGGTTGATTTCCGCAATGCCGTGATCATCATGACCAGCAACCTGGGGACAGAGTTTGTCCGCCGAGGTGGGCCGCTGGGCTTCGTCGCCAACAATGACCCCGAACTAGCTGCCGATCATAAGAAGATCGAGCGCGCGATGCGGGAAACATTCCGACCAGAATTCCTAAACCGCATTGACGAGATCATCATCTTCAATACGCTCTCGTTGGAGCAGGTGCAAGGGATGGTTGATCTGCAAATGCACAGCATCACCGAACGGCTTGGCGAACAAGGTTTGGTGATCGAACTGACGGATCGGGCGCGTGCCTGGCTTGCCCGTCAGGGCTACGATCCACAGTTCGGGGCGCGTCCGCTGCGCCGTGCGCTGCAACGCTTCATCGAGAGTCCGCTTTCGGTGCAGGTGCTAAAGGGCACATTCCGGCGTGGCGATGTGGTGCTGGTCGATGCTGACGACAACGGCATCAACTTCCAGAAGCAGGCTGGTGCCAGCTACGAACTCCCCGTGAAAAAAGACGCGGAGTAACCGGATAGTGTCCAAAAAAAGGGCTGGTCATGTATTTGACCAGCCCTTTTTATTTGATCTTCAGCATGAACCGGAAACGCGCATCATCCTCGTACCACATTGTAAAGTTAGTACCCCACACGTTATTAAACAGATTGAAGTGCATCCCGCCGTTGGCCGGTGGCTGTTCATTGTTGAAATCGAGCAGCGACGGACTGCCGGGCGCAACCAATGGCGCATCCAACGAGTCGATGATCATCTGACCCTGTTCATCCTGATAGCGAACGCCTTCCCAAATGCCGTGTAATTTGCGGTTGCCGTCGCGGACAACCTCCAACGGCGAAATGGATTCCCCCATTTTATTTAGCGTCCAACCCGTTTCACTGCTCACAATGGACGCAAACGATAACCAGAGCGCCTCCGGCAAGCGGCACGCCGCTTTATCGAACCACTGAAAATCAATCACTAGTTCGGGAGCATTATCCGGTGCGCTAATCTGCATCGTCAAAGTTTGCGGACAGCCATATTCCCGCACGGCCTCATCGTGACCATTCAGCACCAACAGAAACTGCTGCCCATCCTGATCGCGGCGCTGATACATTTCGGTCACGCCTGCCAACCATGTCTGATGCTCCGTTTCGATCCCCGGTTTGGAGTAGTCGGGCGCTGCCCAGAAAGCCACATCCGCCCGATCTTTGTTGTAGTTGTACTGTTTCCAGAAGCGGTTGTAGTCGTCCATCGAGAAAATCTCGTAGCGAAATTGGCCGATCAACTGCCGCGCCGATGCCCATTGCCGCCCCGTCGCTTTATCTTCAAGACCACACAGCCCGCCATGTTCTGAGTCGAATTGCAATCGAAAATGCGTCGTTTCAAAGATCGCGGTTGACGGTTTAATCGTCTCCCAGCCTGTTAATTCCGGGTAAATAGGTTTAAGCGTGTTTAAGCGACGGTTTGCTTCGTCGGCCAAAACCGACTCGCCCAACGCACTGACGGCTTGATCGACATAGGCGCGTTGTTCCTGCCACGAACTTTCCATTTTTAGAAAGGCGGGTTGTTTGCGCGCTGTCTGGAAACTGTTGGCATCATAATTTTTGTAGTCGTTCAAGTAGGTCTTTACGTCGAGTCCCCAGGTGTGTTCCGGCACAAGCATCAAAAATCGGCTAAACGCGGAAACTTTGGGATCATCCGTGCTGGCTTTTCCGCTCGTTAACCATTCCTCACGCAAGCGGGCGAGTTCTCGAAAGCGCGCGATCTTGCCCGGATCGCTGCCTGCGCCGTGAATCCAGGTGTCGCCTAATTCGCCCGTGATGATCGGCAGATCGGCTTTGATGCGCCGCAGTGATTGTGCGTAGGCGTCCATTGTCGAGGCGGCAATCTCCGCACCTGGGAATTTCTGCTGCATCTTCTGAAAGACTCGACTCACCTGTTCGGGCGACTGTGGTCCCAAGTTATCGCCAGTGTGGGCAAACGAGATCGCCTCAGTCGTACCCGGCACAAGCATCGACTCGCCATACGATCCTTTGTGGTACATCACGGTCACGTTCGCGCCGCTCACATCTTGCCAGACGAACGTATCCGGCACATCGGGCGGAGTCGATGCCGCATTCACGCCAATATGCAAAAATTCGATGCCCGCTTCGGCCATCAGCGGGACGATCCCGCGCGTGTGGCCGGGAACATCGGTCATTTTGGCGGCAATCGTCTTTTTGCCGAAGCGTTTATCCAGCGTTTGCGAAAGGCTCAACCCGAAAAGAAACAGCGACTCGTTCATCAGTTCGCTGTGCGTGGTGAATGGCAAGCCATGCCAGGCAATATCTCCGGCAAGAATTGCGTCTTCCATGCTTTTGCGCGCGTCGGGCGCGGCCTGCTCAAGATATTCGTAAATCAGCCACGATCCGGTTGTCCAGACGAAGCGTTCAGTGCGATCTCTCAAGCGAAGCGTGCGCGCCGTCGCAATGGCACGGGGAATATCGCGCGTGAAATAGGTATTCACGACATTCGCGGCCAGATCGGTAAAGCCGATGTCCAGGTGTGTCTTGAAAATGAGGTGGACTTTTTCAATCGTCGGTTTGGTTGACATAGTTGGCATACGAAGTTCCCGGCATGATCCTTACGAGCCGCCAATTGTGTAATACAATAACCGTTTTAGATCCTCTTCAAAAAACCAATTTTTGGCGATTCGGCTTCGCCGAAATTTTACAGGGGGATCGGCGTTCCCCCAACCTCTATGGCCTGACCAGAATCAGAAAACAGGAGTTAGAAGACCAGAATATCAGAAGACAGAACATCAGTAACATTAAGAGCGGGCGCACCGGACACCCAGGTAGTCGACCTCGCCGAAATTAGGATCGCCCCAGTCCCGCCTCGCCGCGCGAAGGGCCGATACGAAGTGGCTGAACGAGCCACCCCGCAGCACGCGCGTTCTATTACCATTTATATTATCTCTCCCATCTGCCTTAAATGGGTAGGGAAATTCTTTGGTGTCGTAAATGGTGCTTGTCCATTCCCAAACATTTCCACTCATATCGAGCGCACCTACCCACGATTTGCCGCCCGGTTTACTGCCCACCGGGGCGCTTTTCCTGCCAGAGTTATTGTAATAGACTACATTTGCGCCGTCGAAAGTATTCCCCCAAGGGTAAATGCGCCCATTCGTTCCGCGCGCGGCATACTCCCATTCGGCCTCAGTGGGTAAACGCCCGCCACGCCACGCGCAAAAGGCATAAGCTTCGTACCAGGTGATGCCCACGCGCGGCTGTTTGGGATCAGTGGAGCCGATGTACGTTTTGGGTCCGCTGTTCGACTTTTTCCAATCTTTGCTGGAGTCCGTCCAGAATTCATCCAACGTGTAGCCGTTCGCATCAATGAACTTCTGGTAGGCCTCATTTGTCACCTCGGTCAGATCGATCCAGAAGCCGTTCTCGATTTTGACGCTGCTCTGTGGTGTTTCATCATCTTGTGCGTCTTTGTCCTTCGACTTGTCGCTGCCCATCAGGAATGTCCCCGGCGGCACCCAAACCATGCTGATCCCTTTCGCGTCAGTCATCTTCGTTCCAGCGGGTAGGACAATGGTGGTTGGTGTCACACTTGGCGTGTAAGTCGGGGCTGAAGTGGGCATAGGTGTCCAGGTATACGAAGCCGTAAAAGTTGATGTAGGCGTCGGTGTCCAGGTGCGCGAAGGCGTAAAGGTAGATGTTGGTGTCCAGGTATATGAAGGCGTAAAGGTTGAAGTGGGTGTCTTTGTCCAGCGCGTGGCCGTCGCGGTCTGGTTGACGCGGAACTGTGCTGCGGTTCCCGTCGCCCGCGTCACCATCAAGGCAACCGCACTTGCATTCAGATTGGGGGTCAGCGTCCGAGTCGCTGTCGGCGTTTTTGTGAAAAGGGTGGCGGTGCTGGTCATGTTAGCTATCGCTGCCAGTGTATCGGCAGCTTCCAGCGTATCTGCCATTTGTTCAACGCTCAGCGGAGTTACGTCAGTAGTGGTGGCGGGCTGTGTCGCTGCGATAGTTGATGTAGCGGTTTGGCTTGTCTGACTCGGTGCTGTCGTGCGTGTCAGCGTGAGCGACGGAGTCAGCGTTGGCGGCGTGGTGGCGGCCAGCGCAACAATCGTTGTGGCCGGGATCGGCGTCACGCTTGCCGTAGCGATTGGCGTCGCGCTTCCCCGATTGCTGTTGATTGCCAGCACGCCCCCGATTCCGATCACGGTCAGC
>JBBSEU010000370.1:0-4462 GCA_038239365.1 Aggregatilineales bacterium
CGAAGCGCGCGGCGACGTTCAGGAGGCGATTGATATGGCCTTCTTCATGGGTGGTGAAGGTCGCCGTTTGAGCGGTTACACTGCACCCGTCGAGATGCCCAACAAATTCGGCATGGCCTTGCGCGACTCGGTGGGCGTTGCGGCGCTGATCACGCCCTGGAACTTCCCGATAGCGATCCCCAGTTGGAAATCGCTCCCGGCGCTGGTGGCCGGAAACACAGTCGTGTTCAAACCGGCCAGTGATACCCCCAAACTCGGCGCGGAATTCGTGCGGATTTTTCAGGAAGCGGGCATCCCCGACGGTGTTTTTAACGTCGTGCTGGGTCCCGGCGGCGTGATCGGTAATGCGATTGCCGATCATCCTGACGTGCGCGTGATCTCGTTCACGGGCAGCACCGAAGTTGGCTACGATCTTTATGCACGCGCGGCTAAACGCGGCAAAAAGGTCAGTTTGGAACTTGGCGGCAAAAATGCGATCATCATCATGGATGACGCAAATCTCGATCTGGCGCTTGAAGGAGTCATTTGGAGCGCGTTCGGCACAACCGGGCAGCGTTGCACGGCCACCAGCCGCCTGATCCTTCAAAAAGGCATTCATCGTAAGTTCGTTGATATGCTGTTTGAACGCACACGCGGCTTGAAACTTGGCGATGGTCTGAACCAGGATGTGCAAGTCGGCCCGTTAATCAACGAGGCGGCGCGCAAAACCGTTCATGGTTATGTCGAGATCGGCAAGGGCGAAGGCGCGCGCTTGATCATCGGTGGCAGTCCGGCAGATTGCGACGGCAAGGGCTTTTTCTATCAGCCAACGTTGTTCGATAACGTGACACCGAACATGCGAATCGCGCAGGAAGAAATTTTCGGGCCTGTCCTGTCGATGATCGAAGTCGAAACGCTGGATGAAGCTATCGCTGTAAACAATAACGTGGCTTATGGCCTGTCGAGCAGCATTTTCACCGAAAACGTGAACGAGGCATTCCGCGCCATTCGAGACATTACCACCGGGATTGTGTACATTAACGCGCCGACGATTGGCGCTGAAATCGCGTTCCCGTTCGGCGGTACGAAAGGCACTGGTAACGGGATGCGCGAGGCGGGTCAAACCGCGCTGGATACCTTCACCGAATGGAAGTCGGTCTATGTTGATTACAGCGGCAAGTTGCAGCGTGCCCAGATTGATAATCGTGAAGGCTAAATGCTTACCTGGGACTCGTCTTACGAGATTGTGCTGCAACTGATGGAACAGCACCCCGACGTGACGGTTGATGAGGTAGGATTAGATCAGTTGATGAACTGGATCGTCGCACTGCCCGATTTTGCGGATGATCCAGCGTTGGTGAATGAGGGCATCCTTCAGGACATCTTACGAGAGTGGTATGAGGAGCAGAACCCGATATGAGCGAAATTAGCCTCAAGGAATTGCAGAACCCGGATATTCCCGTACCGGAAGATATGCAATCGAACGTTGCGATCACCAGCCTGAGCCAGTTGTACGGTTGGTCGCGCAGTATGTCGATCTGGCCGTTATTGTTCGGTCTGGCGTGCTGCGCGATTGAGATGATCGCTACCGCCTCCAGCCGTTTCGATATGGCGCGCTTCGGCATGGATATTCAGCGTGCCAGCCCGCGCCAGTCTGACCTGATGATCGTCTCCGGCACTGTTACCAAGAAAATGATCGTGCCAATTGTGCGCTTGTATAACCAGATGCCAGAGCCAAAATACGTGATGGCGATGGGTGCCTGTGCGTCGGGTGGCGGCCCTTTCAAGGAAGGCTACAACGTCGTGAGCGGCATTGATAAGTACCTGCCCGTCGATGTGTACGTGCCCGGCTGCCCCCCCACTCCACAGGCTCTGCTCAACGGCCTGATCGCGCTGCAAAAGAAGATTCAGCAGCAGTCGTTGGCAGTTGCGGCCAGCACGCCCTGGTACGGCGGCGGTCCCAACGAACCTATTCCGGTACCGATTTTGGGACCGGATGTGATCGATATGCGTCAGGCCGAAATCTTCAAACGTGAAGCCGCCCTGAACCGTGAAACTCCGGTAGTCGCGGATGCGATTGCCGCTGAGCATCCCGCCCCCACGAATGAAGCCGCTACTGAGCAAGGAGCGTAAAGCATGGCCGATCAAGCACCTGTCAAAGTTCGTGACGCCGAGGGCGCATACGCCGATTTGCAGCAGCGTTTCCCCGGCGCAGTGAGTGCCGATACACGCAAGGGTTACACGGGCATCATCGTTGACCCAGCCAAGCTGGTTGACGTAGCTACCGCGATTCGTGACGATCTGGGCTACAACTACCTATCAAGCGCGACTGCCGTAGACTATCTGGGGCAGGGCGATCACATGGAAATGGTCTATCATGCCTTCCGCGTGCCCGAAGGCGGTCCCGGTCTCGTTTTCAAAGCGCAGACGAACCGCGATGAACCGACGATCCCCAGCCTGATTCGGGTTTATCCCGGCGCGGATTTTCAGGAGCGCGAAGCCTATGACCTGTACGGCATTCGCTTCCCCGGCCACCCTAACCTGAAACGCATTCTGCTATGGGAAGGCTTCTACGGCCACCCGATGCGTAAGGACTGGAAAGAGCCGTACTACGAAGAAGAAGTCAAGCCGTTCGAGAGCCGTTGGCCGGGTGGTCACGTGTACCGCACCGAGGAACACAACCCCTACGGCCACAACGTCAAGTACCCAGCGGGCTTCGACCCGACCACCTATACGCCCGTCGATCAACACCTGTACGATGGTAAAAACCTCGGCGTCGATATTGAAGGCGGCGACGATATCCAAACCGATCAACTGACAGTCAACCTGGGGCCACACCATCCAAGTACGCACGGCGTATTCCGCATGGTGGCACAGCTCAACGGCGAAACGATTGAAGATTTGGAACCGGTGATGGGCTATCTGCACCGCAATCACGAGCAGATTGGCGAACGCAACACCTGGAACATGAACATGCCGTTCACGGATCGGCTGGATTACATCAACAGCATGGGCAACAACTTCGGCTATTCGCTGGCCGTCGAGCAGTTGCTTGGCAAGGCGGGCGAAGTGACCTACCGCGCCAATGTGATCCGTGTGTTGATGGCCGAACTGGGACGTATCGTCAACCACCTGTGGGCGGTGGGCTTTCTGCTCAACGACCTGGGATCGTTCTTCACGCCGATGCTGTACTGCGTCGAAGCGCGCGAACGCATCATTGACGTGTTCGAGGCGACAGCGGGCAGCCGTTTGATGTGCAATTACTTCCGGTTTGGCGGCGTTGCGCGCGACCTGCCGGAGAGCATTCACAGCGTCGCTAACCTGGTCAACGACAAAGTGCGCGATGAAAACATGGATGCGTATCTGACCGAGTTGATCAATGAGAAGCTGCCCGCCGTCATTGACGAACTCGAACGCCTGCTGAGCGACAATGAGATTATCAAGGCGCGGATGCAGGGTGTCGGCCTGCTGCCGCCCGAAATGGCGATTGCGTATAGCGCCGCCGGGCCGCTGCTGCGTGCCAGCGGTGTCGCCTATGACATTCGCCGCGCGCAGCCTTACGGCATCTACCCGGAACTTGAGTTCGATGTGTGCGTGCGTTACAACGGCGATATTTATGATCGTTACCTGCTGCGTATCGACGAAATGCGCCAGAGCGTTCGCATTCTCAAGCAGATTTTGCCAAAACTTACCGAAACCAAAGGTCAGGCAATTTTGGGCAAGAACAACTACGTCCTCAAAGCCCCGGCGGGCGAATCTTACGGTCATGTCGAGAATCCAAAGGGCGAACTGGGGTTCTATTGCGTGTCGACGGGCGGCGCGAACCCGTTCCGCTATCATGTCCGCGCGCCAAGTTTCATCAACCTGACGCCGATGGGCGAGATGAGCAAGGGTCACAAGATCGCCGACGTGGTGGCAATCCTGGGCAGCATTGATATCGTGTTGGGCGAGACGGATCGCTAAGACTAGCACTCAGCTATCAGCACTCAGCGGTCAGCTTTTAACGGCTACACCAAAAGCTGAGTGCTGATAGCTGAACGCTGAACGCTAAAAAGGAGAGGGCATGTACGGAATTGGCATCTTAAAAGGCATGAGTGTGACGCTCAGGCACTTCGTAGACACAATCGTTGATGATATTCAGTGGTTTGGCCGCCGCAACGGACTCGAAGCGTTCCAGACCAAGCAGGGACTCAAGGGCAAGGGCATGTACACTGTCCAGTACCCGGAAGAAAAAATTGCCGTGCCGGAGCGTTTCCGCTTTGTGCCGTTCCTGGTGCAGTACGACGACGATGATCCCGAATACGCTGGCAAGGACTGGTGTACCTCGTGCGGTATTTGCGCGAAGGTTTGCCCGCCGCAATGTATCTGGATCGTGCGCGGCACAAACCCGGAAACTGGCCGCCCCAAGCCAGAGCCGGAGCAGTTCTTCATCGACATCGACATCTGCATGAACTGCGGCTACTGCGCCGAATACTGCCCGTTC
>JBBSEU010000371.1:0-4447 GCA_038239365.1 Aggregatilineales bacterium
AATAGGCGTGTCTGAGCAGGCATTGGAGAATGCGCGTAAAAACCATGATTTGACCGACGAGGGATTAGCACTGAACATGTTAGGCGCGGCTTGCTTGCAAAGTCAGCAGATCGAACATGCAATCACAGTCTTTGAGCAGGCGCTGCCCATTACGCGCCAACTCGGTAATCGAAGGCAAGAAGGACGGCAGCTTGGCAATCTGGGAACGGCTTATTGGTATACCGGACGGATTGATCGCGCCATCGAATACTACCAACTTGCTTTACCTATCGCCGTCGAAATGAAAGATCGGCAGGCCGAAGGGAATGTTTTAGGAAATTTAGCCAGTGCTTTCAGCGATTCAGGGCAGATCGAACGGGCAATGGAAATGACCGAACGGGCGGTGCTGATCGCGCGTGAAATAGGAGACATAGAGGGTGAAAGCATGTACCTGGGCAATCTGGGGCTGGCACGTAACCAGTTGGGAGACTATCTGAATGCCATTCGGGACTTGCAAACAGCATTACACATTGCTGATGAAGCTGATTTTTCTGAATTCAAAAGCTATCAAGGCGGCTATTTAACAACGGCCTATTTGCACATTGGCGATCTGCAAGGCGCACGGCGCGCGATTGAGCAGGCACGTCAAGCAAATGTGCCTAACAATAATGATAGTACCGCCGTCATTCATGGCACGATCTTATTGCGATTAGGTGAACGCTCGGCTGCACAAACGGCTTTTGGGGATGCGATCCACTCCGCAACCGGGGCTATTGCCGAAATGCCAGGCTACAGCAAACACCATTTGGTGCGCGGTCTGGCAAATGCCGGGCTAGCACTACTCACTGTTAGCGATATGGACGTGGCTGTGCAGAAGGCAATGGATGATTATACCCAGGGGTTAAAAGTCAGTAACGACGCAGGCACGTTAAAGGAAGAAATTTATCTGCTGGAGTCGCTTATGGTCTGTCCTGGTGGTGAGCGCCTAGAACCTATTCGCGTTGCTTTAATGGCTAATGCAGCTTCTAATAGCATTCAAGGGGAAAACTTGTGACCACTGTTTACGTTTACGATACCACCTTACGCGATGGCACGCAGCGCGAAGGCATCTCACTTTCGGTAGAGGACAAACTGAAAATCACGTCGCTATTGGATGATCTCGGTGTAGATTACATTGAGGGTGGCTTTCCTGGCTCGAATCCGAAAGACATCACGTATTTTGAGCAAGTCCGTCATTTACCGCTCAAACACGCCAAAGTGACCGCCTTCGGTATGACGATGCGCGCCAGTGGTTCGCCGGAAGATGACGAGAATGTACAGGCACTGGCAAACGCCGAAACATCATGTGTGACGGTTGTCGGCAAAAGCTGGCTGCTGCACGTCTACGAAGTCTTGCGAACGACGCCTGAAGAAAACTGGCGTATCATCCGCGAAACACTCCGCTATCTGAAGTCACTTGGCCGCGAAGTGATCTACGATGCCGAACACTTCTTCGATGGCTACAAAGCCGATTCGGAGTACGCCGTTACGACTCTCCGTTCAGCATTGGAAGGCGGCGCGGACAATATCACGTTGTGCGATACCAATGGCGGCACCATGTATTGGGAACTGGAAAAGATCGTCGCGGAAGTGGCGAAGGCGCTGCCCGGCGTGGCGTTGGGCATTCACACCCACAATGATAGCGAATTGGGTGTAGCCAACACACTGGCCGGGGTACGTGGCGGCGCGCGTCTCGTACAGGGAACGATCAACGGCTATGGTGAACGCTGTGGTAACGCCAATCTGTGCAGTATCATTCCTGACCTCAAACTGAAAATGGGTTACGACTGCTTGGAATACGGCGATCTCACGCAGTTGAGTCTGGTTTCGCGCACGGTTGCAGAAATCGCTAACCTGCCGCCCGATAATCATCTGGCCTTTGTTGGGCGCAGCGCCTTTGCCCATAAGGGTGGGATGCACGCTGCCGCGATCCGGCGCAGCATCGACTCGTACCAGCACATCGATCCGGCGCTGGTCGGTAACGAGATGCGCGTGCTGGTCTCCGATCTGTCAGGGCGCGGCAACGTGTTAAGCAAGGCCGAAGAGTTCGATATGGACGTGAACAGCGAAACGGCGCGGCTCGTCCTGGAAGAAATCAAGCGACTCGAAAATGAGGGCTATGTGTTCGAGGGCGCGGAAGCCTCAGTGGCGCTCATGTTGCAGCGCGCGCAGCCGGGCTACGTTCCACCCTTTGACGTGATCGACTATATGGCGATGGTTGAACATCGTGCCGGGCGCGGCATGGTCGCCGAAGCAACCGTAAAGCTGCGCGTCAATGGCGAAACGATGCACACTGCCGCCGAAGGTAATGGCCCGGTTGATGCGCTCGATCTGGCGCTGCGAAAGGCGCTTGTTCTGACTTATCCGCATCTGGCTGAATTTCGATTGGCCGATTACAAAGTGCGTATCCTGGACGGCGAAAATGGCACGGCATCGCATACGCGCGTCTTGATCGATACGCAAAATCGCCATACCCGCTGGTCAACCGTCGGCGCAAGCACGAATATCATAGATGCGTCCTGGCGGGCGCTTTTGGACAGCGTAGAATATGGCCTGACGTTGGCACTCAAAGAGGAAACAACCTTACTATGAAAGCAACCATTGCGCTTTTGCCTGGCGATGGCATTGGTCCCGAAGTGGTTACTATCGCGCGCGGCATTTTGGAAGACATCGCGGCGCGCTATAACCATCAGTTCACTTTTCGAGAGGCACTATTCGGCGGCAATGCGATTGACGCAACGGGCAATTCGTTCCCGCCCGAAACCCAAAAGACGCTTGAAGAGTCGGATGCGGTGCTGCTGGGCGCAGTAGGCGGTCCCAAGTGGAGCGATCCGGCGGCCAAAGAGCGCCCCGAACGCGGCTTGCTGGCGATGCGAAAGCACTTCAACCTGTTCGCCAACCTGCGCCCGGTCAAGGCGTACCCAATGTTAGCTTCTGGTTCTCCCTTGCGCCCCGAACTGCTCAACGGCGTGGATATTCTATTTGTGCGCGAACTGACGGGCGGCGCGTACTTCGGTGAGAAAAAAGAACAGGGTGACGGCGATGTAGCCTATGATACGATGATCTACAGCGTATCGGAAGTGCGCCGCGTGATGGAAGTTGCATTCAAGGCGGCGCGTGGTCGTCGTGGGCATGTCATGTCGATTGATAAGGCGAACGTACTGGCCTCATCGCGCTTATGGCGGCGAACCGTCGAAGCGATGATGAAAGATAACCCCGATCTGACGGTTGAACATGCGCTGGTTGATTCATTTGCGATGCAGATGCTCCGCACGCCAAATCGGTATGATGTGGTGGTTGCTGAGAATATGTTCGGTGATATTCTGACCGATGAGTCGGCGGTGCTGGCTGGTTCGTTGGGAATGCTGCCGTCCGCATCATTGGGTGATAGCAAGTTTGGCGTTTATGAACCCATTCACGGCTCCGCGCCGGATATTGCTGGTAAGGGAATCGCCAATCCGACGGGAACAATACTGAGCGCGGCCATGCTCTTACGCCACAGTCTCGGATTAGAATCGGAAGCACGAGCGATTGAAGAGGCGGTACAAACGGCGCTCGAAAAAGGCGCGCGCACGGGTGATATTGCCGCGCCGGGCGAAACGCCGATTGGATCGGCTCTGTTTGCAGGAATGATCAAAACGGCGTTGGGGAGTCAGGTCAAGTCGATAAGTGAGTGAGGACTAATCCCATGAGCGATATAACACTTGAACAGGTTATTCAATTGGTTGATCAGCTTGACGCGGCAGATCAGATGAAATTGGAATTGCATCTCAAAGAAGAAAGGCTACAGGATAATTATGAGGGAATGGATGATAGTGTCGTAGTGCGTGCAAAGCTGTTGGCGGCCAATTTTCTGGTTACGGATTTGGGGATTCCAGACGAGCTGGAAGACATTTCTGACGAGGAACTTGAAGAGCTTGGCCGTTTGCCGCCAGGTTCGCCAACGGCTGAGCAGTTGATTGATGAAGGTCGGGGACCTCGTTAGGTGACAAAGTTTTTCATGGACACAAGTGCCATTGCCAAACGCTACATGAATGAGATGGGATCAGGTTGGATTCGCAGACGGTCTCGCCCTTCGGCAGGTAACGTGATTATCGTTTCGCAACTAACGCCAGTGGAGATATTCTCAGTCTTTGCACGTCTCCGAAAAAGCGGAAGCCTCTCTGTTAATGCAGCGAAACGGCTACAGAATGCTTTTCTAAAGCACCTTAACGCCAAGTATGTACTTGTACCAGTTGATGCCGATGTGTTCAGACAAGCTCAACTCATGACCGATAAACATGCTTTGAGGATAGTGGGGTGAGATTATCTCAGGGTATTTGAGGCCGGGTCGTGGGGTAGGATGGTGGTATGAACAAAAACACAATCCCCCAACCACGACCGCCATTGGAAAGTTTAGCGTGTGTGAATGAAAGGTGCGAAGTATACG
>JBBSEU010000372.1:0-4446 GCA_038239365.1 Aggregatilineales bacterium
CAGCCGTATCACCCGTTCTCTCAAATCCGTTGAATACCCGCTCATCGTTCCTCCTCAAGAAACGATTTTAGCTCATTCTACTTGATTTCCGCTCTAGGCATACCAACTCGTGTTTACCTCGATGAAATACTGGACATTTTCTTCAAGTTAATTGATACAGAACAAGATGAGCGTGTCTTATGCTCACTAGGGGTTGGCTTAGGCCATATCTCGCCCGAGCCTCGAAAAGTTAAACCGTTGCTGAAACTTAAAGACCATCCCGATTCAGATGTTCGCTTTGGTGTTGCATTTGGATTAGGTTGTGAAGACGACGCATTAGCTATTCAGGCGTTGATAGATTTGTCATATGATGAAGATGGTAAGGTTCGAGATTGGGCTACTTTTGCACTCGGCAGTCTGACAGAACTCGATTCTCCACAAATCAGAGAGGCACTTTTCAGCCGTGTTGTTGATTTTAACGACACTAGTAGTGCGCCTGGCGAAGCACTGGTGGGGCTTGTCAAAAGACAGGATGAGCGAGCATTCGAGTTGCTTCTGAATCATATTCAAGCGGGTAATACAGGAACGCTCGTTTTTGAGGCCGCCGAAGCACTGGCTGACGCAAGGCTATACCCTATACTTGTTAAACTACGTGAAGATTCCGGTTATGATGATTATGAAAGACGTTGCTTAGAAGAGGCAATTGCCGCTTGTGATAGCCAATCGTAGCTTACCTCTCACGTTTTTGATTGCTAATTACATCGCGCATCACAATCAGACAACAATAGCTCAAAACTGAGCGGTAATCGCGCCGGGCGCGAAAGCAGTGTGTAACACAGCAAGCTTCATATAAATAAAAAACGGGCACATCGTAATCTACCCGTTTTGTGTTACCAAACCTCAATTTATTCCACGCGCTTTCCCATGATAATATCTGGCTTCCCACGTCCATTGGCGTCCGGCATCACGCCAATGATACTGTAGCCACATTTCTGGTAAAACTCATACGGATGGCCTTTCAGGTTCTGAATGTTAGCGATCTGATCCCATAGATTGTGATACAAATCGCAGTCTGAAAGTGAGGTCATGCCATCCTCATCATCCGTCCCCAGTTGGATTGTCAAGCCACCGCGCATTTTCACTTGCTGCTCAAAATCCGCGATCAACATCCGGCCAATGCCCTGTCTTTGATGATCTGGAGCGACCACCATAGGATGCAGTTCCCACACATTGCCGTCATATTCTGGCAAGCCGCCGATCCAGCCAAGCACTGTGCTAGCATCATCGTCCAGCGCCAGACGCACGAAGCCTTTTTCCAAAATCATGTGAATTTCTTCGAGGGCTTCGTCTACCGTTTGCCAGGCCTCCCAATGTTCCGTGAAGGCAACAACCAGAATTTCAGCCATTTGACGAAGGATATTGGTGCTATCTGGTACATTCGTGATCTGCATCGAAATCCGCTAGCTCACACAGGCGTTTCGGTGCTGGCGTTTTTGTTGCGCTTCTTTTTAGGCTCGTCCTTAGGCGATTCGTGTGCCGTCTCCAAGGTGGATGGATTCTCAGTCGTTGGCAAGCCTGCGGCGGCACGAATAGCCTGCTCAATCTCGTTCGCCATCACTGGATTCGCGCGAAGGTATTCTTTGGCAGCTTCGCGTCCCTGACCGATCAGCCCGTCTTTGTAGCGATAAAACGCGCCGCGCTTTTCGAGCAGTTCCATCGTCGTACCGATGTCCAGAATGTCGCCGACTTTGCTGATTCCTTCGGCATACATGATGTCAAACTCGGCTTCCCTGAAAGGCGGCGCGACCTTATTCTTGGTGACACGCACGCGGGTTCGGTTGCCAATATCGTTTTCGCCGCCCTTGATCGCTTGAATGCGCCGAATATCGAGCCGCACGCTGGCATAAAATTTGAGCGCGCGGCCACCGGTTGTGGTTTCCGGGCTACCGAACATCACGCCGATTTTCTCACGAAGCTGGTTGGTGAAGATCACTACGCAGTTGGCGTGCTTGATCGCGCCGTTGAGTTTGCGGAGCGCCTGGCTCATCAAACGCGCCTGCAAACCGACGTGACTATCGCCCATTTCGCCTTCAATTTCGGCGCGGGGCACGAGTGCGGCCACGCTGTCCAGCACGATCACCTCGAACGCGCCGGAACGCACCAGCGCCTCGACGATCTCAAGCGCCTGTTCTGCCGTATCCGGTTGCGAGACGTACAGGTTGTTCACGTCGACGCCGATCTTTTCGGCATAAACCGGATCGAGCGCGTGTTCCATATCGACGAACGCGCAAATGCCGCCCACGCGCTGCGCTTCAGCAATCGTGTGCAAGCAAATGGTCGTTTTGCCGGAGCTTTCCGGCCCATAAATTTCGGTGACGCGGCCACGCGGCAGCCCACCCACACCAATCGCAATATCAACGGCCAGTGACCCGGAAGGGATCGAGGCGATTTGTAAATGCTGCGCTTCGCCGAGCCGTACCACCGTGCCATCGCCAAACCGTTTGGTCAGGTCGGCAAGGGTCGCATCCAGGGCTTTGCTCCGTCCGTTAAGTGTTCGTTCGTCGTCCGGCATGGCTACTCCAGGCGCTCAAAAAGTGCGTTATCCCCGTTCGGGACGGGTGAGGTCTGAGGGGATGATTTTAGCTCAAATGGGCGCATTCCGCAACTTTTGCCGGATGCTTGATGGAGCGTGTTTTGCAGCAGGCACACTGTGACTCTACAATCAGATGAGCTAAACGATCAGGGTAATTGAACATGCGATTTATTGGTATTCGACGGCTAGCGATTTGTTTGATCGTGGCGGTGCTCTGGCAGGCAACGAATGTAACCCCTGGCATCGCGCAGTCACAAACGAGCGCGCGTCCATTTACGCTGCCATTTTTGACACCGCCCAGCCCGGCCACATGGTTAGCGGGGCAGGGATTCGGCAATACGCGCGAGTCGTATAACTTCGGCAAGTATTGGTATACCGCCGGACAGGGGCTTCACTTCGGGATCGACCTGAGCGCGCCCTGCCAAACACCCGTTGTTGCGGTGGCCGATGGCGTGGTCGATCAGATCGATAATTTCAGTTTCGGATCATTACCGCACAACCTGACGATTGTTCACCGTGAGTTGGGATATATCTCGTTTTACGGACACCTATACACCCGCCCCACAGTTGTGCGCGGCCAACCCGTTCGACGCAGCGATGTGGTTGCCCTCAGCGGTGACCCGGATCGAACCTGTATGTCGCGGCCACATCTGCATCTCGAAATTCGGAGCATTGGCCGCGCTGTCGCCTACAACCCGATTGAATTGATCGATGCCGATTGGGCGATGCTCTCTACCATTGGCGGATTAGGACGTTTTGAGAAGGATTTATATCACACTGATCGCTGGCAAACGCCCGATGATCAACCCGAAGTGCAGTTTGGCAAAAATGCGGTAAATGTCTATCAAGCAGCATGGCCGCCGCCATCCCGTTTTCAGCCGCCACTGCTCACTTTACCGGCTTATAACGCCGCCGCGATTCCTGATCCGGCGCAGCCTACTTTTCGCCGCCTGACCGGGGCGGGCTGTTGTTCGCAGGCGTGGTGGTCAGCCGATAGTCAATCGATCCGTTACTGGACAGGCACTGATGGACAGCTTGCTCAACCTGAACGCCTGAATTTAGACGATGGCAAGATTACGCCGCTGGATTACGATACGCCTTATTCGTCCTCACCGAACGGACGCTACAGTGTGCGCTGGACACCCGAAAAAACGTTTATCACGCGGCGCAGTGACGGTATGGAATGGTCATTAGCGACGAGCAGCACATGGCCGCGCTTTTCACCGGGCAGCAAACATCTGCTCTGGCAGCGATTTCCCAGCGATGCGGTGCCAGGCGATTTGCCCCCGCAAACCGAAATCTGGATCGCCAACCCGGATGGCACTGAACGAACGCTGCTCAGTGTGCAGCCGGGCGGTAGTGTGGTCTGGTTGGATGATGATCGCATACTGCTATCGCGCCGTGAAGGACAAACCGATACCTTCGTTCTGAGCATCTACACGATCAGCAGCCACAGTACGCAATCGCTGCTGACGGCAAAGAATGTACGCGGCGTGTCGGTTGCGCCGGGCGGCGAACACATTCTGTACTATTTGCCGTTTCAGGCAAATCCAATAGATAGTGCGCTGTATCTCCTGGAAACTAAATCGGGATCAAAGCCAGCGAAACTGCCGTTCTTTGGAGGTTGGCGCTGGCGCGATAGTAACAGCCTGATCTACATTCCGTATGTACCGGGTGCGCCCATGTCGCTCACCTTGTATGATATTCTGACGGGCAAAGAGCGATTATTAACCGATCCTGCCCGCCAAACCTTTACGATCCTGAGCGATGATTGGTCAGTTTCGCCCGATGGCACGCGCGTCATCTTCTGGGAAGCGCGAGATCGGGCGATCTGGGAGATACATTTGCCTGCCGTATCGATCTGATCCGGCTAG
>JBBSEU010000373.1:0-4400 GCA_038239365.1 Aggregatilineales bacterium
AACGCTTGACTTCTCTTTTTCAATCCTTATTTTCGATGCGTGTGGTGGAGACCAAAAATGACCGCAAGCAATCGACGAAGCGTTGGTACTACATCGACATTGTGGCTGCGCTCAACCCTAGAATAGATCGGGAAGACACATTCAAAAGTCTACCCGAAGATCGGATTCTAAGAAATTTTCGTGGCGAACCAACAGCAGATTACTCGACACCAGAAAATGAATATAATGCCTGTCTTTTTCCGGTGTCTCAAATCGCTGATCCGTTAGATTGGCGCACAGGTTTTAGTGAATATTGGAATCATGATCAGGAAAAAACACGGCTCTTTAACCAGTTTGAGCGTCAAATTATCCGCTCTATCCAAACTTACAAAGTCCCCGTGATTTCTTTGGCTAGCAGCACCCCTAAAGATGCAGTTTGCCAAGTCTTCGAGAAGGTTAATACGGGCGGTGTACCGCTAAACGTTTTCGAACTGCTGACCGCAACGTTTGCTGCGGATGATTTCGATCTGCGCCTTGATTGGCAACGCAGGCAAGAGAATTTCAAAAAATACCCGGTGCTGCGAAGTTTAGATAGCACGATTTTTCTTCAAACGATTACGTTGCTAACAACGTATTATGAAGACGCGCGCGCTGTGACTTGTAAACGACGCGATATATTGAACCTGACGCTCGAAAATTACCAAGCATTAGCCGATCATGCGACGAGCGGATTTGAGCGCGTCGCCAAGTTGCTCTATTCCCAAAAAATTTTTAGTGATAAAGACCTTCCATACGGAACTCAATTAGCACCCTTTGCGGCAATTATGACTGCACTCGGTAATCAAGCCGATGCAGATGGCGTCAAACGCGAAATCATGCGTTGGTATTGGTGTGGTGTGTTGGGTCAATTATACGGGAGTTCGGTAGAGTCGCGGTTTGCTAAAGATTTACCTGAAGTCATCGCTTGGATTGGCGGCGGCGATGAACCATCCACAATCTCAGATGCAAACTTTGTACCTGATCGGCTCTACACACTGCGTACCCGCAACAGTGCCGCCTATAAAGGTGTTTCCGCACTTATCATGCGCGACGGCGGACGCGATTTTCTCAAAGGCGACTCAATCAACGATCAAGTTTATTTCGATCAAAAAATGGATATTCACCACATTTTCCCGAAAGACTGGTGTATTAAGCGGAAGCTAGAGGCACGTTATTATGATAGCATTGTAAACAAAACGCCCTTATCCGCTGAAACAAATCGCGCTATTGGTGCTAAAGCGCCTAGTGTGTACATTGCTGCTCTCCAAAAAGGCGATGACGATGCTGAACGAATGAACCAAATTTTGCGTTCGCATCTAATTGATCCAGACACCCTTCGCGCGGATGATTTTATGGCGTTTTTCGAGCTTCGTCGTCAATCCATCCTAGAACGCATCCAACAAGCGATGGGTAAACCTATTTTAGGGCAGATGTCGGCGGCTGAGGCTACTGAGATCGAACAATTTATCCCAGAGGCAGAACTAGAAAACTAAAGACGAAATATTTGACCTTCGCTCTCTCAACTTGATCTATACGCTTGCCGTGCGTGTTTCAGCACAGCCGCTATAATAAGATGCGTTTAGCGCGTCCTGCGGAGTTGAATCGAGCAGCATTGCAAAAGAGGGCGTATGACTGATTTGGCCGAATGGTTACAACAACACACTGAGGCTTTGATCCGTTCGGCTTCGGCGGAACTGTCGTCGGACGAGAAGTTGCGCGCGACGGTTGAGGAATCACTAGCCGCCTTTTTCGATGCACTGCAACGCGCCGCCAAAATGCGCGATAACATGATGCTGTACGTCGTGCTGATTGATTGGGTAGAATCGCGGAGTGCCCCCACGGATGGCGAAAACTCCGGCTTGCTGCAAGTGCTGACGACGCTCAAGCATGTCACCTGGAAGAAAATCCGCGAACTGGCAACTGCCAGTGACGCCGTTGAACTGCTGATCGAATCGGAAAACATTTTTGCCCAGGCCAGTACCTATCTCAATCGCCTGGAAACCGAAGTCCTCTTGAGCAATGCCAAACGTGAATTGGACGATGCTCAGACTACCGTTCGGCGGCTGGACAAGAGCAAGTCGGACTTCATCGCGGTAGCTGCCCACGAACTCAAAACGCCCCTGACGCTGATTGAAGGCTATATGAACATGCTGCGCGGCGACTTCAAAGAACCGGAATTTCCACGCGCGGCATTGATGCTCAATGGCATGGCAGGTGGCACGAGTCGCCTGCGCGAAATTGTGGAAGATATGATCGACGTTTCCATGATCGACTTGCGGCTGCTGAACTTGCACTATCAGCCCGTCTGGATTCATCGCCTGCTGGATATTATCGTGTACGACATGACAAATATCCTCAAGCAGCGCAATATCACGCTGGACATTAAGCGCAACGAACTGGCTGAAAAGCCGACGTATGCCGACTCCGAGCGCATGTATCAGGTCGTCAGCAAAGTCATCTCGAATGCGATCAAGTACACGCCCGATGGCGGCACGATTACCGTCACTTCGCGCGATTTGCCCGGCTTCACCGATTTGCAGGTGAGCGATACGGGGATCGGCATCGCGCCTGAAAACCTGAGTCGCATCTTTGAAAAGTTTTCGTCTATGGGTGAAGTGGCGCTACATTCGAGCGGCAAGACCAAGTTCAAAGGCGGGGGGCCGGGTTTGGGGCTGGCGATTGCTAAGGGGATCATGGACGCGCATGGCGGCAGCATTTGGGCAGAAAGTCCCGGCTACGACGAAAAAGTGATGCCCGGCAGCATCTTCCATATTATGATCCCGATGCGAACCGCGCCGCCAGAGGATCGCATGGCCGAACTGTTCAAGCCTGCGCCAACCGCGTCTTCGCTCTAGTTTTAAGGAATAACCCTGTGTCCCAACTACCCTCGTCTGCCTATCGCCTCGAAAAGTTCAAGGTCAATCCCTTCGCTGTGATCGGTCAGCGCATCAACGAAATGAATTCCGCTGGTCGTGATGTGATCCGCATGGATGCGGGCAGCCCCGATCTGCCACCGCCTTCCGCCGTGATCGAAGCACTGGCACAATCCGCCGCCGATCCGACGCATCACGGCTACGGCAACTATCGCGGTGAACCCACATTTCGTAAAGCTGTTGCAGATTATTATCAGCGCCGCTTCGGTGTGACGCTCGATCCAGCTACCGAAGTGCTGCCGCTGCTCGGCTCCAAAGAGGGGATTTCCAATCTCTCAATGGCCTATCTGGATCGGGGCGATGCAGCTCTACAACCGTCTATTGCCTATCAAACTTATCTGGCAGGCACTCAGCTTGCCGGGGCAGACATGATCAACCTGCCCGTGACCGCCGAAAGTGGCTATTTACCCTCATTTGAGGGACCGATTCAGGGTATCGAACGCGCGAAATTGCTCTGGGTGAACTTTCCGAACAACCCAACAGGGGCGATTGCGCCGCTCCAATTTTATGAAGACGCACTGGCCTTCTGTGAAAAACACAATTTGCTGCTTTGCTCCGATAACCCGTACTTCGATGTGACCTTTGACGGCTTCAAGGCGGGGAGTGTGATGCAAGCACCGGGCGCAAAAGAACACGCCGTCGAATTTATGTCACTCTCCAAATCACATAACATGGCCGGTTGGCGAATCGGGGCGTGCGTCGGCAATCGAGATGTATTGAATACACTGCTGATCACCAAGAGCAGTTTCGATAGTTCGCATTTTCGCGCCATCTACGATGCGGCCACTGTCGCGCTCAACACGACGCCTGATAGCTGGATTGAGGCACGCAATCTGCGCTACCAGGAACGCCGCGATAAAGTCTTGGCGGCACTCCCCGATATTGGCTTGCAAGCCGATAAGCCAAAGGGCGCATTGTATATCTGGGCGCGCATCCAGCACGGTCTGACCGATAGGCAGTATGTTGACGAAGCCCTGAGCAATGCCGCCGTCTCATTGACGCCCGGCTCGACTTATGGCGCGGACGGCGTGCATTACGTCCGATTCAGTCTGGGTGTGCCAGATGCCCGTCTGGATGAGGCGCTCAACCGTTTACGCGAATGGTACAAAGTTCACGCTTAATCTTCTGGTGACCCATTTGGGGTAATCAATAACGGAGCTACCCATAACAGTGACCACTCTCCCCGATAAATCTGGGGAGCTTCTCAGGCTACGCATGACTCGCTCGTCTACGTTAGCGCCTGATGGCTCGATCCAAGCCGACTTGAGTGTCCTTAAAGCGTTTCAAATCTTACGTGCAGGACTACCCTGCACAGCCGCCGAACTTGAAGTTGTTAAAGTGCGAAACAAACATCGAATCGTAACGGCACTGAGGCTATTATCCTATGCTGATACCGCCGCAACTCAAGTATCAGAATACGCTGCAAACGTAAGCAAGTCAAGGAAAGGA
>JBBSEU010000374.1:0-4392 GCA_038239365.1 Aggregatilineales bacterium
AAAGTTTTGGAGTTTTTGAGATGGTCATCGCTCAGCAAGTTGGCTCACCTGCCTTTCCTCCCGTCGATTCAACCACTACCGCCCATCAGGATATGGACAGCGCGATTCAAACGCTCCAATCCCACAAAGACGATTGGATAGCCGTTTCAATCAGCGAACGGATCGCATTGATCGATCAACTGCTGACGGATTTTGCGGCGGTCATTGATCGCTGGATGAGTGCGTCTTTGCAAGCCAAATCGGTTGACCCAACTTCGCTGACGGCTGCCGAAGAATGGTTGATGGGGCCGTACCCGGTGGCGCGTAATCTACAACGCCTGCGCCTATCGCTGACAGAGATCGCGGCGCAAGGGGTACCGCACATCCCCGGCCCGATCACCACCCGGCCTGATGGTCAGGTTGTCGCGCAAATTTTCCCGCGAACGCTGATGGATCGGATGAGCTATCCGGGCATCACCAATGAAATATGGATGGAGCCGGGTGTCACTGCGACAAACTTACCCGATACGCAAGCCGTTGCTTATAAACATAAGCAGCCGGGTAAGGTGGCATTGGTGCTTGGCGCGGGCAATGTCTCGGCGATTGGCACAACGGACTTGCTGTATAAGCTGTTCGTTGAAAATCAGGTTGTCCTGTTCAAGAGCAATCCGGTGTGTGCCTATCTCGATCCACTGATGGCCGAAGCCTTCCGCGCACTCATTGATCGCGGTTTCTTCCAGATCGTAGCGGGCGGCGCGGCAGAAGGTCAATATCTGTGTGAGCATCCCGGCGTAGACGAAGTGCATGTCACCGGATCGGATAAGACGTTCGATGCGATTGTGTTTGGCACAGGCGCGGAAGGCAAAAGGCGAAAATCCTTGCGGCAGCCGCTGATCAATAAGCCGGTGACGGGTGAATTGGGAAACGTGAGTCCGCTGATTGTCGTGCCCGGCCCCTGGACGGATAGTGATTATCAAAATCAAGCTGACCAGATCATGCTGATGCTCAAAACGAATGCTGGCTTCAACTGCCTGACAACGCGCGTTATTGTCCAGCAGGCGGGTTGGCCGGGGCGCGAAAAATTGCTCCAAAAAGTTCGCCAGTGCATGGCTGATACACCGCCGCGTACTGCCTATTATCCCGGCGCAGCAGGACGTTTCCAATCGTTTATGACGGCACACCCCGAAGCTGAACAATATGGAAAACCGGGCAATGGTCAACTTCCCTGGGCATTGATCGCGGACGCTGATCCCAAAAACACGGACGACATTTGCTTCACCAATGAAGCCTTTTGCAGCTTGTTTTCCGAGACGGGACTCGACGCGAACAATGTGCCGGACTACGTTGATCGGGCGGTTGAGTTCGTCAATAACACGTTATGGGGCACATTGGTTGCCAATATCATCGTTCACCCCGACTCCCTGAAAGACCCGGCGACAGCGGCGGCAATAGATCGCGCGATTGCCAATTTGCGCTACGGCACGATTGGTGTCAACTACTGGGGCGCGATCAGCTATGCGCTGATCGATGCAACCTGGGGCGCTTTTCCCGGCCACACGATTGATGATATTCAATCCGGGATCGGCGTGGTGCATAACACGTTCATGTTTTCGCGGCCACAAAAGACGGTGTTACGCGCGCCATTCAACCAGGGGCGCAATTCGATTCGGCTGCTCACCAGTGGCAAATCGGCACTTCCTCTATCGCGCGGCTTAGTCCGCTTTGAGGCACAACCCACTTTAGGGAATCTGCTCGGCATGATCGGCGGGATGGTTAAGGGTTAGCTGCCGATAAACGCTTTTTCATCTGAACAGTTGAAAGACCGCGCGCTCAGTCTGGGCTTCAACCGGATCGGGATCGCGCGTGCTAAGCCGTCGCCGCATCTGGACGCCTACTTTCGCTGGCTCGATGCCGGGATGCACGCCGAAATGGGTTATATGGCGCGTGAAGATCGCCGCGCCCGCCGCCGCGATCTGAATGTGATTTTGCCCGGTGTGCGTTCGCTGATCATGGTCGGTCTAGACTATTCGACGCTCAAATTACCCGATGCGTTAACAAACGCTCCGCGTCGGGGCAAGATTGCGGCCTATGCGTGGGGCGTGGATTATCATGCCGTGATGACTCCGCGTCTGGAAGCATTAGCGGAATGGCTGCGCGAACAAACTGATCAGCAGATCGCGCACCGGGTTTATGTCGATACCGGCGCGATTTTGGAACGCAGTCACGCGCAGCAAGCCGGGTTAGGCTTCACGGGCAAGAACACAATGCTGATCGATCCACGCGGCGGCAGCTATTTTTTCCTGGGCGAAATCCTGACCGACGCTGAGTTCGATCAATACGATAAGCCAGGCCGCGCAACATTATGCGGAAGCTGCCAACGCTGCCTGATGGCCTGCCCAACCAACGCCTTTCCAGAGCCGTATGTCCTTGATGCGCGGCGCTGTATCAGCTATCTGACCATCGAACACAAAGGCGCGATTGACCCGGCACTGCGGCCACTGATGGGCAACTGGGTCTACGGCTGCGATGTGTGTCAGGCGGTTTGTCCCTGGAATCGATTCGCCATCGAGACACACGAATCGCAGTTCTATCCGATTGATCCTGAGCGTGCCGCGCCACTGCTCAACGATTTGTTGACATTAGATGATGAGGCATTCAAAGTGCGCTTTGCGGGTTCGGCTGTCGAACGCATCAAGCGGGATCGGCTGGTTCGGAATGCGTGTATCGCAGCAGGCAACAGTCATTTGCCGGAATATCGTCCCATTTTGGAGTCATTGGCTGCCTCTGATCGAAATGAGATCGTCCGAGAAGCGGCGCAATGGGCATTATCAGCAGCTAGGTTATAATCCTACGGGAGAGATGAGGTAACGGGAACAACGATATGGGTAAAATGATCGCGTTTGGTTGGTACGGCGGCAAATTCAGTCATTTGGACTGGTTGCTGCCGCTGCTGCCAAACTGTACCCATTATTGCGAGCCATACGGCGGTTCTGCTGCTGTATTACTCAATCGAGAGCCGTCACCCGTTGAAACCTACAATGATTTGGATGGCGATGTTGTCACCTTTTTTCGTGTTCTTCGAGAACAAAAAGAGGCACTTCTAGAGGCGATTGGCCTTACGCCGTTTTCGCGTGAGGAGTTTGAACTTGCCATTGCAACGCCAAAGGACGGCCTTTCCGATCTGGAACGCGCCCGCCGTTTCTTCATTCGAGCGCGTCAGGTGCGATCCGGACTGGCGCAAACCGCAAGTTCTGGACGTTGGGCGAATTGTCTCCTGACGAGTCGGGCGGGCATGGCCGGAGCGGTATCACGCTGGCTGGGCAGTGTCGAGGGATTATCCGAGATCGCTCAACGACTGTTGCGCGTTCAGATTGAACATGCACCCGCTCTTGAAGTGATTCAACGCTATGACAGCAGTGAGACTTTGTTTTATTGCGATCCGCCCTATGTGCATGACTCGCGCGGCGATAGCAATGCCTACGCTTACGAAATGACTGATGCTGAACATCGTGAATTGGCTGCTGTGCTGCATTCAATACGTGGCCGTGTTGCCATTTCTGGTTATCAGGGCGCTCTGATGACTGAGTTATATAGCGATTGGCAGTGTTTGAGCGCGCCCGCAAAACAAGCGCACTCGATAAAACAATTACGCACGGAAAGCCTTTGGATCAACTATTCGATTGACGTGGAAGTATGGGCGCATCACCAGCAGAGCTTCTCGATTTAGCATTTCAACAAGCACTCTCTCACGTCGAGAAAAGTATTATTATGGAGCCTCAAATAGCAGCGCGGGTTGAGACCATCTGTCGCTATATTGGCAACCGTGCTTGTGTGCGCTTTATTTTGGCATGTGCTTTAGCAAAAGCACATCGTCCTGACCTTGATATTCGTAAGCCTTATACAGAAATTGGAACGCCCGACGCTTTTTCAGGACGAACTTACGATGAGGCATTTATTACCAAATTTGTCCTTGATCACGGATTACCCTGTAACAACACAACCGCGTTTCTGACACCTGCATTTAGAAATCGCAATACTGTCCTGACCCCTGATCTCACGATGGTTGGCCGCCCTGAAAGTCTGTACAAAGAGACGCTGCAGCTACTAACCGATGTTCAGACAGAAAAAGTTTCGGCCAGTGATTTACTGGTTGAGGTCGTGCGATGTCTTCTCGTGTTTCGTGATGAAAACCGACTTCGTATGGAGTCGCTAATTGCCAGTTTGAAAAGATCAGAAGGGCTGGTTTCGCTTTCCGCAGAGGCAATTCTCGGTTTAATTGAGCAGCATCTTATGGTGAACCCAACTAAAGCTGGCAAGTATGATAAACTTAAGGGATGAGACGACGTGAAATCAAACTGACAGTGGACGAGATAGCAGCGTTTGAGCGAGCGGAGCGGGAAACACGGCGGGCAG
>JBBSEU010000375.1:0-4309 GCA_038239365.1 Aggregatilineales bacterium
ATTCGCAGTCGTGAGGACGCGCTAGCCTATGCCCACGCGCACAACGTCCCGGTCACGGCCTCGCTCAAGTCGATCTATAGCCGGGATCGCAACCTGTTTCACATGAGTCACGAAGGCGGGTCGCTCGAAAATCCCTGGATCACCCCCGAAGAATCGATGTTCACGCTCACGGCCAGTCCACAAAACGCGCCGGATCGCACTGACTCGGTCACGATTGGCTTTGAATGCGGCGTCCCGGTGTCGCTGGATGGTCAGAAAATGGACGCGCTGCCCTTGTTCGAGAAGCTGAACGAACTCGGCGCGATGCACGGCATTGGGCGAATCGATCTGGTGGAGAATCGTCTGGTAGGCATGAAATCGCACGGCGTCTATGAGACTCCCGGTGGCACGATTCTATACAAGGCACATCAAACGCTGGAGTCGATCTGCCTGGACAAAGAGACACTCCACCAAAAATTGCAACTTGCGCTTAAATACGCCGAACTCGTCTACAACGGTCAGTGGTTCTGCACGTTGCGTAAAGCACTGGATGCGTTCGTCGAAGTCACACAGCAGAACGTCACCGGCGAAGTACGGCTCGATCTGTATAAGGGTAACGTGACCGTCACCGGACGGCGTTCCGCGCACAGTTTGTACCGCGAAGATTACGCCTCGTTCGGCATGTCCGATATTTACAATCAAAAGGACGCCGAAGGTTTCATTCACCTGTTCGGGTTGCCCAACAAAGTCGAGGCGATGCTGGCGATTGACGGCGGCGGCAAGAGTCCGTACCGCGAAGTCGATTACGGCAAGTTCAAGCGGGACTGATAGCAAGCGCCGGGGACTCAAGTCCCCGTCTCAGATAACAAAGTCCACTAAAGTGGACTCGAAACGAGTCTAGTCTACTGCCAACAGGTAACACACATTCAATGGATGTTTCAACCACAATCAATTCTGTTGCTGGCTTTCGCGCAGCGGGCGTCGATGCCGGACTTCGCAAACAACCCGCGCCCGATATTGCACTTATCGCGGCAGATGTGCCATGCACGGCGGCGGGCGTCTTCACGACAAACAAAGTCAAGGCCGCGCCTGTACTGCTCGATCAAGAGCGCATCGAAAAGCACCCGGATCGCATTCGCGCCGTTCTGATCAATGCCGCGTGCGCCAATGCCTGCACTGCCAAACAAGGGTTGCAGAACGCCGAACAATCGGCGGCATGGACGGCAGAAGCACTCGGTTGCAAGGCCGATGAAGTGTTAGTTATGTCAACGGGTGTCATTGGCGTACAGCTTCCGATGGACAAACTACAAAAGGGCATCCCGGCAGCAGTGGCCGCGCTTCGGGCAGAGGGTTGGTCAGACGCCGCGCACGCGATCATGACGACGGATACCAAACCGAAAATGGCAAGCATCACGACCAACGGCTACACCATTGCGGGGATCGCAAAGGGTGCGGGCATGATCGCGCCGAACATGGCGACCATGCTCAGCGTGATCACCACTGACGCCGATATTCCGCACGAGGTTTTGCAGCGTGCGTTACGTCAGGCGGCAGGCGCAAGTTTCAACCGAATCGTGATCGACGGCGACATGAGTACCAACGATACGGTGCTGGCACTGGCAAACGGTCAAAGCGGCGTCCAGATCGGCGCTGATCCGTCACGCTTTGGGTTTACGGGCGCGTTGTATCGAGTGTGCAAGCAGTTGGCGCAGGCGATTGTCCGCGATGGGGAAGGCGTGACGCGCTTTATCACGCTGCATGTGATCAACGCCGAAGAACAAGACCATGCACACCAGATCGCCAACACCATCGCCACATCACCGCTGGTCAAGACAGCGTTCTATGGCGGCGATGCGAACTGGGGTCGAATCCTGGCGGCAGCGGGTCGCGCGGGCGTGGAATTTGATCCTGCCAAACTCTCGTTGTGGTACGAAACGGGCGAGTGTGAACCGGGCGGCGGACTGCAATTATGCAAAAACGGTGTGCCATTGAACTATGACGATAAAGCGGCCAACGCGATTGCGGCCAGTCCCGAAGTAACTGTTACGCTTGATCTGGGCATGGGTACGGCGGCGTCAACCGTCTGGACATGCGATCTCAGTCACGATTACGTCAGCATCAATGGACATTACCGCACATGAGCGAAAGCAAAACGCTCTGGCATGGCCGCTACGAACAAGGCGCGGCGGACTCGCTCCGCAAGCTGAATGACAGTCTGCCCTTTGATAAGCGTATGTACGCAGAGGATGTGCAAGTCAGCATTGCCTGGGCACGCGCCTTAGCCCGTGCCAATGTGATCACCGACGCTGAAGCCGAACATATACAAACCGGGTTAGAAGCGGTCAAGGCCGAATTTGACGCTGGGACGTTTCAGTTTGCGCCGGATGATGAAGATATTCATACTGCCGTTGAGCGCCGCCTGACCGAGTTGATCGGTGAGGTAGCGGGTAAGCTGCATACGGGTCGCAGCCGTAATGATCAGGTGGCAACGGATTTGCGGTTGTGGACACTGACACGCGCGGCATTGATGCGCCAGACTGTGAAGGCACTCAGCCGCGCATTGGTTAGCCACGCTGAACAGCAGACTGAAAACATAATGCCCGGCTATACGCATCTACGTACCGCCCAACCGATTGTCTGCGCCCATTGGTTGATGAGCATAGCCGAGATGTTACGGCGCGATGAAGAACGCTTTCGTGTTTGCCAGGATAATTTACTTTTCGATATGCCATTAGGCAGCGGCGCATTGGCTGGTACGGCTTATCCCATCAATCGATATGACCTGGCTGAAGACATAGTTTTTGAAGCGCCTTCAAAAAACAGCCTTGACGCCGTCTCAGACCGTGATTTCGTGGTCGATTTTCTTTCGGCGGCGTCGCTGCTGATGGTTCATCTGAGTCGTTTTGCCGAAGATGTAATCTTGTATAGCAGTCCACAGTTTGGCTTCATCAACCTGGATGAACGCTACACGACAGGTTCCAGCCTGATGCCGCAAAAGCAAAACCCCGATATTCTGGAATTAGCACGCGGCAAAACCGGGCGGATCATCGGCCATTTAACAGGCTTTTTGACCACCTACAAGGGCTTGCCGTCTGCCTACAACAAGGATTTGCAGGAAGACAAAGAGCCATTGTTTGATACGGTTGATACGTTGTTAGCGTTGTTACCCGCGCTGACCGGGTTGGTCGAGACGATGACCTTCAACCCGGATAAGATGCTGGCCGCGCTTGATGAAGGCATGTTGGCAACCGACGTTGCCGATTATCTTGTAGGTAAAGGTGTACCTTTCCGTGAAGCGCATGGCATGGTTGGCAAAGCGGTACGGCGTTCGATTGACACCAAAACGCCGTTGTCGAAACTGCCAATCGAGGACTACAAGGCAATCAGTGAAAAGTTCGACGCAGATGTTTATACTGTGTTCGACTTTGCAGCGTCAGTTGCTAAAAGAAATGCAATTGGTGGTACAGCGCCAGAAGCGGTTCGCAAAGAGATAAAAACAGCCAAAGAGTGGTACAAAAGTGAATCCGAAACTGGAAAGAAATACATCAAACTCTAACGCGCTCATCGCTCTCGAAGACGGATCGCTGTACCCCGGCATAGGCTTTGGCGCGGAAGGCGCAACCGTCGGTGAGGTGGTATTCACCACGTCTATGACGGGTTATCAGGAGACGCTCACCGATCCATCCTATCATCGACAAATCATCGTCGCCACCGTACCACATGTTGGCAACGTCGGTACGAATCTGGACGATCCCGAATCGGCGAAGGTGTGGGCGGCGGGTTTTGTCGTGCGCGCGCTCAGTCCCATCACGAGTAATTATCGCTCAACAGCAACGCTTGATGCGTACTTGCGTGATCAGGGCGTGATCGGTATCGGCGAAGTCGAAACGCGCGCACTGGTACGGCACTTGCGGACTCGTGGCGTGATGCGCGGCGTGATCGCACATGGCGACGTGGCGAATGATCCCCAGGCGTTGATCGAAATGGCGCGGGCATGGACGGGCATGGACGGCCTTGATCTAACGAAAGAAGTGACATGCCCTGCGCCCTATGCCTGGGAAGACACAACGGATCGACAGTGGTATCCGATAACTTTGCCTCACCCCCAACTCCTCTCCACAGATGGAGAGGGGAGTCAAGGCATCATGTTTGAAAATCCCTCTCCTTCGGGAGAGGGATTTAGGGTGAGGGCGGGTGAGGCAAACCCGCACATCATCGCCTACGACTTCGGCATTAAACGTAACATTCTGCGACTGCTCACGGATCGCGGCTGCCATGTAACAATTGTCCCGGCCACAACTACCGCCGCCGAAGTGCTGGCCTATCAACC
>JBBSEU010000376.1:0-4276 GCA_038239365.1 Aggregatilineales bacterium
CAGAAGCAGACGATTGCCCAGGGTGATGTGAAAAAGACGGTTGGCAAGCGGCGGCGTTAGATTCTTTGGCCTGGGACGCAAGTCCCAGGTTGCTTCCCACAGTGTTCAATGATCAATAGGGCAGCATCAAAAGCTGCGTCTCCATCTCCTGACGGGATAACCCGCCGTGATGCCCGTAGAAAATCTGCTCGAAGCGTTTGGTTTCGCGCCAATAGACCGACTCTTTTTCGTAGGGCAGAATCACCAGATTGCCGATCCGACTCATAAACAAGTCGGAAGCGGGCAGCGGGCCAAATAACCCCTGATCGATCAGGTCTTGTGTGCGGAACACATCGGCGCGGCCACTGAACAGGTTTGTCAGGCGGTTCTGTGCCTCATCCAGGCATTCATCCTTGATGTACAGGAACAAATCGCGCGGCGAACCGGCAAACAGGATCGGTTCACCCGCCTGATTCGTTCGCAGCAGTTCCGTGATCGATGGATCGAGTTGGTTGACGTACATCGTGGTTTGCGGCGAAACTTCCATCTGACCGTGATCGGCTGTGACGAGCAGCAGCGTTTTTTTGGCTTGCTGGCTGATCGGGTTGTGCAGGAACTTTTCGAGCAGGTTCACGACAGAATAGATTTCTGCCGCCATTGGCCGTGAGCCGGGGCCGTATTTGTGTGCCAGCATATCAATCGAGTCGAGGTACAGGAAGTAGTAGCCCTTTTTTTTGGAACTCAAGACCAGATCGGACAGATTGATGATCGCTTCGGCGTGCGTTTTGTAGGGCACTACGGTTGCCCCGGTGAACATCACGTTCGAGTAGGGGGAGGGTGTATAGTCGATGTGCTGAAAGACGGTGGACTTGATGCCCTTCTCTTTGAGCCGTTGATAGATCGTCTTTGTCTTTTTGTGGAACAGCTTGCGCGGCGAAAGGTTGGCAGAGGCTAAAGTGTTGCGGCCTTTATCGCCCGCATACGAGAACAAGAGCGGCGCGATCACCCGGTCAAACGTCGGATCGAAGAAAACCCACTCATAAATGCCGCTCTTGCTAGGCGGCATCCCGCCATGAATGGTGGTTATGTGTGCGGCGGTGGTTGAGGGGAACTGAGTCGTCAGCTTGACCTCGACTCCGGCACTGCCGAATCGCTTTAAGAAAGCATAGGCATCGCGGAACTGCTCATAAAAACGCCAGCCAAAACCATCGATCAATATCAGGATGACTTTGTTGTACTGCTTGCGAATATCAGCAAAAACGCTGTCCGGCAGCCCCTCTTCGCCCTCACCGGTCAGCATTCTGTAGATGGTGTCCGGGATGCGCGAAAAACAGTAACTATCGTACAGCGGCTTGCCAAAACGTTCAGTGAACTGTGAGGCGTCCACCGCCTTGACAGAGGGTTCGTGAATCATGCGAGTTTCCTTACTATAAACCGATTTTGTGTTTGCTATCGGCGCGCGTCGTTTCGAGTTCTTTACGGCTGGTCAACATGCGAAAGCCGATATTGAACGTATCGGTTTCGCCGGGAGGCAGCATTCGCAAGCGCCCCGCCGCGCGTTCGGCAACGCGGCCAGTGGGCAGGCAGTTGCCCGGTTCGATGCCCAGCACATAGTCGCCAAAACCCATTTGTTTCCACTCGGTCAGGCAGTTGAGCGTACTCGGATCGAAGATGACTTCCATGCCCAGGCCGAGCGGCGGATTCACGATGGCGGCCACTTGCGGCGTATCGGTCTTTTCGATTTTGTGGAAAAAGACCTGTTCAGCGTAGCCGGGCGTTGGCGCTTGAAAGCGATTCCAGGTGCTGATCCCAGCTTCGGCAATGGCGTCAATGGGAGTCACTTCATGGGAAGGACTGAGCATCTCACTTTCGGGTGAGACGAGCGGCCAACCGAAATTGCAATGATAGAGCATCATCAGCGGCGCGGGCTGCCCACCCATGTTCCGCACACGATCCTCAATGGTGATGATGGGTTCGCCGGGCGTGATCTGGATGGTGCGTTCCAAGCGCAAGCGGGAATGAAACAGCGCGACTTCATCCACGACGCCGCTCAGCCGAATGACCCATTGATCATCCGTCCAGACCCGTTCGATGCGAATATCGTGCGCCGGAGTCGTCCCGATGCGGCCATGCAAACCCAACACTTCGTCCGTTTCCGGGTCAATTGAATTATCAGGCGCAGCCCCGGCCTGTGTCAACCCGCAAAGTGCCAGCAGCCCGCCATGAAACGTTCGCAGCCAGCCTTTGCCGTGCGGTTCGTAGCGCGACGGGCTGGCCGCGCCGGTGCCGCTCTGCCACGCCACAGGAATCCCGTTAAAAACCGTTGTCCCAATGTCCATCGCCCGATCCAACAGCACGGTAAAATCGAGGCCGCTGCCAGTGCGTACCTGTGCCACGCGCACGCCGCGCTCCATCCCGTCGTCCAGTGTCATCAAGCGCACATCCGCGATCTGGCGCAAATCGCCCGTATAGCCTTCCAGATCACGGCGCGTAAATGTTCGTCCCCATAAATTCATAAAATCTCCACAATGGTTTACTCGAATCAGCTTATACTTAGGCATATTGTGGCACGAAACACAGTCCGGTCAAGCCGGATGAGGAAATGATGATCCCGGTTAACGTTACCTTACAGTTCATGCGCGATAACACAAAGGACTCGGCCAATATCCGCCTGTCGATGGATATGACCGTTCAGGAAGCGATTCTGAATGTCGTTCGTTCGCTGAATCTGGCTTCGGACTCAAATTATCATCTGGTGCATCAGCGCGAAATATTGGACGGGCGGATGAAATTGTTCGAGGCGGGCGTTCAGGAAGGCGAAATCCTGCAACTGACAGTACTCGACTCCAACTCGACGATCAATATCAATATGGGTAATAGCCGCGTCGGTAACATTCTGAATCGACTCGGCGGCAAAGCAGGTGATGAACCACTGCCAATCCGTGCCGCACTTATAACGCCGGATGGGATGGGTATCGCGTTGAGGCATACGCGGGCGCTGGTTGGCCGTGCCGATGAAAAACTCGGCTACCCGCCCGAAGCCCTGGACGCCGAACTGACGGCGCTCGATCCGAATCGGACGGTATCGCGTCCGCACGCCATGATCGTTTATGCCGATGGTGTTTTCACGATTCGTGATCTGTACAGTCAGCATGGCGTTCAGATTAACGGTGAGCGGCTCTCACCCAGCCAGGCACAACCGATCCATGATGGCGACGTATTAACATTTGGGGATGTTGCGCTACAATTCCGCTGCGAAGGGTAAAATAATCGCGTTGCTTTAGCGAAAGGGAATAATCGTGAATCCTTCAACTTTGGGACCAATTGTTTTCGTTCTGATCTTTGCGATAGCCATTTTCTGGACAATTGCCCGTTCGTTCATCAAAATCACTCAGGAATATGAACGCGGCGTGATCTTTCGGCTGGGGCGCGTGACCAGTGCCCCGCGCGGCCCCGGCCTGATCATCCTCGTCCCCTGGCTCGAACGGATGCAGCGCGTCGATTTGCGCGTTGTCACGCTGGCGATTCAACCACAGGACTGCATCACCGCCGATAACGTGACGGTGCGCGTCGATGCGGTGGCTTATTTCAAAGTCGATGATCCGATCAAGGCGATTGTCCGCGTGCGCGATTACATGCAGGCCACTTTACAAATCGCGCAGACCAGCCTTCGCAGCGTGATCGGTCAGGTTGAATTGGATGAACTGCTGACACACCGTGACGAAGTCAACCACCGCCTGAGTGAAATCATCGACAAGCAGACGCTCTCGTGGGGCGTCGATGTGTCGGTAGTCGAGATCAAGGACGTACAGTTGCCAGAGCAGATGCAGCGCGCGATGGCGAAGCAAGCCGAAGCCGAACGTGAAAAGCGTGCCAAGATCATTCATGCTCAGGGCGAAATGCAGGCCGCCGAGCAGCTTCACATGGCCGCCACGATTATTTCAAGGGATCCGGCGGCGCTCCAACTGCGCTATCTGCAAACGCTGGCCGAAATCAGCGTCGAGAAGAATTCGACGATCATCCTGTACGATACGTCGAACCTGCATCTGGCCGTCTCGAAGCTGCTCAATCAGGTTGATCTGAACGCCGCGCAAGCATTCGACCTGACAAACGGCGCGAATGGGAACAGCAGCAACAACCCGAATAAGCCTGGCTGAACAGAGTCACGGCAATGATGGAGTTAACCTCACCCCCCAACCCCCTCTCCGTTTACAGTTCACGCACCGACAGTTTTAGGGCGAGGGGGAGGGGCATCGAGAAAATGAAAAAAGGAACAGGCCAAATCAAGCTGATTTGA
>JBBSEU010000377.1:0-4273 GCA_038239365.1 Aggregatilineales bacterium
CTCATCGTTCACGCGGTTGACGTGATCCGGGTCTACAGTATATCCCGATTTGGTTACGTCATGGTGTTGGCCGAACAAGAGCGTGCCACCCAGTTCGCCACGACACCAGACGCCTTCGCCATCCACCGACTCCGGCACGCCTGTAAGCGGTGCTTGCGTGATGCCGTCGTCAAAGCCCGTCGCCACGCAAACCTGAATGCGCTGCGGGGTCAGGGCAAGTTCGCTGCCCGCCAACGCCGCGATCTTCGCGCCCCATGGCCCGCCCGCGTTGAGGACTGTTCCGACCTGCCACGCGCCGCGCCGGGTGACGAGCGTGTGTATCCGTTCGCCATCCGCGCGAATTTGCAAGACGGGCGTATTGCGCTGAATCGTGACGCGCCCGGTGGCAACGGCCAATTGTTCGTACAGCGCCACCAGTTCATACGGATCGATGAAGCCCTGATTAGGATGGAGTACCCCGCCTTGCACCCGCTCCGCTTTGATCCAGGGATAACGGTTGAGCAGATCAGATTTTTCAAGGACGATGTGCTGATAAATGCTGTCCGTGCCGCCGCCAAAATGCGTTTCATAGCCGTTTGGCGCGGGCGGAAATTCGCCAGGTTCGTACACGACGCGCAAACTGCCCCAGGGGTTCAACGTAAAGCCGTGCTCCTGCCGAAGCTCCTGAACGCGCGCATAGCCAAGCAGCGTGAAGCTGGCATACAACGCGCCGATGTCGTGCAGGCAGATCACCCCGGCGGAACCGCCCGTTGTGCCGCTGGCCGGGTTGAGCTTATCGAAGACGACGATCCGCGCGTCGCTGTTACGGGCAAGTTCGTAGGCGCAGCTCATGCCGATGATGCCGCCGCCGATGATCGCAATATCCGCCGATTGCAGGGCGGGTGAGCCGTAGGTCATGGACTATCTCCTTTTGTTGCTGAGTCAAGATTTTTAGTGGGTAGCTGGCTCGATCTGTGGCGTGCCAATCCGCAGGCGTTCTGGCCGATAAGCCGAAATGTCGCTGGATGTCTGGCCGCTGACGATCAGTTCGGCAAGCAGTCGCGCCAAACCCGGGCCGTGCGTCAAGCCGACTTCGTTATCGCCGCCGATCAGGTAGTAGCCGTTCACGTTCGGCGCTTGACCGAGCAAGTGTCGATTATCGGGCGTGCGAACGGGTAGGCCGCTGTGCCGCGATTTAACCCTAAACTGACGTAGTACCGGGAAAATCGAGTGCATGGCAGCGGCCAACCCCTCGTGATAGCGATGCAGATCATCCGTTAGCAGGTCGATACTTTCCGGCGGCTCGAAGGGTGCAGTCGTCAGGCCAAACGCTCCGCCGATCTGTCGCATAAGCTGCGGACCGTGCATCAGGTGATTATCCGTGCCAAACAATAAACCGCCCGCGCACTCCCGCAAATAGACGCCGTAATAGTCATTGAAGATCAGCAGCGGCAAATTATCCGGCACGCCCGCTAATGGCTCAGTGACGAGGCGGGCGACCTGCAAAGGAATCATCGCCAACGCCAAGCCGATCAGGGCATTGATCTGTCCTGACCAGGCACCCGCCGCATTGACCACACACCTTGTCGCAATCGCTCCGGCAGAAGTTTGCACGCCTGTGATTTGCCCATGTACCAGATCGATCCCGGTCACACGGACGCCCGTTTCGATGTTTCCGCCCGCCGCCATGAAACGCCCTGCAATTGACTCAACGGCACGCGGCGCATCCAACCGAATCGCGTGCGGCCACCATAACCCGCCCTGAATATGCGCCGGATCAAGGATCGGGACGTGAGCCTGTACCGCTTTCGAGTCAAGCAATTGTGCTTCATTGCTCAACCCTTTCGCTGCGATGTTGGCGTGCAGCGCGGCCAGTCCATTCGCGCCCGCTTCGGTGGCAGCCAGCGTGACCATGCCGACGGGTTTATAGTCAAATGCGAATTCGGCGCTCAGATCATGATAAAAATCCAGCGCGTAACGCTCAATCGCCAATTCAAGCGGATCGCCGCCTAGCTGCCACAAATTGACGAATCCAGCGCCCGCCGAAGACGTTTGCATCGCCAGTTTTTCGGAGCGTTCCAGCAGCACGACACGCCCCGCGCCCGCTTCTGCCAGATGCAAGGCCGCGCTGCACCCGAAAACGCCGCCCCCGATCACCACCACATCGGCTGTAGGCTGCATCCGCTTAGCCCTTGAGTCCGCTGGTGGCGATTCCCCGAATAAATGTGCGCTGACCGATCAGGAACAGGATCAGCACTGGCAAAATCATCAAGACGGCGGCGGCCATCAGCAAGCCCCATTCGGTGGTGCTGCGTAACGAGAAATAGTTATACAGGCCAATCGCCAGTGTGTAGTTTTCGGGCTTGTTGACATAGATCAGTGGCCCCAAAAAGTCGTTCCAGTTCCACAAAAAGGTGAACAGGGCAACAGTCACTAAGGCGGGTTTCGATAAGGGCAGGATGATTCGTACAAAGATGCCCAATTCGGTTGCGCCATCCATCCGCGCCGCTTCGGAAAGCTCCAGCGGAATCGATCTAAAGAATTGACGCAGCAAAAAGATGAAAAACGGGTGTCCGCCCAATGCGGGCAGGATCAACGGGTTATAGGTGCCGATCCAACCGAGTTGGCGGAAGATCAGGAATTGCGGGATGAGTGTGACGGTGTAGGGGATCATCAATGTTGCCACCACCAACCCGAACATCGTATCGCGGCCAAACCATTTGATCTTGGAAAAACCATAAGCGACGAGCGACGAGGATGCCAGCGTGAACACAACGTTCAGCGATGAGACGTAAAACGTGTTGGCGAAATAGCGCGCATAGGGGATGAACTGAAAGGCGCGCGGATAGTTTTCCCACGCGAACGGGTTCGGCCATAACTGGGGCGGCACGATGAACGTTTGCCGCAGCGTTTTCAGCGATGTAGAGAACATATAGAACATCGGGAAGGCAAAAATGAGCGCCAGACAAATCAGCACAAAATGTGCGCGGATCAACCTGAACAGGCGGTTAGCCCACTTCGTGTAGTCAGTGCGTTGGCGGCGGGGGATATTCGCCTGAGGCAGCGATAGGCTGGCCGGATTACTGTTAGCCATCCTGATTTTCCCCTCCGTAGAATACCCAGCGCCCGGATGTTTTGAACACGACAAAGGTAATCACCAGGACGGCTAGGAACAGCAGCCAGGCCATTGCGCTGGCATAGCCCATTTTGAGATAGGTAAACGCATTGCGATAGATCAAAAGACTGTAAAACAACGTCGAGTCGAGTGGGCTGCCTGAGCCTCGCGTGACGACATACACACTCGTGAAGCTCTGAAAGGCACCGATGACGCCCAGTACCAGGTTAAAAAAGATGGTTGGCGTTAGCAGCGGCAATGTGATAAAGCGCATTTTGCCGAAAATTCCCGCGCCGTCAATGTCTGCCGCCTCATATAAATGCTCTGGGATCTCTTGCAGAGCCGCCAGATAAATGACCATGTGCGTACCCAATCCCCACAGCGCGATCAGGACGAGCGACGGCTTCGACAAATTCGGGTCATTGAGCCAGTTCAGCGCGGGCAACCCCAACGCCTTGAGCAGCATATTGGCAAAGCCGAACTGCGGGTTGAGCATCCAGAACCACAACACGCCCGTCACAATTTCGGGAATGACGCTGGGTAGATAGACGATGGCGCGGTAAATGCCGATGCCCGGTGTCTTAATATTGAGCAGCATCGCCACGCCAACCCCGAATATGATCGAGAGCGGCACATATAGCATGACGTAATAAACAGTATTTTTGACAGAAATCCAAAACAGCGGATCAGCGGTTAACAGGCTGACATAATTTTCGAAGCCAACCCAATTCGGCGTTTGAATCAAGTTGTAGTCGGTCAGGCTGTAATACAAAGACATCAACGCCGGGTACAGACTCAGCAGCAGGAAGCCGATTAGCCAGGGCGAAATGAACAGCCAACCATTGAGATTGCGGCGCACGATGCGTCCATTGAGCCGGGCAGCGCGCAGTGTGCCAAAAGGTGTCGATAAACCTGCTGATCGTGCCATAATTTTTTCCTCTCGAACCTCAATAAAGGTGTGCCTGGGACTCAAGCCCCAGGCTCAGGTAGCCAAGTCCACTAATGGACATTAAAAAATAAGGGCGGATTAACCTCACCCCCAACCCCCTCTCCGTTTACAGAGAGGGGGAGTCGGAAGATAGCCCGCACTCCCCCTCTCACCCGGGAGAGGGGGTTGGGGGGTGAGGGCTATCTGATCCCCTCTATTTTTTGAGGGCCTTGTCCAGTTCGGCCTGAGCA
>JBBSEU010000378.1:0-4183 GCA_038239365.1 Aggregatilineales bacterium
CTCATGCTTTCTGCGCCATTCGTGGCTACTTGTCTACCGCGCGCAAAAATGGCCTCACTGCCTTACACGCCCTTGAATCCGCTTTTGCTGGAACTCCTTTTTATCCACCTTGTCTTTCCCCTGCCTGAGCAGTTACAAAAAACTAGAGTAAATACCATGACGAATGATGTGATTCCGGGCGTTGAGGCGCAGTGGCATAATATCCTTGCCAAGCCACACGAAAGTTTGGTGGCGCATACCTGGCATGTACTGTCTCGATTGGCCGATCAAGTGCGGCTGCACCCAACGCTGGCCGCCGAGATTGAAACTCCAGCACTGTGGCACTGGCTGTATTGGGGGACATTTCTCCATGATTTCGGCAAGTGTGCAACGGGTTTTCAGGCGGTGCTCAAGGCGCAAGGCCGCACCAGGCGGTGGGGCTACCGTCACGAGGCGCTTTCACTGGCTTTTGTCGATTGGCTGTTTCCGCATGGCGATGTGAACCGCGTCCCGGTGATCGCTGTGATCGCCTGCCATCACAAAGACGCCGATCAGATCATCAAGCAGTATGCGGCCAACGACTCCGATTACCCTGAAGATGATATGGCCGGGCAAATGGTTGCGGAAGTCAGACCTGCCGATCAACTGATCCTGTATCGCTGGTTATCGGCCTGTGGCTGGGAATGGGCAACCGCGTTGGGTTTCGCGCCTTATATTTCACAGGTTTCAATGCCAACTGAGGCGAAAGCCAAAGCCACTATTCAGGCGGGCGCTGTTCACCGGGCGATTGAAGACCTGCGCGGCTATAGCACCAACATCACGTTCAATGACAATCATCGCGCGGCTCAACTCGGTATGCTGCTGCGCGGCATGATCCTGATCGCAGATCATGCGGGTTCGGCTGAGTCGCATGATGAACCGTTTGCGGCGCTTGATCTGCCCTCACCGGATCGGATGGCGAAGCTGTTTAAGCCAGGCACAACACGGCATGAACATCAAAAACAGGCGGCGACCAGCGGCCTGGGTTCGGCGATGCTGATCGCGCCGACGGGCAGTGGCAAAACTGAGGCGGCGCTGCTCTGGCTGGATCATCAGGCGAGTCTTGACGGCGTGCCGCCCGCGCGCGTATTTTATGTGCTGCCTTATCAGGCCAGCATGAACGCCATGTATCAACGCCTGGGACGTTCCTGGGATAAAAAACAGATCGGGTTGCAGCATGGGCACGCACAGCAGGCGCTCTATTTTGCCGCATTGGAAAGCGAACTGAGTACCGAAGAAGCCGGAGCAAACGCCAAAATCAACGAAGAGTTGTCGCGGCTGCACCGTTTCCCGCTGAATGTGCAAAGCCCTTACCAGATGTTGAAGTCGCCGTATCAGGTGAAAGGGCATGAGGCACTCTTCAGCAGTTTTCAGGGCGGGCGCTTCATCTTCGATGAAATTCATGCCTACGAGCCTGAACGGCTGGCTTTGATTGGCCGGTTCATCGCTTTTTTGCGACGCTATGCCGCCGCGCGGTTTTTCATCATGTCGGCAACAATGCCCACCCATGTTCGGCAAGTTCTGCGCGAAGCGATCCCTGATCTACATCTGATCGTGGCAACTCCAGAAACATTTAACGACTTTAAGCGGCATCGCGTACATCTTCTGCAAGGTTTGCTCTCGGATAGTGAAACCCTGGAGCGGATTCGCACCGACGCAGAGCAGGGCAAATCAATCCTGGTGTGCTGCAACATGGTACGGCGCGCTAAAGAGATACATGCGCTGTTGCAAAGTCAGTTACCCGGTCATTCGATCATTCTGGTACACAGCCGCTTCAATAGTGAAGACCGCTCTAAAAAAGAAAAGATGATTATGGACGCGGTAGGTGTCGATTCAAGGGGCACACGTAACGGGCAAAAGCCGATTGTGGTAGCGACTCAGGTAGTCGAGGTAAGTCTGAATATCGATATGGACACGCTTTACACTGAGCTTGCACCATTGGAAGCACTCCTACAACGCTTTGGGCGCGTCAATCGCTCCCGGCCTAAAGCAGACCGCATATTAGCCGATGTTTACGTCGTTCGGCAGCAACCGGACGCGGTGAAATATATCTATAAATCGGCTGATCTTCTAGATGCAACGTTGAGTCGATTGGAGATGATCAACGGTCAGCCAATTGATGAAAATGCCGTCAGTGAGTGGCTCGATCAGATTTATGCGGGTGCTGCACTGGATAGCTGGCGGGAAGCCTATCAACAAAGCGCCGCTCAATTCGATAGAGATATTTTGGGGACGCTAAAGCCATTCGCAACCAGCAGCGAAACCGAAAAGCTCTTTTATCAGATGTTCAATGGTGTCGAAGTGCTGCCTGAAGCGGCCTATCCTGAGTATCTGGATTGTTTGAAAAGACACGAATATCTCAAAGCCTCGGCATTGTTGGTGCCGCTCAGTTGGGGGCAGTATGCTCAACTGGTTAAGGCACGGAAGGCTGGACAAGAAACGATTGAGGAGGGGCGCGAAAAGTACCCGGTTTACACCGTTGCTGCAACCTATTCCAGCGAAAACGGTCTTGATATTGAGGGTGCTTTGCAGTCCGATACGCCAATGGAGGCCGACTGAACGATGATCGCAGACAATCCGCAATTTGATGAAACGCCCGATCCGTCCGGCGGTTTAATGAAGAGCTTTTCGGCACAGCATATTGTCTTTGTTGTACGCGCGCGAGAAGCAATCCAATTCAGTGAGCAGCCAGGCATGAATGTTCGGGGCGCACTGTACCAGGCGCTGATCGCCCGGTTCAGCCCAAACGAACCCGTCCCTGGACTGCCTTATGATCTCATTCGGCAGTTTTTGGCGGGTTTGGATGATGAAAATGCGCGTGGGCGCGATCTGCCGCGCGCTTATACGATTGAGCCACCCCCGCCGAATGCTCACTACGGCACAGGAGAACAGTTCGAGTTCGGGATCACCTTGTTTGGGCAGGCTGTCGATTACATTCCGTACTTGTTTTATGCGCTGCGTGATGCGGCTGAGATAGGGATCGGTTTTGGGCGCGGGCGTTTCCAAATGATTCGGATTTGCGAATTGAATCCACTGAATCAATCACGCCGCCAGATCATGGATCCGCATCAAGTGTCTGATCTGCGCTTGGCCGTGACACATAAAACGATTCAATACGCGGTCAATTCGTGGCGCGGTGATCAGGTGCTGCTGCGCTTTTTGACACCGACACGCCTCACCGATCACGGGATGTTGGCGCGGCAACCAATGCTTGGTGTGCTACTGCGCCGCCTGCTTGAACGTGCCCAATCACTTGTCGAGCAAAATCAATCCAAAACTGAGGTTGCTGCCGGACTCGAACGCTGGAAAGCCGAGTGGATGCGGATGGGCGCGATTGGCGACATATTGGACGTACAACATCGTGCCTCGAATAATACGCACTGGAAAGACGTGAATAGTTACAGCCGCGTCAAACGCCGAACATCACCCATTGGTGGCTTCATGGGCAAAGCACGCTGGACTCTGACAGAGCGTGATGTGTTGTATTGGCTGCTGTGGGGGCAGAGCATACACGTTGGCAAGAACACGGCTAAAGGTGATGGCTGGTACATCATTGAATAGCGACGGCTTTTACCAAACATGTTTCACAGATGAAACAACCCATATGACGAATTAGATGTATCGTTAAGTCGAAATGTTGTTGGCAGGAGAAATGGAGAACCATGACCACTACGGAACATCTGCTGGTAGACACATTTGGTGCGTTTATCGGCAAACACAGCGAACGCCTGATTGTCAGCAAAGGTAAGGAGACACTAGCCCAGTTGCCATTGATGCACTTGCGGCATATCACAATCGCGGCATTAGGCGTCAGCATTTCGGCTGATGCAATCAAGGAATGCTGTGAACGTGGCATCCCGATCTTTTTCATCGAAGGCGGTGATCATTTCGCAACCATCCATTCGCCTGGGCTGGTTGGGACGGTCAAAACACGTCGCGCGCAGTTTGCGGCATATTACGATGGACGCGGGGCGCAAATTGGGGTCTGGATCGCTGCTGCGAAGATCAACAATCAGGTGGCAACGCTGAAATACATGGCGAAATCGCGTCGAGAAACGCAGCCCGAACTCTACGATATGCTTCACGAAGCGGCGATTGAAGCTCTGGCCTTTGGAGATCGATTGGGCGATCTGGCAGATCAAAATCTGGATGAGGTGCGTAACTC
>JBBSEU010000379.1:0-4165 GCA_038239365.1 Aggregatilineales bacterium
AAGTCCATTTTGGGGCCGTCGGCGTGCAGTTCAAAATAGGCGATGCCTTTGCAACCCTGCACCATCGTCACTCGGCCAAGCGCATCGTAGCCGCCGCCTTCCCAGAGCAAACCGTCTGAAGCCAGCATATCGCGGTTGGCTTCTGCCCAGGCGGGTAAATTGACACTGCTGATTTCTTCTTCGCCTTCGACAACCCATTTGATCTTGCAGGGCAGTTCGCCGTGAGTGGCTTGCCAGGCTTCGACGGCTTGAATGCGCGCCAACAGTTCGCCTTTATCGTCGGAAGTGCCGCGCCCATACAAAATGCCATCGCGTTCGGTCAGTTGGAAGGGCGGTGAATCCCACAATTCGACGGGTACTTCGGGCTGAACGTCATAGTGGTTGTAGATCATCATGGTTTGATCGCCTTTGCCGAGCAGTTCCGCATAAACCACTGGGCTGCCGTTGGGGAGCGGATATTGTGTAACCATTGCACCCAAATTATGGAAGCGTTCCGAAAGCAGATCGGCCATTGGCTGAATGCCGCGCCCATCGGCGGCCACGCTTGGCACCGCGATAAACTCGGCTAATTCACCGATGAAACGATCCCGATTTTGTTTTAGATAAGCGTTAAGTGCGTCGGCGTTGTACATAAAGAAGTCCCTCAATTGTTGCGATGTAGTGTAACGCGAACCGTCTTGAATCGGGTTAAAATAGCGGCATGAGTGAGAACAGACGACAGATCGCACGAAATGTTGGATTGACGCGCGCCGACTCGCAAGCCTATTACGAGCGCGGCTTGCAGGCATTTGCGACGGGCGATTATGAGAACGCGATCCTCGATCTGTCTGAGGCGATTCATTATGATCGGCGGCGGGCGGAACTGTACAGCGCACGTGGTTTGATTTACGTGGAAGCAGGCAAGAAAGACGAGGCCGAAATCGATCTGGCGTATGCGCTGCGACTCGATAAGCGGCAGTGGTTGGCACATTATTGCTTTGGGATGATGGCCTTTGCGAAAGGCGATTGGGCAGCAGCAATTGATCGGTTTACGAAGGCGCAGACCATCGCGCCGGGACGCCCCGAACCCTGGTTTCATCGAGCCATCGCGCATCATCAGGCACGCGATGATAACAAAGCGGCTGAAGATATGAAAACGGCGCTGCGTTTTCTGGAAGAGGGTGACAAGCGGCGCAGCGAAGCTAACAAATGGCTCAAAGAGTTTAAGCCAGACGCAAAATAGCTGCATCTCAATAAAACTCACCTGCTAAGCAGGTCCTAGCAGGTGGTTTTTATTGTCGAAAAGTTGGTGAAATTTCTCACAACAATGAAAGGGATTTGCGATGACATTTGTTGAAGTGATGGGACGAGTCAATGAGCGTGGAGAAATAGAGTTCGAGACGCCAGCTAATTTACCACCCGGTGAGGTACGAATTCTGATCGAGTCTATTGATGAGGCAGCCATTGCGGCTGATGAAGCACTGTGGGACGAGCAGTTTGCCAAATCACAGGATTTGTTGACGCAGTTGGCAGATGAAGCTCTAGCTGACTACAAGGCAGGATTGACTGAGGACTTTGACCCGGATGATGATCCAGACGCAGCCGATTTATGAAGTCGAAGCGAACGCGGCGCTTTCGGGAGTTGTTAAAGAATCTCCCAAAGGAAATACGTCAGCAAGCCTATGCAGCTTATCGACAGTTCAAGCGTGACCCGTACCATCGCAGTTTGCATTTCAAGCGTGTTGGGCAAAATTGCGGTCTGCTTAATATCAGTAAACCCCGCACTTTCGGTACAAAAAATGAACGCATCCTGACAATTATCCTACAAAATCCGGCAATGCACTGTGATATGATGTTCTCACGGTGCGCCAAAGGGCGGCGCGTTTGGCCTGTCGGTTGGATAAGGGATACACGGTTTTATGCGAAACCTCATCCGCAAAGTGTTGAAAATATTGGATGGACAGCCCCCCAGAAGGGCGAAGGGGATGCGTGGACAAAGCCTGGTTGAACTGGCTTTTACCGCGCCGATCCTGTTTATGATGATCGTCAGCACGGCTGAAATCGGTTATCTGGCGAACAATTACCTGATCCTGCTCGATGCGGTACGTGAGGGTGGCCGCTATGCGACGACGCTCAGTCCATTGAACTGGAACGAACTGGATACGCGCAACTATTACCGCACGGCATGTTTCACGACGAGCGGGCGCTTCAATGTGCAGGCTGGCACCACGCCCGCAGTGATAACAACGCATCCGTCGGGTCTTGCGGGGTACACGCTGTACGGCAACGCAGACCCAACTAAAGGCTTCTTCGACGGAGCGATGTGCCAGACCGCCGCCGCCATGGACCCGCTGGATTTCAACGTGAATGACGATGATATTGTGGTGTCGGCGGTGGCGTTCATCAACGCGTGTTCAGGTGCCATCAGTGGCTGCTACTACGTAGATGGTGCTGGCACGGTGCATATGGATCGTCCGATTGGGGCGCACCATATCACGATTACCGGGCGCTGGCCGATAAAAAACCGCTACTGCCCTGGCCCCGGCGAAGACCAGCGCGACCCGTTCAATACGACTGGATCAGCCACTTTTTATAATCAGCACCCGGAACTGTTCCCGCTGCCGACTGATATTCGCGGTTTCATCGTGACGGGACAGCAGAGGTCGAACCTGGATAATACCAGCACCTGCCGCGGCTCTAAGTTCCATGTTGGGGGCAATGATGAATTCGACCTGGAATGGCGCTTCAATCAGTTGGGTTATCAGACGGGTGATACTTCGGTAAGTGACCGCGTGCCGAATGGCGGCATGGTGATCGTTGAGTTGACCTGGAAACACCATCAGTTGTTTCACTTCCCGCCGCTCAACCTGCTGGGCGATCCGAAATTGTACATATGGATGATGTTCCCGGTTTCGGCGGCTGAACCGACGGCGACCGTCGGATCGGGCGGGCCGTGATGGACAGGAGTAATCGTAAGATGGATGATACGGTACGGAATACAGCGAAAGATGTGCTGCGGCTGATGACCCGACGCAGCCGCAGCGGGCAGTCGATCATCATCATCGCGCTGGGCTTCATCGCCCTGATCGCGTTCGTGGGGATCGCAACGGATACGGCGCTGCTGTTCGTGCGGTTCAGTACGCTGCGGCGCGCGGTGGACGCGGCGGCAGTGGCGGCAGCCGGGCAGGTACGTGAAAACTCGACGTATGGCAACGTGGTTGCCGCAGCACAGCAGTACATCAAAATTCACGGCCTTGACCCGACTTCGGTCAAGGTGGAAACGTGCGAAACCGAAATTTATGACTACATTCAAAAGCACCCTGGACAGGATGGCTTTCAGGCGAAGGCGGCACTGATCGGCTCAAAGTCGGAGTTGTGCCGACCTGACCCGGCCAAGCTGGTGCGTGTTTCGGCGCAGATCACCTCGCCAACGACGTTCCTGTCGATCATTGGCTATCAGAGCATCCTGCTCAGCGCCAGTTCGCTGTCGCAAACGGCGGTGATGGATGTGGCGCTGCTGCTGGATGGTTCGCTGTCCGAGGCGCTGGATACGGCCAGCCTGACCAAAGCCTCAGGCGCGGCCTTGCAAGACCGGCTGCCCGGCTTTGCGATTGGTCAGCCAGACTCGACGGGCTTCACGCTCGGCCTGGCTCCGTATGACTCCAGCAATCCAGGTGGTACAGGCGGTACCAAAGGCTCGATTCGCTTTGAGTGCGCGGACAAGTCAAAAAGTTCCTCCGGCCAGGACGCTAACTATGCGTGGGGCGGCTGCTGCAACGACCCAACTACGCAGTATGTCGCAAACCCGGACACCAACTCGTATATCGACTCGGTAACGGGCGCAATTAATACAAGCATCATCACGAGTGGTGCCCGAGATGGTAACTACAGCGATCTGGTGTGCCACCCGTTCAAGGAAGTGCGGGACGCGACGCGGCGCTTCCTGAACAAAATCGACTTTGTGCGCGGTGACCGGGTGATGCTGGTCGAGTTCGACTCGCGCGTGAACGTTGTGACAGTGGACGGCAATCCGAGTTCGGTGCCGGTTTTTGTTTCGCGTTTCGATGCGATTAACTCACTTAACAGATATATGGGCATCGAAATAAATGCGAATGGCAGTTGGTCGAACTGCCTGACCATCAATAATCCGCCCTACCGGGAACGCCAGGCGTTTTATGAAACGATA
>JBBSEU010000380.1:0-4155 GCA_038239365.1 Aggregatilineales bacterium
CAATGGGCGTTCTGGAATACCTCACGTCTACGCGGCGCTGATCGAAATTCGCGCGCAGGGTGATCTGGCCTTTGCGGAGCGTTCGCTACAGGCCGCACTGGCGCTCGACGGTGATTGGGGAGTTGGCGCAGCGTGGCGTCATTATGCGCTAAGCCGACTTGCCGCGTCTAAAGGCGACTCGGCAACTCGTGATCGAGAATTAGCGATAGCCCCAACCAGAATTGCCGTTCCGGTTGATGGCGTTTTCATCGCCACTAACGGCAGTATCCCGATTGTGACGTATTTTCAGGCGGTCTATCCGCGTACCTTACTGCCGTCTATGTGGTCGCCCGGCGCGCCGCCGGAACTGATGCAGCTTTTGAAGTAGATCAGGCCAAAACGGGTTCGGTCAGCCGATACAGCATTTCGCCCGCTTTGTGGACAACCAGAATCCCTTCGTTTTCGCGGTTTTCCCATTCGCTGATGTTGATCTGTGCGGGATCGAGATAGCCAAGATTGACGGCCAGACAACGCTCACGAGAAATGCCTGTCGCCAGTGTCACCTGAATACGCGGCTGCTCCCCGTTGACCGAATCGTAGCTGCCAATGCCGCGCAAATGGGTGCTGTGTGCCAGCACTCCGCCCGGCAAATCCTTGAAACGCTCCCATTGATGCGTGAAATAATCGCGGATGTGATAGCCGATTTGTTCCAGTATCGCGCCATGCGTATAGCTGAACTCGGTAATGTGTGGCGCATAAATGATCACTTCGCCGCCATCGGCAATGACGGGTTCGAGCTTGTACATGCCCTTCGCCGCTGTCCAAATATCGTCATACATGGTCGGCATGATCGACAGCACCCGCTTGAAGGGGCGATCTATCCAGCGAATGTGAACCTGTGCCGACAGATCAGCAGCGCGCGCCCAGGCATCTTCGGGCGTGCCGACGAATAAGCCCGACAGTTCATTCGTGCCCGGCGCGACGACCAGCGCGAAACACAGTTTTGGCGTCGAGATAAACGAGGCGGCGCGGTTAATCAACTGTCGAACGGGCGTCAGGCCAGACGTGCCAATGATGTGATAACTGGTGATGAGTGCCCCCAACCAGTGCGAGAAATCGATCACCTCCGGGCCGCTGATCCCCGGAAAGAAATATTTATTGCCGCCCGAAAAGCCAACAACTTCGTGCGGAAAAACCGGCCCGCAAATGATGATCTGATCATAATCCAGCACTTTACGGTTGACCCGAACGGCGACAGGGTCTGTCAAGCGTCCATCGCTGATCTGGCTGAGTTCCTCGGCAGGGATCGTACCCACTGTGACAAACGTTTCCGGCTTGTGCCATTCGTGGTTGAAGATATTCACCCCGGCGAACGTGGTCTGCCATTCGTCGGGCGCAACGCCTGCCAGACGATTGATCTGTTCTGGCGACATGGGTTGGTGAGTGCCCAGCGCGATCAGAAAGTCCAGCGCGGCGGCTTTTGGTTGCAAGGCGCGACACAGCAGCCGAAACATGAGCGGGATCGGCGCGGATCGCGTGCCATCCGGGATGATCACCAAAACTCGTTTTCCGGTCATATCGTGATCAACAAAGGTTTGCTGCACGATAGCTTCAATGGCTTCAACCGAAAGCGTACTATTAACTTGATTCATTTGAAAAAATCCTTAATTGCTATCATCGGCAGCTTGCAAGGCCGCCAAAAGCCGCTCTATCTCTATTTGTGGCGAGTACGTGAGTTTAACTTGATGCTGTCTGATCAGTTCGACACTCAACGGATCAGCGCCCGCAGCGGCGACCATTTCCGCGCTCCACAACGGGTGCTGCTTGCTGATCACGAAAGGCCGCCGCCAACCAACAGCTTCTCCATCCCCCCACACACTGACTCGCTCTGGTATGATCTTGCGCGCCAGCACGACGATCACGCGCTCCCACAACCAGAATGGCCGCCGCGATTTGCCCACATCGTGTAGCAGCGCCGCGATCATCAGCGCCGGGTGTGTTTCGCCGCGCTCAATCAACATCCGCAAAACATTCAGACTGTGCTGCTGTTCGCCGGAGCGCATCTGCTCAAACAGGGCAAGCAGCGGCGGCGTCAGGTAGGCGCGCGCCAACGATTTATCTACCGGACGCACCCAGGCCACTAGAGCGCGGATGCCCTGCCGCAACCGTGCGATCATAACCGTAAGCTAGATTTTCAGAAACAGGCGCGATAGAAAATCCAACGGTTGACCGAGAATTAGCCCCAAAATGTTGAACTGTGGTGCGATGAATGGCACAAAGACCAACGCCAACAGCGCAAACATCGAATATTGCTGATAGCGTCGCCACTGATATTCCAGTTCGGGCGGCAGCAGTTTGGCAACCACCGTCCAACCATCAAGCGGGAACAGCGGAATCAGGTTGAACAGAAACAGCAGCAAATTGAACGTGACCATATCGGTCAGGATGACGTTCAGGCTCGGAATAACTTGCCGGAAGCCCGCATAGTCAAGATGCGCCAAACCCAACTGAAACGGGATGGCAGCAATCGCGGCTAATATCAAGTTCGAGAACGGCCCGGCGGCCACTGCCAGCAGCATACCCTGCCGACGATTTCGCATTCGGCCTTCATTAACAGGCGCAGAGCCGAGAATACCAAACCCGACCAGCACGAACATCGCAAAACCAATCCAATTGATGTTGGCACGCGGATCAAGCGTCATTTTGCCCATATCACGCGCGGTGGAATCGCCCATCTCGTAGGCGACCCGTGCGTGAGCATACTCGTGTATATCCATCGCAATCAGCACGACGATGATCTTGGAAATCAGCCCTGCAATCGAGAGACCACCACTCAGTAACACCCATTACTCCTTCACGCAATACAACTGACAACTATACGCGCGCCGCGCCGTTTTGTTGCGTTATGCTATCCTATTTCGACGGGTTGCCGCAATCGCAAACTTTCGACTGCCGCAAAAGTCGCCAGATGAGTCGCTTCGATCTCGGCAATGGAGATCGGTGTTTCGCGGCCATGTTGAACGGCGTCAATGAGCGCCACCCATTCGCCGCGATGCCCCTTATCCGGGCGTAACCGTTCGGTACGCTGTGTGCGCTTGCCGTTTTGAATCAATTCAAGCCGCCGAAAATCATCCAGCACGGCGATCTTTCCACTGCCAATGATTTCGATCCGCTCCTTGCCGAAGGACGAGTCGCCGCCCGCCGCATAAATCACTATGCCAACCGAGTCGTCCGCAAAGTTAAGCGTGATGATCGCTTCATCCGCCGCACTCTTTCCGGCGGCATAAACACGCACTGGTGCTGCACCGATCAAATATGACAGCAAGTCGATAAAGTGACACGCCTCGCCAATGATGCGCCCGCCGCCAATGGTTGGGTCTTGCGTCCAATGAGTCGCCGGAATTGCCCCGGCATTGATGCGATACGACGCAACCAGTGGCCGCTGATGATCGCTCAAAAAAGCGCGCATGTCGCGTACCATTGGTGCGAACCGCCGATTGAAGCCAACTATCAAACGCCGCCCGGTCTGCTGTTGTGCTGCCAACACCTTTGCCAGATCATCGCGGGTGAGTGCCAGTGGCTTTTCGACAAACACATCTTTCCCTGCCTGCATCGACTCAATGGCTTGCGCTGCGTGCAAATCATGGCGCGTCGTGATCGCTAGCCAATTGATCGTTTGATCGGCCAATAGTTCAGAAAATTCCGAGGCGCAGTAGGCAAAGCCAAATCGATCCGCATTGCTCCGCGCGCTTAATCCCGAACCGGAAACAATACCGACCAACTCAACCGCTTTGGTACTTCGCACGGCAGGTAACAAAGTGCCGCTAGCGAAATTACCCGCGCCTACCACGCCCAACCGAATCGCCGTTTGTGTCGGATAATCAGTTTTGAGCGTGATCTTTTGCGGCAATTCGTGGATCGTGTCGTAAGTAAGCAGAACACCCAGCGAATTTGCAGATAACTTCCGATAAAACGAATTATCAGGAGTTATCACCTCATAGGCGCGTTCGGCGTCCGCAATTGGGACGCGATGGGTAATCAATGGCTCGACCTTGACCGCACCGTTGGCTAGCGCCTCAACGAACGTCGCCATGTTGCGCGTTTCCGTCCAGCGCACATAGCCCGCCGGATAATCGCGGCCTTTTTCTTCATAGTTCGGATCATAGCGGCCCGGCC
>JBBSEU010000381.1:0-4112 GCA_038239365.1 Aggregatilineales bacterium
CCAGTGCGCTCAGCAGGCGTTGCGCCTCATCACTCAAGTACATGCTCGTAGATCGTCGTTTTACCATACTTGCATTCTACCATGTATTTGGTAGAATGCAAGTCGAATATTTGTTTACTAAAGAAAAGAGAGCGCGCATTCACCACCGGGTTAAAACCCGGTGTCCCCTGCGCGAAATTTATGGAATTCGTCGGGTTCGTCGTTTTCCAACCCTGCAAGCAAGGTTAAAACACGCGCCGAATCGTTATCGGTAACGTAGGCTTGAATCAAGATGCTTGGGTCGAGTACATAAATCCGTTTCATCGCTCACGGTCTTCGCGCAGCAGCTCGAGATTAGAGGGAGCGTCAGTCGGCGGTGTCCAAATGTTGCGTCGCATCGAAGCCAATACGTCCCGCACGGGGCGTTCATGTTCCGAATCAACCCGGTTAATTTCAGTAGCTTGCTGAACCAATTGCTCGATCAGGTGTTTCAAATCGCCGACAGTCATTTCTGTCTCAGCCAGTCTTTGTCGGTCATCATATCGTTGGTCAGCCATCATCGGCATCCTTTTCGCTCATGTTTTATCGTGGCATTTTACAGCTTTCGCGTCCGTAGTTCCACATCATCATTCATTTTATTGAAGCTTTGTTCGTCCTAGGGTTAACTAACCCAACACTCAACTGCTTTTGGCTGATAGCTGATACCTGACGGCTGATACCTTTTCACAGTGCCGTATAACCACCATCGATCAGGATCACCTCACCGCAGATCAGATCGGAGGCAGGCGACGCCAGGAACAAGATCAAATCGGCCACTTCGATTGGTCTGCCAAAACGCCCTAACGGGATTTTTGCCAGCATCGGATCGCCTTTTTCCGGTTGACCCCAGACCTGTTCACCCATCGGTGTCAGGATCACAGTAGGCGAGATGGCGTTCGTCTGAATGTTATAGCGTCCCCACTCAGCAGCCATCGACTTGGTGAGCAGGTTCAAGCCGCCTTTGGATGCCGAATACGCGCCGTGCCCCTCTAACGCGACAGTGCCCGCCTGTGACGATACATTGATGATCTTGCCGCTGCGCTGCGCGATCATATTGACCGCCAACGTCTGCGCCACGATGAACGGCGCGCGTAAATTGACCGCTTGTGTGGCGTCCCAATCTTCTATTGAGAGTTCAAGCAAACTGGCGATTCGGGCAATTCCAGCATTGTTGACCAGAATATCCACCGTGCCGAAATGATCAAGCGCGGTTTGGGCAGCCCGGCGCGGGCCGTCTACCGTCTCGAAATCGGCTTCGATGATCAGACAGGCGCGGCCAGTCGACTCAATCGCGGCGCAAGTTTCCTCTAACCCGGCGCGATCCCGCCCACTGATCGCAACGTCAGCGCCCGCCTCGGCCAGCACATGCGCCGCCACCGCACCGATCCCTTTTGATCCGCCCGTGACCAACACTTTTTTGTTCAGAATCGAAAAACGTTCAAGGTAGCTCATAAATTCCTCATTAGGCTGGTAGCTCAGAATTAACTTTTGCCATCTTCGAAAAATAAAAAGGGTGTACAATAAAAAAGGTAACGCAATATTCGAAAATTGCCGCAAAGTCCGCATTCTGGCAGCCGTGTTCTTATTGATTTTTCGGCAAAACAAGCAAAGGGGATCGGAATTTTATGTCACCTTCACTTGTTGAACAACCCGCATCCGACGATAAAACTCGGCGCGGACACGACGAACAAAATGCACCTTCTGCCGATGTTCAAACGAGTTCCGGCAAGCAATTTCATGCGCCCAATGATAGTGGGTTAAGTTCACGTCAGCGCGCAGTATTAACCCTGCAACGAACACAGGGCAATCATGCCGTTCGCCGCCTGATGGACAGCGGCGATCTGGCGACGCTTGACCAATCAGTAGGTCATGTGGTTCATCAACTGCGGAAACCCCAACTGGGACAGCGTGTTCAACGTTATACGCCCAGCGCCGTTCGGCAAAATTTTACGACAGCGGTGCAGGCTCAGCATTGGGCAGAGGCGTTCACTTGCTTGAATGGCCTCAATATGTTCGAGATGCTGCGCGCGTTGGCCGCCCTTGATCCGGCGGTGCTGGATGCCATGTGGGCGAACAGCGCAGGTGCCAGCGGCTTGAATTTGCCGCGTATGGACTATGCCAAAAATGTGGTTCGCAATCGCGCATTGCCAGCCGTTGCGCCGGGCGACCTGCAACAAACGGGGCAAGTCACCGAAGCCCAAAACTTTTTGAGTCAAACGTCAACGCGTGATGTCGATCAGTCGGTATCTGAAACGATCTCCAATGCGCCTGCCGCCTATGCCGCCTGGAACGGCACATTTGGCTGGAAATCGCGGTTTTCGTTGTTTGTTGATCGGGCAGCGCACACGCTTAGCGTGATTGTCCGTATCAATTCCAGCGCAACCGCCGCCCAAAAGTCATCCTGGGAATCTGCTATCGAAAGCAAGTGGAGCAACCGCTTTACGTTGGTAGTGGCAGGTGCTGCCCCAACCGATCCCGTTGAGCGTTATCCGATTACCGTTGATTTGCAGTGGTCAAATGCGGCCAATGCCCACTACAATGTGGCACCTAACAACCCCGGCGCGACTGCTAGTGGTCGCGCCGGATTGGGTGGTACGATCAGTATGACAGGTTGGGGTACGAGTGACACCGTCGATATCACCCACGAATTTGGGCATATGCTCGGCAACCCGGAGGAATACTTCACCACCAACGGCGTTGATTATACAGGCGGGGGAACACGCACTGGCTTTCGAGACACAGGCGGCGGCGTGATGAACAACCCTGGCGAAGCGCCTGCTCCCCGTCATTTCAATCTGATCCGCCAACAAGCCGCCGCTACTCTGGGCGTTCCCGAAGCACGCTGCACCGTATCGTAAATTAGCATAAGGAGATGACCGATGCGGGTACAACTCACCGTCGAACTGACGCGGGCAGCAGACGATCAAAACATCAAGATCACGGCGACGATCCGCAATGATACGCCCAACACTGCGCGTCTGAATACATTGTTTTTGCCCTATCCATCAGTGGTACTAAAAGTTCAGGATCAGGCAGGTCGCACTTTGCCACCCACGCCGCCACCTGTTCCGCCGCTGGATGATGGTTCTGTGGGGCGTATCGAATTAGCGCCAGAGCAGCACATTGCCTTTGAATACGCGCTGGGAGCATTGTTCAGTGACCCGTTGCCGCCGGGACATTATCAGATGCGCTTTCAACTTGAAATGGGGCGCAGTCCGTTTCCGGGAGATTGGGAGGGTACCTTACGCTCTGATTGGGTGACGTTCTCAATTTCGTGAAATCGCAGCATACACCGAATCGTTACACCTTGTGCTTTGCCAGCGCCCGTTCGTACATGTGGATGTATTTATGCGCGCTGGTGTGCCAGCTAAAATCAATATTCATGGCGCGGCGCTGCATCCGCTGGAACGCCGCCGGACGATTCTTGTAGGTGTTAATCGCCCAACGCAGCGTGCCTAAGACGGCTTCCGGTTCTTCCCATTCGAAGACGAAGCCCGTCCCGTGTTCAGCATCCGCATCATCATAGTTCTGAACGGTATCGGCGAGACCGCCCGTCGCGCGCACAATGGGCAGGCAGCCGTAGCGCATCGACAGCATTTGACCGGTGCCGCACGGTTCATAACGGCTCGGCATCAGAAACAGATCGGTGGAGGCATAAATCCGCTGGCTGAGCAGTGCATCGTACTGCAAATAGGCGCGCGCTTTCCAGCGAAAATCCTCACACAGCCGCCACAACTGCTGTTCAAGTGCCACATCACCCGTACCCAGCACGATGAACTGACAGTCGGTATCGGTCAGCACGCGGCGGAGCGCCGGAATCGCCAGATCGATCCCTTTCTGGTCAACCAGCCGTGACACGATTCCGATCAGCGGCGTGTCTGGTCGAACCTGAATCCCGGCTTCCTGCTGCAAATCGGCTTTGTTGACGGCACGGCCTTCGAGAAACGTATCCATGTCAAAATTGCGGATCAGCCAGGGATCAGTGGCCGGATTCCAGCGATCAACATCCAGCCCATTGAGGATGCCCATCACATCGCCCGTTGTCTTACGAACCCGTACCAGCCCTTCCAACCCTTCGCCAAAACGCGATCCCA
>JBBSEU010000382.1:0-4095 GCA_038239365.1 Aggregatilineales bacterium
ATGTGTTTCAATCCCCTGAACGGGGAATTACTTCGCGCGCCAGATTTTAATCATTTTACGGAGTCGCCGCCACTTGTTTCAATCCCCTGAACGGGGAATTACTTCGCGCGCCAAGATTCGTCGGTTCCGTTAATTCGGTACTGGTAAAGTTTCAATCCCCTGAACGGGGAATTACTTCGCGCGCCGTTGCTGTTGTAGCACTTGTTGCCTACGTGAGCTTTGTTTCAATCCCCTGAACGGGGAATTACTTCGCGCGCCTAGTTGCTACATAGCACTCAGCAAGTTAAAGTTCTGGTTTGTTTCAATCCCCTGAACGGGGAATTACTTCGCGCGCCAAATAAATTTGATCAGGATCCGAAGAGGAATAATGTGTTTCAATCCCCTGAACGGGGAATTACATCGCGCGCCAATCATTTGCAATCAATAGCATCTTAGCGCGTTTCGCTTAAAAACGCAAGTATTCACCTCGTTTTAGTCCAAAATCGCAAAGCTGTGTCAAACGTCGCATTTTTATGCAATCGAACGTCGATTAACAGCGAAAAACAGTCGATTTTGGGGTGCAATCTCGCGTAAACTCGTCGTAACGCTCTATATCGCCCTTTCCGACTTGGAGGCAAATTGAGGGGAGCAAATTTGAGATTGCGAAGCCGCTACACTTCCTTTGATGAAATAGGCACACGGACAGATGATCGAGTTAGAGCGGCAGATTGATAAACTGACATGGCGGACATTGCGCGGGTTGTTTGGTGCCTATGGCTTGCCATTCAATCCCCACCGACGGAAAACGGAAATCGCCGCACAGTTCAAAACCGCTTTATTTGAGCAAGGGCATTTCAAGCAGCATTACCGCGCGCTGAACGATAGTGAACGTCAGGCGTTATTGGCACTGCGTGAAGCAGGTGGCATGATGCGACGCTCTCGATTTGTGGCCGCCTTTGGGGACATTCGCCCCTATCGTCCCTGGCGCGCCGACTCGCCGCGTCAGCCCTGGAAGCAACCGATCTCGGTGGCAGAGCGATTGGCATATTTCGGCTTCGTGATCATCGAGAAAGGCATAATCTATCTGCCGACAGAACTGACTGCGCTGCTGCCACCGCGCCCGAAACTGAAACGAAGTTATCATCACGCCGCCCGATCAGAGGATGGCCGCTACCAATTAGTGCGTAATCTGGCCTTACTGATCGGTTTGCTGCACGCCGAGTCGATTCAGCCGATGCAGGGGCGCTGGCTGCCGCCTTGGGCGCTCAAGCGTTGGGCAGAATGGGTTGGTTGCGCTGCCGATGTACATCTCGTGCGAAGTGAGTTAGGCGCGGGGCGATTATGCTTCCTGCACTATCTGGCAGAGTGTGCCGGACTAATTGGTTTGCAGGACGGCCTCTTGAAACCTGTGCCATCAGTCTGGGCATGGCTGGAAAAGGATCGGGAAACACAAATTCAGGAACTTGAACGCGCCGTTTATGAGGATTTGCAGCACACCAAGCCGCTTTGGGTGCGCTATCGCTTGCCGGAGTGTTCACCAACATTGTGGAAGACTCTATTGTTAGAGATCGAAGGAGCGTCAGCGGGGCAGTATCGGATCGATTCGCTTCAACATTTGATCCGGCTCAAAAATTTGGATGAGCCAGTCGGCGATCTGATGCCCATCCTGGCCGGGCCGCTAACGTGGATCGGGCGTGTCGCGGTCAATCAGCGGTATCGATCCTTTGAACGATTGCCCGATCTACCTGAGCCTGTGAATAGTCCAACAGTGAAAGAAAGCACTGACGGCTACACCATTCACCTCAGTCCAGCCATCAATTTGCGGCCACTGACGGAGATGGCTCAGTATGCGACGTTTACCAACGGCCAACTTCAGATCGATTCGGCATGTATGCGTCGGATGGTAGAGGATGGAAAAAATGCGCTAGATGCTGCCCGGCTGCTCAGTCAATTGATCGGCCAAACGATTTCAACGACGGTGTACGAACGCTTACAGCATTGGGAAAAACAAGCGGAGCAGTTGGAATTGCGCCCGGCATTGGTCTTGCACGCATCGGATTCCGCGCTGATGCAGCGTATCCTGTCGGATCAAACGCTCCGAAGATTAATCGAACGAGTTGTTTCAGCGCATCATATGATCGTGCGTGCAAATAGGGTTGATGCGCTGCGGCGTGAATTGGCGCGGCGTGGCCTGATGCTCACCGAGGCGCAGCATAAAGTTGTCGAACCATTCAAACCAACCTCACCCATGCTGCTCAATAGTGAGGTGCTGATGCCGCCCACGACTGAGCCGTTGGAGCGCGTCAAGGATGCTTTCGAGCGTGCCTACCGGGAAAACCGCGCGCTCACACTGGATTATTTCAGCCCGGCGCGTGGCGAACTGACACGGCGTACCCTCGAACCGGTTGTGCCGCCCCTGGAACGAGGCGGCTTGTGGTATGTCGAAGCATGGTGCCAATCCGAAGCGGCAGAACGAACCTTCCGGCTGGATCGAGTTGTGCGTCTAATCGATTCCTAGAAACGTCACGTTGCCGCTCACCCAGGGTGTCAACCAGGTATTGATCAAACGCAGCGTGACGCGGAGCTTGGTTAACAGATCGGATGGTGCGTCATAGGCAATGGTTGGCATCAGCACAAATAGTGCAGGCAGCAATACCACACCGATCAGCCAACCAATCCCGGCACCAATAACGCCCCACAGCAGCCCAATGAAACCGGGTGATTGCCAGCTTGAGGTGGGTTTCCAGAGCGCGCGGAAAATCACGTTTAGCAGCACGCTAATCACGATAACGCTTCCGCCGAAAGTGAGCGCATTCCAGGCTTGTGGTGTAAAGCTGCTTTGTCCGATCATCTGCTGTAGCGTCGCGGCCAGAAAAGCGTTATGTTGCGCCGCAATCACCAACGCTGCGAAACTCAGCATGGCTAACGTCAAGGTACGCCGCCACGAACCAAACAGCGTTATCAAGCCGAAAAGCCCCGCCAGCGCCAGCGGAAGATAAATCAGCCAGTCAACATACCGATCTGTGCTGCTCATGGGGTGTTCTCCGTGTCTTCATCGGTGAGTGGCGTAGCCTCAGCGGGAGCGGATAATCGCGGCGGCGCATTATTCCCGGCGAAGGTGGTTAATACCGAAAGCAAATCGGTTGGGGTAATGTTGTCATTCGCGGCCAGCTTGCCAAGTGTCTTCATCACTGCCTGAAAGTTTGCGGCTTGCAGCACGGCCTGCTCTTGCTCACGAGTGCGGGCGTGATCGGCATTCGCTTGTTCGTTATAGCGTTTCATCGCTTGACGTGCGATCTGATCATCATATTCGGATTGCTTGACGCGGTTGCGCCCTTCCAGATCAACCAGATCGGAGCGACTTGCTTCCAGGCGTTTCTGCCGCGCCATTTCGATGAGGCGTTCGTCACCGCTGGGCAGTGCCTTCAAAACCTCGATAATCTGGAAGCCTTCTCGAATGGTGGTGGCCGCCGCCAACCGTTCACATAGTGCGGCACGCAGCGTACCATCATCGGCAACCAGCGCCTCAAGCGTGTGCAAGCGGATATGTTCAGCCGTGACACCGTTAATCGCGTTGATCAGACCCTTGAGCGGTGCTTGCATCGTCGCCACTTTGACCGGATCGCTCACCGTGAAACTGATCGACAGCGTGATCGTCAGGTCAAGTTGATCAGTGGTCAGTGCCCGCGCCGCCAAATTATCGAGCGGTTCGGGGCGCAGCAGCACCCGTCGCGCCGTTTGCCGCCGTCCCAGCCAGGTGAGCGGATCAAGTTGAAAGCGCGTTTTTTGGATCACTTCCCCCTCGATCACAAGTGCCTCAACGCCCGCTTCAACCTGCTGCCAGCCAAAGACGCCAAAGAACTCTGGCACCCATTCAAAAGGTGGCGATGCCAATCCGTTGCCGCCCGTCTGCTTGACAACTTCTAAAATTGGCATTTTTGCCATTGGGCTGGATGTTAAGTTGAACATATAGCTTATCCCTCCTGTCGTGTGGGGTTTGTTTTTATTTATTTGTGTTTAAAGGTTACTTTTGTATCATCGCGGCACGGCGCCCCCAGCCCCCAAAACCCACAAAACGCGCCCCGCAGCACCCCCCACCAACAAACAACCAGTCCG
>JBBSEU010000383.1:0-4008 GCA_038239365.1 Aggregatilineales bacterium
TACTTCGCTGCCGGGAACTTCTTTAGCGACTCGGCACACCCGGAACGCTTGCAGGAACTGAGGCAGGTACTCAATGAGCCGCAGCACCCGGCCTATAGTTTCGACTTCTCACACCTTGAGGTGGCCTCGCGCTGGCAAACGATCAGCAGCCAGTTCGCGGCGCAGCAGAGCGGACAGCCGGTACCGGGTGAGTTAGGTCCATTTGATACACTTGGCGCATTTGGCACGACCATCGCGCGCTTCTGGTTCCCGTTCATCTTTATCGGGTTCGCGGTGCTGGCCGGGTTGTTCCCGTTCCACAACTGGAGTCCTGATGGGCACGTCGCCGCGCCGACTGCCGTTTCGATGATCCATGCGGGCGTGCTGATGAAACTGGGGGCGTATGCCGCGATCCGAGTGGGTGTACAGCTCTTACCTGAAGGCGCGAAAGTTCACCTGCCCTGGATCGTGCTGCTGACGTTAATCAACGTCGTGTATGGCGCGTTCATCGCCTTCCGTCAGCGCGATTTCAAGTACGTCATCGGCTTCTCATCGGTCAGTCACATGGGGCTGGTTTCGATGGGTGTGGCGTCGATGAACATCACGGGGATGACGGGCGCGGGCTTGCAAATGTTCAGTCACGGTGCAATGACGGCGCTGTTCTTCGCCTGTGTTGGCATGGTCTATGACCGGGCACATACGCGCGACATTCCATCATTAGGCGGCTTTGGCAAGAAACTGCCAGAAGTGGCGGTGGCGTTCGTGTTGGGTGGTCTGGTTTCGATGGGGATGCCTGGTCTGAGTGGTTTCGTCGCGGAGTTCCCGATCTTTTCGGGGGTCTGGCAGGGGCCGGTGTTCGCGGGCGGCAAAGCGTTGCCCGCTGCCAGCGCCGGCTTCTTCCAAAACTTCAGCTACTACCCGGTGCTGGCGATCCTGGCCGCGCTGGGCATCATCGTCACGGCGGGTTATGTCCTGCGCGTGACTCAACAGGTGTTCGGCGGTGAGTTCAACGAGAAACGCTTCCCGGACATCCCGCAAACGTCCACCCTTGACCGCGTGGCGTTGGTGCTGCTTGGCTCGGTGCTGGTCATTGTGGGGGTCTATCCGCGCGTGATGAGTGGGATGATCGAGGCCGGGATGCTGCCGGTGATCACCGCGCTAAGGGGTGGGTGAACCATGAATATTGTTCCGAATACCGATACACTGGCGAATCTGCTGGCGATCACGCCCGAAATTTTGCTGACGGTTCTGGCCGTTGCAATCATTTTGCTGGATGTGTTCTGGCAGGAGAGCCGCCGCCGTCAGCTTGGGCTAATCGCGGCGCTTAGCATGGGCGCGATTGCCGTTGTGACCGTGCTGCTCGTGCCGCCAACGACTTCGCAACTGGTGCTGGGCGGCATGGTCCGTCACGACCTGCTGTCCCAGTTGTTCCGCACGATGGTCATCATTGCCGGGGCAATCGCCAGCCTGATCAGTCTCGACTCGCCGGGCGTTGGCCGCAAGGGTGAGTTCTACGCGACCTTGATTATCGCAACGGTTGGCGCGTGCTTCATGAGCAGTGCCGCTGACCTGATCATGGTCTTCATCGCGCTTGAAACAACCTCGATCAGCCTGTACATCCTGGCGGGCTTTTTGCACAACAATGTGCGCTCGTCCGAAGCAGGCATGAAGTATTTCCTGTTCGGCGCTTTCACCAGCGCGATCATGCTCTACGGCCTGAGCCTGCTGTACGGCTTCACACGCCAGACGAACCTGTACGCGATTGGCGAAGTGCTGCGCGTATTGTTCCCGACTAACGCGCCAATCGACGTAAATAACGCCCTGCCGATCCTGCTCTCACTGGTCATGATCGCGGTGGGTTTTGGCTTCAAGATCAGCGCCGTGCCGTTCCACTTCTGGACGCCCGACGTTTACGAAGGTGCACCGACACCTGTTACCGCGTTCGTAAGCGTGGCAAGCAAGGCGGCCAGTTTCGCCCTGTTGACCCGCTTCTTTGTGATCGCTTTCCAGGGCGACCCAACGACGCGCTTCTGGGTACAGTTGATCGCGGTGCTAGCCGTCGTGACGATGACGACGGGCAACCTGTTAGCCCTTCCGCAGCGCAACATCAAGCGACTGCTGGCCTACTCCTCGATTGCCCAGGCGGGTTATGCGCTGATCGGCGTGGCAAGTATCGCCGGACAGCCGGGCAGCGTGCCGGGCGGCGGGGCGGCGGCGGTGGGCTTCTACATGTTCCTGTATGTGTTCACGAACCTGGCCGCCTTTGGTGTGGTGATCCTGTTCGCCAATGCGACGGGCAGTGAAACGATTGCCGACTTCGCCGGACTGTCGCGGCGCAGTTTTGGGTTAGCGATGGTCATGACCATTGCACTGCTGTCGTTGAGCGGTATTCCCCCGGCGGCGGGCTTTGTTGGTAAGTTCTTCCTGTTCAAGGCGGCGGTGGACGCTAACCTGACGTGGTTGGCCGTAGTCGGCGTGCTGAACTCGATTGTGGCGCTGTACTACTACCTGGTCATCATCAAGGTGATGTTCGTGGATCGCAGCCCGGACGAGAACAAGCCGATTGCGGTAAGCAGCCCTTACCGTTGGGCGCTCGGTCTCGCCGTCCTGGGCGTGATCGCGCTGGGCGTGTTCGCCGCTCCCGTCTTTGAGTGGGCAGCAGCGGGCGCGAAGGCGTTGTTTAGCTGATCGTTGCGTGTCGGTCAAATATAAGTTTGAACGTTGTGGGCGGATAATTGTCCGCCCATTTTATTGTTTAATTTGTTACCGATTGAGGAGTCGCTTTACACGGCCTCGCTGCCATCCCTCGGCGTGCAATAGACTAATTGAGGTGATTAATGAAGCGCATGATCGTATGGATAGTGCTTCTTGCTCTCGTTGGTTGCGATGGAATCGCGCCTAGTGTCGTACTCAAGACGACCAACGAGTCGCTGCTCATCACAGGCTCCGTGACTCAACGCGATATACAGCGCGTGTTGACACAGTTTTTCGCACAGTCGAACCCACCCTGGATGGTCGATGCAATAATTGATTTCCGTCCCGGCCAGATTGTGTTTGGCGGCAACCTGTACGATAGCAAAAATGGCAGCAAGACCCCAGTCGGGATTGTGATACAGCCGTTAGTTGCCAATGGACAGTTCACCTTTCGCCTCGACGCGCTGAGTGTGGGCGGTTGGACAGCATCGGTCAATGACATCGCCAAGATAAACCAGGGGATTGCGGATCAGGCGGCAAAGACACCCAAGCCAGCACCGGGTAGCGCGCAGCTTGACGCCATTATCGTGACGGATAGCACCTTTTCGATCCGTATTCGTGCGCCGCGTGGCAGCAGTGCTATCAATGGCACTTTCACCGTCAGGGAGACTCCGACCAATTCGATACTCAGGATCAGCCTGTCCGCTGCTGAACTCAGTGCCCTGCTGGGATCGATGCCTGGTACCGATGGACAGCCATTGATCCAGTCACCCATCGTCATCCTAAACGCTAACAATAATGAGGTCTCGTTAAGCGGGTTCATCAAATCGAATACCAGTGCCGAGCGGGTATCGGCAGGGATAACGTTTGCCCCGACGGTGAAAAACGGTCAGTTTTCGCTGGTGGTCAAGTCTGTGCGCTATGGTCTGTGGAACGCAAGCCCCGCTGACCTCAATCAAATTAACCAGGGAGTAGCCACTTCGCTGGCCAGCTATGCGCGGCAAAACCCCAGGAGCGCGCAAATTAGCAGTGTGAGCATCGCGTCTAATGCGCTTGCGCTTGAAATCAGCACGCCGAAGAAGTGAAACCACTGTTATTGTATAATTTATCGCAAGGGAAAGAGTTATCACATGCTCGATGTAGATGAATTGATCGAAGCGATTGATGATTTGCCGCTTGCCTTTAGACGAGGTAATTGTGTCTTCGGATAATGATAACAATTCCGATGATCTTCGGAATCAATTGAAACAACAACCAACTGATGAACTTATCCAGTTTGCACTCACCGCGAATGATGTAGAAACTTATCCGGGCTGGGATGCCATCTGGGAACTA
>JBBSEU010000384.1:0-4003 GCA_038239365.1 Aggregatilineales bacterium
CGCTACGCCTGCTGAAATGGACGCTCGCTGGGGCAAAGCGACTGCCCCCTTACTAAACTGACCGATTCTGTGTCCAGTTTTTGGGGCGCATTACATATCAATGCACAAATGCGAGGATATGTTAAGGCTTTAAGTGCTGGGATGTTTCCTCCTACTTTAGAAAAAATCACAATTGTAGAGAGAGACAGACAACGCATAACGCGATTAACCGAAGCAATCAGGCCAAGCGAGATTAGCCGTAATCTAACCCAAGCTGGAAGAAGTATATTTAAGGTGAACAGGGAAACCAGCCGCAATTTTATTTCGCCGGCACCAAACGAAATTTTATCTGGTAATGTGCCCTCCACTATCATTGAAGGAGCTTTGAATAACCGTGATCATGCTCCTATCGCAAATGAGGCGACATATGCTCGACCACACGCATTTGTTGCGATGCCCTTTAAACCCGAAATGGACGATGTATTTTACTATGGGATACAACGTCCGGTAAATCAAGCCGGGTTTATATGCGAACGGACAGACTTTGATCAATTTACAGGGGACGTAATGCAGCGTGTCCGTGAGAGAATTGAACAGGCCGCAGTAGTTATCGCTGAGCTAACAGGTGCAAACGCAAATGTATACCTGGAGGTTGGATATGCTTGGGGTTGTAAACGCCCCACAATTTTATTGATATCGGAGGAAAAAGATTTAATGTTCGATGTAAAAGGCTATCGTTGTTTAGCTTACAAATCGAGTATTCGCTCTTTAGAACAAATGCTGGAAAAAGAACTCAACGGGCTAATCGCCAAAGGTACGATTGCCATGAAGTGAAGCATACGCGAGTCCACTTTAGTGGACTTTGTTCACTCAGCCTGGGACTTGAGTCCCAGGCCACTTGACACGTGACCTGTCAAATCAATCCACTCCACTTCGCAATCTTATCGCGCGCTTTCTGAGCGTCTACGTCATCCGGGGCAAGTTCCAAAAAGGTCTGTTTGTCGGCAACCGCCTTCCGATAGTCGTGTTTGGCCGCGTAAGCCATGCCGCGATTGAAATACGCATCAGCGCGTTTTGGGTTAAGTCGGATCGCTTCATCAAAATCGGCAGGCGCGGAGTCCGCACCACCCCGATATTGATAGGCGATCCCCCGATTATAGTAGGCATCGGCGTGCTTTGGGATCGCACCACCGCACAATTACGTAAAGAACTGGATATCAGGCCGCGCAATAACCCACGCGACCATTTTGGCAAATATGCGCTGATTTACACGCGATTGGTCGAAGAAGTTTCAACTGACCGCCTGAAAGACCTTGAGGCTGTACCTATGTCGGTGGCAATGGAAATCGTTTGGCGAACAGCGACACTTTTTAAGGGACAAGCCAAAGAACTAAGTGAAGATATGGGTTATGACTTGGTGACTGAAAAGCCCTTGCTGGCAAGTGGCAAACGACGAAAGTCATAACAAGCTATACTTGGCTGATGAACTAAGGTAGGAAAGTGCCCGATGAGCGACGTACTGCTAAACCAGATCAAATCAATGGCGACGCAGCTTAGCCCTTTGGAAAAAGCGCAGCTAGCCGACTGGCTGGAAGCCGACACCGAGTCTGAGTCGCGCGAAACCACCGACTCTCCCAGGCTGACACACTTCAAGGATATGTTCGGCGCTTGGTCTGACGTTCATGTGACCGATGAAGACATTGAGGAAGTCCGGCGCGAAATGATGCGAAATTTCCCGCGTGAGGACATCTGATGATCGTTGGCGTTCTCGATACACATACCTTTTATGATTCAGGTCCCGATTTTGAGCAAAGACGGCAAAATTCAGCTTTCCGGCCTTAATACAATTTGGTAATTGGCAAGCGGAGAGAGACGGGAAGCTATGCTCAAACATGACCGCATACTTGATTTGTCATTTCTAATCAGTCTATTTTTCGTTTGCTATCCCACCTATTACACCTGCTCCACCTGCTTTGCAGGTGAAAGTGCCTCATTAAGATCGGTTGTTTAGCTTGTCCCGACTCCGTGAGTGATGTATGCTCTCTGCGAAACTTGGCTTTCGAGGTTTTCTGATGGAAACTCACGGCGTCACTGTCCGCACTATTCGCGTTCTGCGCGGCCCAAACCTGTACGCTTACATGCCCGTTTTGCAGATCGTGATGGATATTGGCCCTTATGAAGAACGGCCTAGCAGCAGCTTTCCCGGCTTTGTCGAGCGGATTACGAGCTGGCTACCCGGTTTGCAAAAGCACGAATGCAGCGTCGGGCGGCCTGGCGGGTTTATCGAACGGCTGCGGCGCGGCACGTACTTAGCCCATATCAGCGAACACATCACGCTTGAACTGCAAACGCTGATGGGCTTCAACGTCGGCTTTGGGCGGGCGCGCGGCATTGGCGAAACTGGCGTCTACAACGTCGTGATCGCCTACAAAGAGGAGACGCCCGCCCGCGAAGCCTTTCAGACGGCGCTCCGTTTGGTACTGGCCGCGATGCACGATGAACCATTCGATGTGAACGCCGAAATTGAGCGGTTGCTAGGCATTGCCGATGATTACCGACTCGGCCCAAGCACGGCGGCTATTGTCGATGCGGCACGCCGTCGCAAAATCCCGATCATGCGCCTTGTCGAAACGGGCAGTCTGGTACAGCTTGGCTACGGCGTCTATCAGAAGCGCATTCTGGCCTCGGAAACGTCCAGCACCAGCGCCATTGCCGTAGAAGTTTGCCAGGAAAAGCCGCTCACCAATCGGATGCTGCGCGCGGTGGGTGTTCCCGTGCCCGAAGGCCGCACTGTCCGCACCGCCGAAGCCGCCTGGGACGCCGCACTTGATATTGGCTTGCCGGTTGTCCTCAAACCGGAGTCGGGCAATCAGGGCAAAGGCGTGAGCGTCAACCTGAACAGCGAAGCCGAGGTGCGCGCTGCCTTTGCCATTGCTGATGCGTACAGCGGCGATGTGTTAGTCGAGCAGTACATTCGCGGCGAAGATTTCCGGCTGCTGGTCGTGAATGGCAAGATGGTTGCCGCCTCCCGACGCGATCCGGCGCTGGTCATTGGCGACGGACAGCACACTATCGCCCAACTGGTCGATCAGGTTAACCAAGACCCGCGCCGCCGCCCCGGTCACAGCAGTACGCTTACCCGAATCCGCTTAGACGATGCGGCGACTCTGGTTTTGCAGCAGCAGAATATGACATTGGCTTCCGTGCCGCCGCTCGGTCAAACCGTCAAGCTGCGCCACAACTGCAATCTTTCGACAGGCGGCACCGCCACCGATGTAACCGACGACGTTCACCCCAGCAACGCACGCATGGCCGAACTTGCCGCGCAGATTTTGGCGCTGGATGTGGCCGGAATCGATGTGTTGTGCAGCGACATAAGGCGGCCACTCGGCGAACAGGGCGGCGCGATTGTCGAAGTGAACGCCGCGCCCGGTTTGCGAATGCACCTGCACCCGGCCAGCGGCACGCCGCGCGATGTGGGTGTGCCGATTGTCGATATGCTCTACCCGGATGATGCGCCATCGCGTATTCCGATCATTGCGATCACGGGCACGAACGGCAAAACGACGGTCACGCGACTGGTCGCGCATATGTACGATACGGCGCGCTGGGTAGTCGGCATGACCTGCACCGAAGGCACATTCATCAACCGCGAACGGATCATCATGGGCGATTGCAGCGGCCCAAAAAGTGCCCGCGCAGTTTTGCTGCACCCGCATGTTGAAGTGGCGGTACTCGAAACGGCGCGTGGCGGCATCATCCGCGAAGGGCTGGCCTTCGATTCGTGTACCGTCGGCGTTGTCACGAATATCAGTTCCGATCATCTGGGCATTGGCGGCATCAACACACTAGCCGAATTGGCGCGCGTCAAACAGGTCGTGATTGAAGCCGTTCACAGGACGGGCGCGGCGGTGCTGAACGCCGAAGACCCGCACGTTGCCGAGATGGCCGCCGCCACTGACGCGCGCGTAATTTACTTCGGCATGAATCCGAATCACCATATCATTCGGGCGCATCTGGCAGC
>JBBSEU010000385.1:0-3991 GCA_038239365.1 Aggregatilineales bacterium
CATCCGCTGCGTCGACCTGGTCGGGCTGCACGACCTGGCACGCGCTGCAACGGGCTACTGTGTTCGCAACGATTTCTTTGGCGGCTTTGGCGCAGAAGGCGACGCACCCGGTCAGGGACTCTGGGCGCTGGTCGAGCATTACCGCATCACGCGCGATAAAGCATGGCTGCGTGATGTCTATCCGGCCATTCAGCGCAAATGTGACTGGCTGTTTCGGATGCGGCGCACGACGGAGCCGATTCAGATCACCGTTGATACGCCAGTGCTAGCTTTCACGCACGCCGAACGCGCCGCCGGGGTTATTTGCCTGACCGCACAAGATGGCATTATTATGGGCGCGATGGATCATGGCGTTGAGTATTCGCTGGGCTGGGTGAACCATTGGGCGCTGGCCGGGCTGCGTGAGGCGGTTTATGCAGCGCATGAACTTGGCCTGATCGCCGATGCCGAACGTTACCAGACCGAAGCTCACGAACTCCAAACGGCACTCAACGCTTACAGCAGTCGCTACCCTGAATTTTTCGCGCATGAGCGGACGGTCAACAGTTTGGTGTGGCCGACGCGCGCCTGGGAACATAATGTAGATCGAGTCAAAGAGCCTTTCAATGAGTGGTGGGCAAAACATCGCCTGCAAGACGGCATTTTCGCCCCCGAACCGTATTGGCTATATTTTGAGGCGGCACAGGCACATAACGCGCTGCTATTGGGCGACTCGCTACCGGCTTGGCAGGTACTTCGCTATCGGTTGACGAATCAGGATTTGCCGGGACTATACGGTTGGCGTGAAGGCGGTCAGGGCGTCGGGACGGAAAACGCGATCTTTGGCGTGACGCTGATTAATCAACTGCGCGGCTGCCATAAATTTGAGAGCATCACGCCACACGGCTGGTCACAGGCTGAGCTGTTCCTGTTGCAACGGGCGGTGCTGATCGAAGAATGGCAAGACGGCTTGCTGCTGTTCAGCGGGGTTCCGGCTGAATGGCTGAAGCCAAATGCCCATTTTTCATTTGATCATTTTCCAACCTGGTATGGCGACATTAGTGCTGCCGTGGCTGTCGATGGTATGGCGCGTGCGGCTCAGGTAACAGTACACGGCGTGAAACTGGGTACACCGATCAAAGTGCGGCTGCCGAATGGCGAGGTAACCGGTATCGCAACTGGCGACGGTGTTTCATTTCAACTTACCCTTAGTGAAATCGAGTAACAGCATGATCAGTCTCAGGACAGAAGTTGTCGCCGAGCGGGTACGGCAGGAGATTGCCGAACGTTCGCTGCGTGGCTACGAAATTGATGGTTTGCATGAGCAGTGGGCGCACTCCCAAACCGATCCGGCGTCCTTAATGAGCATTTATGAGCGGGTCAAAGCGATGCCGCTCCGCAGCGATTGGCCGTATCACGAACCGTCCGATTTGGCGGATATTCGCGCGGCACGTCCTGATGCGGTTGAACTGCCCTCTTTTTATTTGGCGGAAGATGAAGTTCGCCAGAAAATTTATGGGGCATGGCTGGGGCGGACTGTCGGTTGTGTATTGGGCAAGCCCTTCGAGATGGATTTGACCCCAGAACAAATCAGGACATATTTGGAAGGCGCGAGTGCGTACCCACTAACGGATTATGTGCCAGCACAATCGCGCAACGGAAGGCCGCTGCGCCGCGACTGCGTGCCGAGTATGCGTGGCTATGTTCATTACGCACAGGAAGACGACGACCTGAACTATATGTGCCTGGCTGTTAAGCTCCTGGAACGCACTGGTTTGCACTTCACAACGCTGGACGTGGGGCTGAACTGGTTAGGATCAATTCCGTTCCTATGGACATGGGGACCCGAACACGTTGTTTATTTGAATCTTGCAACAGCCATCGGTGAACATCACGCCAAAGATATTGATCTGGAGAGTATTACGGACTATTTGAATCCGGGCGTGGAGTGGATCGGCGCACAAATCCGCACCGATGTATATGGCTATGTTTGCCCCGGCAATCCTCAACGGGCGGCGGAGTTCGCTTGGCGGGATGCGTACCTGACTCATCGGCAAAATGGCATTTATGGGCCAATGTGGGTCAGCGCCATGAACGCGGCGGCATTCACACTGTTCGATATGAAAACCGTGATCTTGGCGGGGCTGGCACAAGTGCCAACACGATCCCGTTTCACCGAAGCCATTCAACAGGTGATCGAATGGTATCAACAGGATGGCAATTGGCAGCAAACCGGACAACATATTCGAGAATACTTCGACAAATACGGTTTCCCCGGTACGATCAACAATGGCTGCTGTGTAGCCGCCGCGCTGCTGTACGGTTGGGGGGATGGTACGGACACGCCCGCCGCTATTTTTGAACGGGCGATCACGATTGCGGTACAGCTTGGCTACGATACCGATTGCAACGCGGCGACGGTTGGTTCAGTCGTGGGAATGATGCTCGGCGCAGCGGCACTGCCCCAAAAGTGGACAGCGCCCCTCAATGATACAATGCGTACCTGTGTGGTGGAATTTGGACAGGTGAGCATTACTGATATGGCACGTCGCACGTATGAGATCAGCCGGATTGTGCGAGCGAGTTTATGACGATCCGACCCGATTACGCCGAACGGGTTTACGCGGGCGTGCTGGGCAAGATCATCGGCGTCTATTTGGGGCGTCCATTAGAGGGTTGATCGTATCAGCACATCATGGCCGAACTGGGTGAAGTCGATCAGTATGTTCACGAACGTTTAGGTGTACCCTTGAATGTGCCGGATGATGATATTTCCGGCACGTTCACATTTTTGCGCGCTCTGCCCGATTACGATAATTCGCGTGTTATAGCTGCCGCACAGATCGGGCGAACCCGGCTGAACTTGTAGTGGCTACTTTGGTCATCCGCGTCATTTTTGCACGCGACAAGCAAGCCACAATGAACCTTGTATTCGGTTTCTCATTTGCGCTATCAATAGCTCTCACAAGAGCTGATTCAAGGTGAGATGAAGAAAGAGCCAACACAGGCATGAATGGCCTGCTTGAACCCGGCTACACTATCCACGCAGGCGATGAGCCTGTCCGCAACGCTGCGCGCTTTGAGTTCATTCAGCACGGTCAGCCAGAATTCTGCGCCTTCCGCGCCGTCACCAACCCAATGCCCCAGCAGGATGTAAATGGCGACATTTTCGATACGTCCGCCGCGCCTGAGGTTGATGCAGCTACAATGCAGTAGTCTGGTGCACCCGGAGGGCTTCTGCACCACCAGAGTACCCTGCCGCATTACTCGACCCACACGCTTGTGCCAGGGAAGTTTTGCGTCGTATTTACGCACGCATTCCACCGCCACCCAGGCCCATTGATCGATCTGCACGAGATACTGAAATCTACGAACGATTTCTGAAAGGCGACTCGACCGCCGTCTTGGCACGCTTTTACAACCTTACGCCGCAGCGCATCCGCAAAATTATCCAATACGCCAAACGCGACAATCATAAACGTAACAGCTGATTATGCCAATAAAAAGGCCTGCGCGTGGCAAAACTAGCCACGACGGACGTTTGTATTCAGTTATGACGGTGTTTCAGTCGATTCAAGTTCAAGATCGTCCAAAACGAGGACGGTAATTCCGGTTACACGCTGGAGCTTTTTGTCATTCGTCAAAAAAGCCTGACAACCAGACATAATACCAGCAGCAAGTTGCATAGCATCGGGCGTGCGCAAATTGTACGATGCTCGTAACGTTGCCGCTTTTTCAGCAATCTCGATACTGATCGGCTCGACTTCAATATTTCGCGTATTCAGCAGCAGTTCTCGATACGCTTTCTCCAACGCCTTGTCACTGGCTTGGATAGGCTTCATCAAGACCTCAGTCAGCGTCACAGTTGAGGTGACACCTTCAAACAGGCCATCATCAAGCAACTGAAATACAGCACGCATCCGATCAACGTAGATCGGATGACGTTCAACGAAGTAGATAAAGGGTGCAGTTTCAATACACAAACGTTCGATTCCGGCGAGTGCCGTTGAGA
>JBBSEU010000386.1:0-3980 GCA_038239365.1 Aggregatilineales bacterium
CAGCCCCCCGACCACCATCTCTTGCGCCCGATCCCACGTTGTTGTTCCCCAAAACGCTTGTGCGAACGGGTCGATCGCGGTCATAATGAAGTGTGGCAGATTGAGCATTTTTACCTTTCCGGCGTTCCTTTTATTTCGTCCGATCTACTGTCGGGTGGCTAGAAATCAGGACAAATGATTGGTTGAGCATTTCTGTATTAACACAAGATACTTGACATATCGCTTCATATGCTTTATGATGTGAGTGAACGGTCATTCAATTGAGTGAACAACCACTCACATCGGGTAATAATATGAAGGATGCGATACAGGAACAACTTGCACAAGCCCGCCGTACCCAGATTCTGGATGCTGCCGCAAAGGTGTTTGCCACAAAAGGTTTTCATCCGACGACGATCCGCGACATCGCAAAAGAGGCCGGAATCGCCGAGGGAACAATCTACAACTATTTCGAGAACAAAACGGCATTGCTGTTTGGCATTCTCGACCTGCTAACCAGGAACGCACAGCAAGAGGCCGGTCAGATCGAATTGCCCGCAACCGATTTGCGCGGGTTCATGCGTGCCTACCTGCGCTTACCACTGATGACTCTGCGTGCGGACAACTTCGGGCTGTTCCGCGTGCTCGTGTCTGAGATTATGGTCAATGCCGAACTGCGTGCCGCGTACTATCGAACTTTCCATGAACCGACAATTCAGGCGGCGGCACCGTTGTTTCAAGAATGGGCGAACCAGAACGCGATCAAGCCGCTCGATATAAACCTGACTCTGCGCGCCGTTTCGGGGCTGATGCTCGGCTTGATTATGGAATACCTGATGGGCGATGAAACGCTCGAAACGCAGTGGGACACCCTGCCCGATTTCCTGACCGATCTCATTCTGGAGGGCATACGGAACAGCCAGCAATGACGCCTCAATATCCGTAAGGTATCGTGAAGTAAGGAGAAATCGTAACCATGACTGAAATTTCAATCGTCGCCTCTGGAACGCGAGGCGATGTTCAGCCCTATGTTGCGCTCGGTAAGGGCTTGAAGGACGCAGGCTATAACGTGCGGCTGTTGACCAACGAGAATTTCGAGAGCCTCGTCACGGACGCTGGTTTAGCTTTTTGCTCGACAGGGCAAAGTATAGAAGCTGTCTTGCAAAGTGATGAATGGCGCAAAGTGGTAGAAAGCGGCAACTTCCTGGCAATTCTCTCGCGGATGCGAACGGAGATGAAACGGGCTGCTGCCGGGATTGCCGGACGTATGCCGGATTTGCTTAAGGGGAGCGACCTGATTGTGACGGGTACATCAGGCATGACCGGCATTTTTTCAATCGCCGACATGCTCAAAATACCCGTCATTCAGGCATATGTATTTCCCTTTACGCCAACAGAGGAATTCCCTAGCCCGCTTGTACCTAAGCTGCCCTTTGGCGGCGCGCTTAATAAATTATCATTCCATGCCATGCGGCAAATGTTCTGGCAGAGTTCCAAAGTGGGTGATGCGACTACCCGACAAGTGCTGGGCATGGGTAAGGGATCATTCTGGGGACCGTATCAGTCATTGGCGCGAAGCCAGTCACCCGTATTATATGGCTACAGTCCGCACGTCCTGCCCCGCCCACATGACTGGGCAGAGAATTACAATGTTACTGGCTATTGGTTTTTGGATGCGCCAAACGACTGGACTCCACCACCTGACCTGGTTGAATTTCTGGATGCGGGTGAACCCCCGGTTTACATTGGCTTTGGCAGTATGGGCAGCCGCAACCCTCAGGAAGCCGGGCAGATTGCTTTGGAGGCGTTAAAACAATCCGGTCAACGGGGGATACTGGCCTCTGGCTGGGGCGGCCTGAAACCGACTGATCTGCCCAAAACGGTTCACCTGATTTCGTCCATACCGCATAGCTGGCTTTTCCCACGAATGGCCGCGGTGGTGCATCATGGCGGTGCCGGGACAACGGCTGCCGGGCTGCGTGCCGGTGTGCCTTCCGTGATCGTCCCCTTCTTTGGCGATCAGCCGTTTTGGGGGCGACGTGTCGCCGATTTAGGTGTTGGGCCGATTCCTATACCCAGAAAGAAGCTCACCGCCAAACGTCTGGCCGAGGCCATCACCGAATGCATCTCCAATGCGTCCATGCGTCACAAAGCCGCAGCGTTAGGCAATGAGATTCGGGCAGAGGACGGTATCGGGGCGGCGGTCAGGCTTGTCGAAGACTTCTGCAATGACGGGCTACATAAAATAACAAACGGAAACGCGATGTTACACGTTCCCGTTTGAAAATTTAGTTTATACCAGGGACTCAAGCCCCTGGCGTGACCAAGAGCAGGCTTATCAGGCCGTTTTCGTCGCGTCTTTGGCGACGTTCACAATCTGAACAAAAGTCGGCATATCGTGAACGGCAATATCAGCCAGAATCTTGCGATCCAGTGTGACATTGGCGACTTTGAGGCCGTGAATCAGGCGGCTATAGCTCATCTGCTCGATGCGTGCGCCCGCGTTGATGCGTGCGATCCACAACTGGCGCAGTTGGCGGCGACGCTGACGACGATCCCGGTAGGCGTACCACAGGCTGTGCATCATCGCTTCCTGGGCGCGGCGGAACAATTTGCTGCGGGTCAGGAACTGGCCTTTGACCAGCTTCAGGACCTTCTTATGACTGCGGCGGGTGACGTACCCGTTCTTACTACGTGACATTTCTCATCAACTCCCTAAACAAAATCAGCCAGGCGGATTGGCTTTGTGACGCTTGAGATATGGAGCCAACCGCATGACGCGCCGCCGCTCAAAGCTGTTGGTGACGGCCTGCATACGACTAAATTGCAGTTTGGTGCGCTTGGGCGTGCGGCGGCGCAGGTGGCTCTTGCCACCTTTCGTGCGGACAATAATGCCGCTGCCTGTCACACGGAACCGCTTGGCGGTTGCCTTGTGCGTTTTTAGTTTGAACTTCTTAGGCACGGACGTGTTCCTTTTATCGAACGAAACGTTAGGTTTACACAAGAGCGCACCGCGCGAAGGCGGTGCGGCCTGATTTCACAGTCATAAGTTGCAGCAGCGCACACGAGCCGATACTTTTGGTTACTTTTTCTTGGCTTCTTTGTCTTTTTCGGACGTGGCCGGAGCCAGTACCATCAGCATCGTTTTGCCGTCCATGTTCGGCATCTGCTCGACCACCGCCACATCGTGCAGCATCTCCGCAATCTGGTTCAACTGTGTGCGCGCCAGTTCCGGGTATGTGATCTCACGCCCGCGAAAGCGGATGCGAACCCGAACCTTCATCCCATCCGTGATCCAGCGGCGCGCATCGCGCACCTTGAATGACAGATGATGATCATTCGTTTTGGGGCGCAGACGAATCTCTTTGATTTCGATTGTCTTTTGCGCCTTGCGGGCTTCGCGTTCCTTCTTGGAGCGTTCGTACAGGAACTTGCTGAAGTCCATGATCCGGCACACTGGCGGGTCTGCGTTCGGCGACACCTCAACCAGATCGAGGCCGCGATCATTGGCAAGCATTATGGCGTCACGAGTCGAGACAATCCCCCGATTATCGTTCTCACCATGCTCGCCCGAAACGATCAGGCGCACTTTGGGAACGCGGATTTGCTCATTAATGCGATATTCTTCGGCGCTTATACCATCCACCTCTTTCAAACTTCATCCGAAGCCCAGCGCAATGCTGCGAAACTGGCTGGCTTCGGACGGTTATCCTAACATATGGTTCGGCTTTCGTCAATCGCGGAGTGTGGCAGCGTTGCCCGCTAACGCCACCGCATCTCATTTACCGGATTGATCGGCATCTTTTACACATTCTGGTTGTACTATAGTCGTATTGATCGGCAGCATTGATTATCAGCAGGTAAATTCAAATGGCTCAAGTTCAAAGTTTTTCCTGCCCGACCTGTGGGGCATCGCTGGCTACCGACGGCAATCAACTCGAAGTGCAGTGTCCCTACTGCGGTAACGAGGTCATTGTTCCGCAATCGCTGCGTAACCAGCA
>JBBSEU010000387.1:0-3979 GCA_038239365.1 Aggregatilineales bacterium
TGAACGCACCTTGGCCTGGTTAGGTCGCTAGCGTCGGCTCAGCAAAGACTATGAACCCTTACCGCTTGTCAGCGAGGCCTTCATTTACCTTGCCGCCATTCGTCGTTTACTGCGCCTTTTGGCTCTCCGACCACTTTTCAAACTCCCTTTTTGCAGCTGATGCAGGTGTAGGAGCGTCGCTAGCAAACCCAAAACAGATCGGGCACTTATGAAACCCAAACAAGCAAGGACGCATATTCCTGTTTGCCAAGAATTTCCAGTGGGTTTGTGCCTTGTGGTTCGGTGATGACTAAGCCGCCACTGACTCCATCTGAATAGGCGCTCCATGCCCAATATTTTGCATTGGGCGAAATGAGTGGAATGCCGTCTAGCGAAAATCGCGTCGTTATTTTTCCAGCAGACGACACAAGGCCATACTGATTATGCTCTATAAAGAATATGATTTGGGCAAGCTGCGGCGAGTAGAGGGCGGGGGAAAGGCTATCGTTCGTAATTCGTCTGACTGCACCCGAAAGGCCAAGCGTATATAAGCCTGGCTCCCAAATGTTTTTATTCCCATAATTGGGGCCATAATAGGACTGCTCAACGGAAAAGTATACTAAACGTACCTTTGGGTCATAAATCGGCAAAACAGCGCAACCCGCAGTTAGTTGCCGTTTGAGTCCGGTTTCGATGTTGACGCTAAAAACTGCATTGTAATTGCAGCCTCCTAAATCGTAATTGATGCTAAGGTAGGTTCGCGCATCGACCCAACCCACAATATCTTCTACTGGCAATTTGGCTTTGTAGAGTATCCTTGCCGCCGTACCGTCGGAACGTACTGCCCAAAGCTCCGGGATTCCCCAGTCATCGACAGTCTTTGATCTTAGCACGTCCTGATAGATGATGTATTTTCCGTCGGGAGACCATTTCAAGTGTGCAACATCCGTAGGGCGCGTTGTAAGGCGTGTCACCTTAGCTGTTTTCACGGAGTAGGTATAAATATCGGAAGACGTGCCCTCTTGAGCGCCCATGAAGGCTAACAGCGCCCCATCGGGTGACTAGGCCAGGGTATCACGTTCTATAATGGCTCTAAGAGAACCACGAAGCATTGAAGAAGCAGCCTCTTCCGGTTTTTCTTCCGTGAGTGGGGATGTTAAAGGAAGGGTAAAAACAGACTGCGCTTCTGGTAGATGCAGGATATGCAGCGTAATATCATTGACCAGCGGGTTATCAGCAGCACTACTGACAAAAGCGATATAGCCGCCTGTGGGGATGCAGACAAGGCCGAGACAAACTGCCCCTGCGTCAACTGTCGCTTGTTCACTCCGTCGGCAGTTACGACCCATAAATCCTGATCAATGAGCTTTTGTGTAAAGCTTCGCGTGTATACGAGGAGTGGTTCTCCACCGCTGCGTGCCTGCGCGGATGCTTTTGGAAAAAACAGTCCGGTCAGTAATAGAGATAGCACATAGGCTGCTTTAAGCATTCAGGCTATGGCATCCGTTCCGCGCCCAGGCGAATGACGCCGCGCCAACCTTCGCGCCGGTAAGTGTCCAGCATCGCGCGCTCATCATCATTCATTTGGCCGTCGCCAATGTGTCCACTTGGATCATCCGTCGCGCCTAAAAGATAGTCGGTGCTGACACCCAACGACTCAGCCAATTGACGCAAGGCCGCGACACTCGGTTCACTCAAGCCGCGTTCGTATTTGGCGACACTTGTTTCGCCGATGCCACTACGTCGCCCCAGTTCGCGCTGTGACCAGCCGTGTCTTTCGCGGAGTGAACGTAAGCGATCTATCCGCCATTGCGGTTCAGCAGGCAATTTCGCTAGACCCCTTGACAACCACTATAATGCAGTTTATGATTGACGATCAAGTGGCTCAGGTGAGCCACGAAAGTTCATTTTCTAAGTGGCAGAAAACCTGTACTAGAGGTTTTCTGCCGGAAAAGGATAGGTATCCTGATGGGCATTGTATCTCAATCGCCGCAAAATTCACATTCCTCGTTTCCGCCGTACCTGATGTTGTGCGCGCCCAAGATCGCCGGGCTGCTGTGCGCGCCGAAAGTGGTTCAGCCCCCGCCGCGCCAATCTTCTCTTGAACGCATCGCCGCCTATCTCGAAATCGCTTCGGCACGGCTGCAAGCCCGCTATGACGAGATCGATATTCGGATCGATGCGATGCGTGAAGCGTATGGCCTTCCCCCGCGTGAGATCACGCTGAGGCCGCCACTATGAGACGCTTCCAACAACTGCTTCAGACGCATCAATTGGATCAGTACCGTATTGATTCGCACTTGTATCTCGCCCTTGAACATCTGGCTAATGGCGAATACGCTGTTGTCAAAGACGGAAATCGTGGAAGCCTTCCGCTACAGCGAACGCACGCAATTGTCCTTCGATGAACTGGCATTGCTGGTGAACGTTCTTTTGGAAGAAATGCGTGAGGTCAGCAAAGACACGCCCGCGATCCTGCAACAGGACGAAGAAACGCTGTTCGCGCTGCTTGGACGGCTGTGCGAAAAGTTTGAGGATATTCCGTATTGAGTTCGTCGAACCATGCCGGGGACTCAAGTCCCCGGCGCAAAGTATCAGTGCGGGAAAGGGGGTACTATGCCTATTTTTCAGGCTGCAAACGCAGATAAATCATGCCCGAACTGAACGACTTTGCTTCCAACACCTTCATCGACTTGGTGAAGTCTGCGCCGTCAAAAAGACGCTTGCCGACACCCAACACAACCGGGCAGAGCATCAGTTGAAGTTCGTTAACAAGATCAGCTTTCAACAGCGAACGCACAAGCGTGCCACTGCCAACGATGTTGATGTCTTGGCCGGGCTGCTGCTTCAGCTTATTGAGTTCCTCGGCAATGTTGCCTTTGATGAGGTGCGAATTTTTCCACGCCGCCTTATCCAGAGTCGTTGACACAACGTACTTGGTCTGGTTGTTCATCATGCCGCCGAAAGGATCATCTTCGGGCACATTAGGCCAGAATGCCGCAAAGTCCTGATAGGTCTTGCGCCCCAACAACATTGCGTCACTCGTTGCCATCGCCGCGCCGATCATCTGCCCAACCTCATCACTCATAAACGGCATCGACCAACCGCGCTTTTCGGGAAGTGTCGTATCGCCGGGACCGGGTGCTTCTACAACGCCATCCAGAGTGATGAACAGTGCCCCGTTTATCTTTCGCATGTTGAAGTCTCCTACTGTTGTTTCGGTGAACAGGCATAGGATAAACTATTAAAAGGGCAGCGTCTTGTATAAATACGACAGCGGCGCAACCGTCTTCTTACTCACGATTTGGGCGGGCGTGTGCCCCATCAGATATTTGAGCGCATGGGTCAGGTGAGGTTGATCGGAATAGCCCGCCATCTCGACAACATCGAGAATGGACATTCCTTGTTTCAACAACGTGGTTGCGTATCGCGCGCGCTGAATCATCAGACGTTGTACGTTGGTCTACTTCTGGCTCAAAGACCGTCAAGGCCGTGAACCCTCGGCAAGCGGGGTGGGCAGTGCGTCAATGCTTACCCTGTTCTTTTCCTGATGATAGGCTTCGAGGCCGTCTTCACCTTTGCTCTCCGCCCATTTGGTCAGGGTTTCGCGTTCGCTCACGAATTCAAGAAACGGCACGCCGAACCCACAGGACGTTTGCACGCGCTCCACGTCCACCACGATGATCTGACGCGCGCCCATGAACAACGTGAACTTTGGCGATAGATCATCCCATTCTGCCGAACCGGGCAATACCGTTCGCCCCTGGCCGTACAAGCGCAGGATACGCGGCGCTCCATCGAACGCGCAAAACATGACCGTGATCCGTCCGTTTTCGAGTAGATGAGCAGACGTTTCGTTGCCGCTGCCGGTCAGATCAAGGTAGGCGACTTGCAGTGGCGACAGCACCCGCAAGCAATCCTGACCCTTTGGTGAGACGTTCACATGCCCGCCATTGAGCGGCGCGCTTGCCACGAAAAATACGTGCTGCGCCTCGATCCA
>JBBSEU010000388.1:0-3937 GCA_038239365.1 Aggregatilineales bacterium
CGCACGTAAACTTGTCAAAGCCCGTGCTGCCTTCTTATCTAATAAGGGTAATTTCGCTCCCTTTTCCCTGCCACACGTTGCCTGACAACTTTTGCTCGCACCCCTTTCGACTACTGGCTTAGATATAATAACCAATGGTGCGCATCATAAAGAAAACTCAGCAATACTGAGTTTGAAGGGGTCAGCCTCAGGATGAAGCTGGTGAAATAGAGCTAGAAGGGTATTGAACATGGCCGCCGTATAGGCTAAACGCGCTTCGAGATGAGTAGCTGTCCGATGAAAGATTTTCTTGGCTTGACAAACAACGGTCAGCAACGACCAGGCGGTTTCAATGAGCATGCGTTCGTTCCAAGTGCCTTTGACGCACAACTTTAGGTTGGCGGGTAGACGTTTTGCACAGCGAAAACCCAAGTCGGCTAAAACAATCGCTTCAGTGGCGAACTGTTCAAGGGTTGGATGGAAAACTTGGTCAGGACGGTTCATGGTTGTCCGGCTCCAGCCCGCTACTCGTCCGAAGGTGTTGAGTACCCAGCAGACCTTAATGCCGATGGACCAGCGTCCTTTGTCACGGCTTTTGCAGCCAATCTGCTTTTTGCTGCGGCCTGCACGGATCGGAAATAGGAGTTCAATTGGATAACTATCGACCACACTCAATAGACTTGGCGTTGCTAAGAGTCGGTCACACAAAAGCTGATATTTCAGCAGTTGCTTTTGTAGGTTGGTGCGGTCTGGCAAGCCCCCGAATAAACGGTCATAGTCGCGTCCCAGCCAACGACAAAAAGCCCGAAAGCGTCCACCTTTCAACGCGAATAGGATACCGATAGTGACGACTTCACTCGGATACAGCTTCGCTTGGGGTACTTTACTGACTTGCTTCATCTGGTCATCGATATAGCAAAAGATATGGATGATAATTTCTTCGGTGGTCATGATCTCGGCTCACTATTGATTCAGCACCTTTAGTGTGACCTGTTTTCATGTCCACCTCAACTTGCACCATTGGTTAATAAATCTCAAGCTTGAGGGTTTTATCGCATTAGGAGTAACGGCATGAATACTCAGCGTGTATCACCTCGATCCGACGACTCCTTACCGGTCACCATTATTAGCAATAGCAAATTACTTTACGAAGGATTACCGTTTATCTGACGGAAAATCTTCGTCAAGCCGTAGCCAGCAATTTCAGGTAAAATCCCTCATATTATTGGCATCTTCACCGCTTTCTACGTAAAACGTCTCCTCCATACCCTTTCACCAAATCGTTCACTCGGTATACTTTCGGTTCGTTTATCCAGCCTTTATAAAAACGCTAAACGGTTCACATGCCCAAACTGACTTTGCCACAATTGGAACGTCATCTCTACGCCGCTGCGGATATTCTGCGCGGCAAGATGGACGCTTCTGAGTTCAAAGAATACATCTTCGGAATGCTCTTCCTGAAACGCTGCTCGGATGTCTTTGAGTCGCAATATGATGGTCTCGAAAGTTCGCTCCGACGCCGCAGCTCGCAGCTTTCCGAAGCAGATATTCAGCGGCGACTGAACGATCCCTATCAATATGCCGGGATATTCTTCGTACCGCCGTCGGCACGTTGGAAGACCATCGAAAGCGAGTTTACGCGCGACGTTGGCGACAGGCTCAACACCGCCCTGGAGTCGCTCGAAAATGCCAATGTGGACTCACTCGGCGGCGTTCTCAAACACATCGACTTTAACCGCCAGGTGGGGCAAACGCGCCTCTCTGATGCCAAGCTGCGCGACCTGATCGGCCATTTCGGTAAGTATCGGCTGCGTGATGAAGACTTTGAGATTCCCGATCTGCTTGGCTCAGCCTACGAATATCTGATCAAAGAGTTTGCCGACAGCGCCGGAAAAAAGGGCGGCGAGTTCTACACGCCGCGCTCCGTCGTGCAGTTGATGGTTCGCCTGATCAAGCCAGAGCAAAAATACCGCATTTATGACCCCTGTGTCGGCTCTGGCGGGATGCTCATCGAGGCACAGCGTTTTGTCGCTGACCACGAAGGTACAGCCCATACACCCAGCCTGTATGGGCAAGACTCGAACGGAGGTGTCTGGTCGATCTGCAAAATGAACATGATTCTGCACGGCATCATGGATGCACGGATCGAAAACGATGACACGCTGGCCGATCCCAGGATCGAAGACGGCAACACCTGGATGCACTTTGACAGAGTGCTGAGTAATCCGCCTTTCAGCCAGAACTACAAGCGTGCTGGCATGAAATGGCCGGATCGCTTCCAGTATGGTTGGTGCCCGGAAGGTGGCAAAAAGGCTGATCTGATGTTCGTACAGCACATGGTCGCCTCGCTGCGAGAGGGCGGCGTGCTGGCGACGGTGATGCCGCATGGTGTCCTGTTCCGGGGTGGCGAAGAACAGAACATCCGCCGCCGCTTCATCGAGGAAGACCTGATCGAAGCGGTGATCGGTTTGCCGCCCAATTTGTTCTATGGGACGGGTATCCCTGCCTGTATCCTGGTCATACGTGCTAAAGGCACCAAGCCGTTGGTTCGCCGTGACCGCATCCTGTTCATCAATGCCGACGCGGAGTTCTACGCCGGACGCGCTCAGAACTATTTGCGCCCTGAACACATCGAGAAGATGGTTGCCACCTTCGAGAACTACGCCGAACTGCCTGGCTATTCGCGGATCGTGACGCGCGACGAACTCAAGGCGAACGACTATAACCTGAACATCCGGCGCTATGCCGATAACGCCCCGCCACCTGAACCGCAGGATGTGCGTGCCCACCTGATCGGTGGCATGCCGAAGTGCGAAATCGCAGCCAAGATGCCCCTGTTCGAGTCGCACGGCTTCGATCCGGCGGCGTTGTTCGTCGAACGCGACGCCGACTACATAGACTTTCACCCCGATTTAATCGAACGCGCCCACATCAAAGCCTGGATCACGGCGGATGAGGGGCTTCGGGCGAAAGAGCGGCGCATTCAGGAGGCTTTCAGCGGATGGTGGGCGATCAACCGCCAGGAGATCGAAGCACTGCCGACTTCGCACACACTGGCGACGCTCCGCCATGACCTGCTCAACTCATTCCGCAATCTGCTTGCCAACATCGATGGTGGGCAAACGCCGCTGGATGAACCCACCGCCAAAGGGGTGATCCGCCAGTTGGTGGAACGATGCCGAAAACGACCTGAAAACGCTTTCCGCTCGCAGCTTCGATGGGTTGATCGATAGCTGGATCACCACACTTCGCGCCGCGCTCGAACCGGATAAAGACGAGAAGAAAAAAGCGCCGCCCTTCGACCCCGCCGAACATCGACTTGTGCGCCGCCTGCTGCCCGACTACCTGATCCGTTTGAGCGAGCAAACCGCCCGACAGGAAGAGATCGACACCCAGCTTGCCGCACACAAAGCCGCGTTGGATGATGAGAACGGCGATCCCGATGCGCTGCTCGATGAAGAGACGCTAAAAACGCTCAAGAAAAACCTGAAACTCGTCAAGCAGCAGATCAAGGCGCTCAAGGACAAGCTGATCGCCCACACCGAACAAGCCCGTGCCGCGCTGCTGCCGGATGACTGCCGCGCCCTGGTGATGGACATGACCCATGATGATCTGGCTGCTCAGTTGGAACGGTACATCGCCGCGCATCGGGCGAAAGTAGTGGCTACGGTTGAAAACTGGTGGGACAAGTATCGGGTATCACTCGATGAAATCGAAGAAACATCATTACTTAACCAACGTGAACTAAGACAAATTATGGGTATGCTTCACTATGATTCCGACAAATTTATCAGCTAACAACGGCAGTTGGAGAAAACTAGTACGGCAACTTGCTGAGAATTCAGGGTGAGGTAGACTGATTGAATGGACAAAGAATATGTGGTCAAACTTACGCCCAAAGAACGCCAAAGGTTGTTAGCTGTTGTCAACAAAGGGCAAAACAAAGCGGCGGTCATTC
>JBBSEU010000389.1:0-3934 GCA_038239365.1 Aggregatilineales bacterium
AAGCACCACGTCAAATGTAATTAAAATTTGCGTATCGGTTTACAAATTAGTATACTTGTATTTTGAGACAACTTGAATGGCGAGTACACTTTGGAGTTAAAAATGAACGATTTTCACCCCACGAATCAGATTGACGGTAGCCTCATCCGCAAAACCTGGCACGAGAATGAATGGTACTACTGTGTCACCGACATTATAGCAGTTTTGCTGGACGCAAACGCCAAAAAGGCTAAAAACTACTACTATGTATTGAAAGGGCGGTTAAAAAATGAGGGAAATGAATCACTTACAGACTGTAAATTGCTGAAATTGATAGCTGCTGATGGTAAACGTTATTTGACTGATGTAATGAATACGGAACAGATTCTGCGCCTTGTCCAATCCATTCCATCGCCAAAGGCAGAACCTATGAAAGTTTGGCTTGCGCGTGTTGGTAAAGAACGGCTTGAGGAAACCGCTGATCCAGAATTAGGGCTTTTTCGAGCGTTTGATCAAACTATCGAACAATATCGTATACAAGGCAAATCTGAGGACTGGATCGAGGCTCGTATTCAAGGCATTGTCACTCGCAAGCAATTTGTGGAAGCACTACAAATCGCCGTTTTGAACGCTCCATCTAACATTTATCTTGAAGCAACCGAAAAGCTTTATCGTGGCTTGTGGCAAAGAACAACGGCTCAACTACGTGGCGAGTTAAAGATTAGTGCAAAAGATAATCCACGCGATCATTTTGGCAAATATGCACTGATTTATACACGCCTTGCGGAGGATTTGACGACTGAAAAACTTGGAGAAGCAGATACAGTACCTATGTCTACGGCGATGGAAATTGTATGGAGTGTTGCAAAAATGATTGGGCGTCAAGCTAAGGAAACGAGCCAAACATTGGGCTATGATTTAATCACTGAAAGTCCACTTTTGGCTCAAAAAAATAAAAACCGAAAATTACCGCCTCAATCCTGAAAAGCATTAGTGATTCAGTACCTTACAGTTTGTAAGGTACTGAATCACTGCAAAAGGATTAGGCCGCTCTGGGGTTGAGCCGCCCAACGAGTGGAAGCTGCCCCTTATCCCAGGCCACCAGCAGCGGAATCGCCGTGAAGGTGGAACTGTACGTACCGCTCAACAGACCGATCAGCAGGATCGCCACGAACTGACGGATCGATTCACCACCGACGAGCAGCAGCGAGATCATCACGAAGCCGACGACCAACTGCATCGAGATCGAGCGTTGCAGTGTTTCGAGGATGCTCCGGTTAATGATCATTTCGTAGGGTTCGCCGCGATGCTTGATCGTGTTTTCACGAATACGGTCAAACACGACAATCGTGTCCTGCACCGAGTAGCCGACGACGGTCAGCAAACCAGTGAGGAACAGTGCGTCCACTTCCCACTTGAACAGCAAGCCCATGATCGACATGATGCCGACCATCACCAGCACGTCATGGAGCATCGCCAGCACCGCACACGCGCCATAACGGAACGCGCCCTGCACCGAGCGGAAAGCGAACATGATCCAGCCCAGCACGGCAGCACTGGCGACAATCGTGGCGATGAGCGCCGCGCGTGTCACTTCGCCGCCGATGGTCGGGCTAACCTGCTGGAGGCGCAGTGTATCGTTGTTAAGCTGCACGTTCAGGGTTTTGCCTGCCGTGTTAAGCTCATTCTTGACGTTTTCGGTAGTCGCCTGATCGATATAGGCGCTTCGAATCTGCCAGCGGTCTTCCTCGACTGTGCCAAGACGCTGCACGCGAATATCCTGCACATTGAACTTGCGGAAGGCCGCGATGATGTCATCTTCTGTGACAGGTGTCACAGGCTTCGTCGTATCAAGCGGCGTGAACTGGATTTCGAGTAAGCTGCCGCCCAAAAAGTCGATGCTCAGGCGCAGCGGCGAGTGTTCCGGGTAAGTCGCTACCGAGATACCCATTGCGATCAATCCGGCGATGATGACCACGCCGGAGAATAGGAAGAACCAGCGGCGGCGCTGGACGATGTTAAACATGATCTGTATCTCTCTTTCCGTTACAACCCGATCATCCACTTATTGCGGCGCAGCGCATCACCCGCGACGACTAACACCACGTTGAGCAGTGTGCGCGTGACGATAACCGCCGTAAACAGGTTCGTCAGCAAACCGAGCATCAACGTTACGGCGAATCCACGCACCGCACCAGCGCCGAACTGACCGCCGAAGAAGTACAGGATCAGGCCGATCATCAGCGTCGAGATATTCGAGTCGCGGATCGACGGCCAGGCGCGCGTAAAGCCAACTTCGATGGCCTTATCGAGTGGACGCCCGTAACGCAGTTCTTCCTTGATACGTTCAAAGATCAGGATGTTACCGTCAACCGCCGTACCAATCGAGATCAAGAAACCGGTAATGGCAGGCAACGTCAGCGTTACCGGGATGAACTTGTACAGCGCAAAGTTGATTGCTGCAAACAAGAGCAGTGCCAACGCGGCCATGACGCCCGGAATGCGGTAAACAACGATCATGTAGATCAGCACGACCAGCACACCCAAGATACCTGCGCGTCCGGTAGCGGCCACTGATTCCGCACCGAGACTGGCACCAACCTGTTCCGTCGACTCGACGTGCAGCGGGACGGGTAGCGCACCGTAGCGCAGTTGCAAGCCCAGGTCTTTGGCCTGCTGCTGGGTGAAGTTCCCGGTGATTTGCCCACCTGTATCCAGCCGTGACTGAATCACTGGCGCGCTCAATACCTGACCATCCAGGACAATCGCCATCGGCTGCTGAATGTGTGTTGCGGTGAACGGGCCAAACTTGCGGCCTTCTTCGTTATCGCGCAAAGTGAAGCTGACTACCCACTGGTTCTGAGCGTTTCCGCCAATTTGCGGCGTCGCGTCCTGCAAACCGCCACCCGTCATAATTGTGGCGAAGGGTTGTCCAGGGCTGCATGGATTGCTCAGCGCACGCTCTTTGGAACTACCATCAATGGGCAGGGTCGTTGCGGCGGCGGTTGCGGCACCCGTTGCTTGAGCCGTAGCCGCGCTTGTGCCCTGTGCTGTCGCTTGAGCGGTTGCTTGGGTAGTCCCGCCGGCAGTGGCAACAGCTTGCGTTGTGGCAGCGGTTGTTGCCTGAGCAGTTGCCTGATCCGTCGCCTGTGCGTAGTTCGGCTTGAAGCTGACATCAGCGTTCGTGTTCGCCGAAACTTTGGTCGCGGCAGCAGTTGCAGCCGAAGTCGCTACCGTTGTTGCGGCCAGCGTCGGCGCTGTAGTCGGGACAACCGTTGGCGCGAGTGTGACGGTTACAGTTGTGCCCGTACCGGTAGCCTGCACTGTTACGACGGCGCTGGTCGTGGCCGCTGGTGTTGGCTGAACCGTCCCGGTGGTCGTCGGTGTGACACCCGGTGCGGGTGCGCCACCGCGAAGCTGCTGCTGGGCGCTGGTATAAATAAATTGACCCGCAGTGGGCATGGCCGCCGTACAAGAACCTGTCTTGCTAAAGTCCACGAATTCGAGCAACCCCGTTTGCTTGATCAGGTCAATCGCCTGTTTGGGATCACGAATACCGGGTAGCTCTACGAGGATACGGTTGCTGCCGGAGGTTTGCACCACCGGTTCCGAAACGCCGAGCGCATTGACGCGGTTCTCTACAATTTGTTTCGCTTTGTCGATGCTATCGGCATTCACCTCGACTCCGGCATCCGCCGCAAGCAAAACGCGCAAACCGCCCTGAATATCGAGGCCAGGACGTGCCTCGATGGGACGGCCAAATAAGCCTGGATTATTCGGCAGAATCATCCAGACGGCTAGAATAGTGATCGCGGCAATCACCACCAGCCAAAGGGGTGTCGAACTCCGCATAAGACTGTTTCCTTCGTGTGACGTACTAAAACTGGATATTTTGAAAGCGTTTGGCAGCATGAAACCGCGTGAAACGCCGGGGATCGAATATTACCATTTGTGC
>JBBSEU010000390.1:0-3873 GCA_038239365.1 Aggregatilineales bacterium
AACTCAGGGAAACCCGCGTTGGACATCGCCGAAAGCAGCGCCGATGGAGCAGCATCACGCATCACACGCGCCACCCGTGTGATCTGCGAGGGGCCGCCACTGCAATTCACGCCGATCACCTCCGCACCCATTTCGATCAGGCGCGTTGCCACTTCGGTAGGGGTATCACCCAGCACCGTTCGATCATCGCGCGTAAACGTCACCGACGCGATCACCGGGATCGCCGGGTTAACCGCGCGTGATGCTTTGATCGCCTGCTCGATCTCATACAGATCGGTAAACGTCTCCAACAGGATCGCATCGACTCCCGCTTCGATCAACGCGCCGATCTGCTCTTTGAACGCCTCGAATGCCTGATCGGGTTGCACGCGACCAAAGGGTGCCAATCGCACGCCCAACGGCCCCACCGCGCCCGCGATATATACTGACTTGTAGGCCGCCGCGACACTGCGCTTTGCCAGTTCAACCGCCGCCCGATTAACCGCCGCAACAGACAGATCATGATCGTGCAGCTTGTACCGATTGGCGCTAAAGGTATTCGTCTCGATTAGTTCCGCGCCTGCGTCGATGAACGCATGGTGAATCGCCGCCACACGCGCCGGATCGCTCAGGTTCAGTTCATCGAAGCTGGTATCGATCCGCACGCCCGTACTGTGCAGCATCGTACCCATTGCACCATCGGCCAATAACACGCCACTTTCCAGGCGTTCAAGTAGAGATTGCATCAGAAGTCCTTCATCTGTAAACATCGTCAGTTGAGCAGCCGCCGAAACACCTCACGCACACTCACGTTGAAACCGGGCAGCACATCACCACCATCCAACGTATCATCCAGTGTCAAAATGCTGACCTGTATCGCGGACGTGTAAACATGAATCGTTTTCGACTTGGGATAAACCACCCACACCAGCCGCGTCCCGTACCTGAAATATTCCACAACCTTGTCGTAAATTTCAGGTTGTGTGTCGCCCGGTGAACGAATCTCAACCGCCAGGTCGGGCGCGAACGGGATGAACTTACCCGAAAGTTCCAGACGGCCTTTAGCAATAAAGCCAACGTCCGGCGCAAGTACGGTGTCTTCACTCAGCCGAAAGCCGCCAATTTCTCCGGTTACATCGCCCAGATCGCGTTCAACAACATAACCAAGCAGTAGATAAGCCAACCATGTACTTAGAATTGTGTGCATATCCCCACTAGGCGACACTTCAACCAACCTTCCATTCCACAATTCGTAACGCTTCTCATCTGCGCCTTGCGAGAGTTCCCATAATTCATCCGCCGTATAGAGCTTTTCCAGTGTGACCATCGCCTTTAACTATCCCGATAGCTGACGCTCAGCCCTTTGCCCACTGGCACGATCAGGTGATCAAATTCTGGCAAGGTCTGTACCAGCTCCAGATAGCCTTCGATCTCGTCTGGGTGTGAGAGCGCATTATCGGCCAGCAGCAGCACCTTGTCTGTCAGTTTGGGCAGCAGCAATCGTAGTTGGTCTGGCGCGCTGATCCGATCCGCATCGAAGAAAATGCAGTCGAACGGCCCCGGCAGTGTGCCGATGATCGCTGTTGCATCGCCGCTGATGAACGTCACATAGTCGAGCAGCTTTGCCCGCCGCAAATTTTCTTCGGCCAACTTATGCTTATCCGGGTTACGATCCAGCGTGATCACATGGCCGCCCGTGCTGTGCATGGCGTCGGCCAGCCAGATTGTGCTGTAACCATTCGATGTGCCGATCTCCAGCATACGTGTACAGCCGCCGCTCCGAATCAAGGTACTCATCAACTGCGCCGTTTCCGGCTCCAGGTTGAGCATCTTTTGATTACGATCTGTGTGTTCGGCGTCATTTGCCAGTCCGTGTTGAGCCATCTCATGTAGCAGTGCCAATAGCGTTGGATTCATAGCGGTTATTCCTGCCGATAGTCTTGCAGTCGTTATTATAACAGGATTTGAACCTGTGCCCCCTTTCGCGTGTAATAGTGCAGATTGCCGTTATAGGAATTTGCAGATCGCTTGCGACCCGTCTACAATTTGTCCGATTAAGGGCAAATTAACCAAAATAGCTGATTAGCCTGGCTTCTGCCTCTTTTTTTCGTCCTGTTCTTTATTAAGGAGTATCCCTTTGACCGTCTTAATGGAGGTCAAAGACCTCGTTACACGCTTCAAAACCCAGGAAGGCGTTGTTCACGCCGTAAATGGGGTTTCCTATACGCTTGACGAAGGTGAAACACTTGGCGTTGTTGGCGAAAGCGGCAGCGGCAAGAGCGTGCAGTGTCTTTCCATTATGGGCTTGATTCCCACACCGCCCGGCATCATCGAGTCCGGGACGGTGATGTTCCGAGGCCGCGACCTGCTCAAACTCTCCAAAGAGGAGATGCGAATGGTGCGCGGCGCAGAAATCGCTATGATCTTTCAGGACCCGATGACCTCGCTCAACCCGGTGCTGACCATTGGCCGCCAGATCACCGAAGCACTCCGGCTGCACCTGGGCATGGATAACGAACAATCGCGCGAACGTGCCGCTGAACTGCTCTCGATGGTCGGTATCCCGATGGCCGCGCAGCGACTGGACAGCTATCCGCACCAGTTTTCAGGTGGTATGCGTCAGCGCGCCATGATCGCAATGGCGCTTTCCTGCAACCCGCAGTTGCTCATCGCCGACGAACCCACGACGGCGCTTGACGTGACGATCCAGGCGCAAATCCTCGATCTGGTCAAGCGACTACGTGATAAGATCGGTATGGCGATGATCTGGATTTCGCACGATCTGGGCGTCGTGGCGGGTCTGGCCGATACGGTGCAGGTCATGTACGCTGGCTTCATCGTTGAGCGCGGTCCGGTCAACTCCGTCTTCCGCGACTCGCGCCACCCGTACACACTCGGCCTCAAAGCATCACTGCCGCGCATCGACGGCAAAAATGATCGGCTCGTGTCGATTGAAGGCGCACCGCCCGATATGCGAAAGAAGCCCGTCGGCTGCCCCTTCGCGCCGCGCTGTGCCTACCACGTTGAAAAGTGCTGGAACGAAAATCCGCCGCTGCGCCCGGTGAGCGACGGCAACCCAAATCATATCGCGGCCTGCTGGGTCGATGTCCGTCAAGGACCAGGCGTGACAGAAGGAGCGCCCTCCAACAATGGTTGATGTACAAGCAACACCACAAGCCAAACCCGCTCGTGCCATCGGAGAAGCGCCGCTTGTCTCGGTGCGCGATCTGAAAAAGTATTTCCCGATCACGTCCGGTCTGCTCGTTCAGCGCGAAGTCGGCAACGTGAAGGCCGTCGATGGCGTCTCGTTCGATGTGTTCAAGGGCGAAACGCTCGGCGTCGTGGGCGAATCGGGCTGCGGCAAATCGACGATGGGGCGCACTGTTTTGCAGTTGTATCGTCCCACCGCCGGGACGGTGAACTTTGAAGGTGTGGAACTCTCCACCCTCAAAGGCGAATCGCTCCGCAAGATGCGCCGCCGTATGCAAATGATCTTCCAGGACCCGTATGCCTCGCTCAACCCGCGTATGTCGGTGGGTCGCATCATCGCCGAACCCCTGCGCGTTCACAACGTCGGCAACGCCAAAGAGCAGCAGGAAAAAGTTCAATACCTGTTGGAGCGCGTCAACCTGAACCCGTACTTCGTGAATCGCTACCCGCACGAGTTTTCAGGCGGTCAGCGGCAGCGCATCGGGATCGCGCGGGCGTTGGCGCTCAACCCCACTTTCATCGTCTGCGATGAGCCGATCTCCGCGCTCGACGTGTCGATTCAGGCGCAAGTCGTGAACCTGCTGCAAGACCTGCAAAAGGAATTCGGCCTGACGTACCTGTTCATCGCGCACGACTTGAGCATGGTTCGCTACATCTGTGACCGCGTGGCCGTGATGTACCTGG
>JBBSEU010000391.1:0-3765 GCA_038239365.1 Aggregatilineales bacterium
CCGAACGCCAAAAACCCGGATGATCGCCGTCAGTTCTCGCGCGTGTTCAGCGTGGCCGAATACCGCACGCCAGAGTTCCAGGTCAACGCCAAAGCGGAGCGCGATCAGGTTGTCCAGGGTGATAAGATCAAAGTTGAGGTGGACAGCACATTCTTCTTTGGCGGCGCGGTCAACAACGTGCCGGTAGAGTGGTCAGTGTTGAGCGATAACTACTTCTTCAACTACATTGGGCAGGGCAATTACTCGTTCTACGATTATGACGAGGACGCCGGGCCAAGCGGCGGCGACTCGCAGTATGGCCTTTCGATTGCCGAGGGCAAAGGCAAAACGGACGCGAACGGCAAATTCGTGATCGAAGTACCCGCCGATCTGGGCAAAGCGAAGCAGAGCCAAGCGTTCACGGTTGAAGCGCGCGTAACCGACGAATCCGGTCAGCTTGTCGCGGCACGGGCACAGGTCATCGTCCACGCGGGCGAACTGTACGTTGGCGCGGCACCCGAAGAATACATCGGTCAGGCCAATCAACCCGCCAAGATCGATGTGATCGCCGTCGATTGGGAGAGCAAGCCACTGCCCAACACAGACATCAGCGTGCGCGCCGTTGAGCGCGAATGGCACAGCGTCAAGCAGGTTAGCCCGGATGATGGCCGCACGATCTGGACGTATGATGTGAAGGAAAACCCGATTGACAGCAGCACGGTCAAAACCGATGCGAATGGCAAGGCGGTTTACACCTTCACACCGCCACGCGGCGGCAGCTACAAAGTTTATGTGACCACGCGCGACTCGAAGGGGCATCAGATCACGGCGTCGACATTCGTGTATGTGGCCGGACCGGATTATGTCCCCTGGCGGCAGCGCAACAATTACGGCATCGAATTGAAGACGGATCGTACAGATTACAAGATCGGTGATACCGCTTCGATTTTGATCCCATCGCCGTTCCAGGGCGCGGCCAAAGCGTGGATCACAGTGGAGCGCGGCGGCATTCTCAAGAGTGAAGTGATCGATCTGCCCACCAACAGCACCGTCTACAAACTGCCGATTGACGCACACTTTGCGCCAAATGCGTTTGTGAGCGTGACGATTATCAAGGGCGTGGACGATAAGAACCCGATCCCGGCTTTCCGGCTTGGTTTGGTTCAAATCAATGTTGAGGCGAATCGTTATAAGCTGAATATCGACGTGAAATCCGATAAACCGCAAGCCGGGCCGCGCGAACAGGTCAACTACACGCTCAAAGTGACCGACTACGCGGGTAATCCGGTCAAGGCCGAAGTGGGCGTTGGCCTGACCGATCTGGCCGTACTCTCACTGCTGCCCGATACCAGCACGCCGATTTTGCAGCATTTCTATGATCAACAGGCATTGAGCGTTCGGACGGCTTCGACGCTTACGATCAGCGTCGATGAGCAAACACAGACGATCCTGAACACGGTCAAGGGCGGTGGTGGCGGCGGGCCAGAAGGCGGTTTGTTTGAAGTGCGCCAACTATTCCTCGATACGCCGCTGTGGAGTCCCGCCGTGCAAACCGATGCGAACGGCGTGGCAACCGTCGCTGTTACGCTGCCCGATCAGTTAACCACCTGGCGACTCGATGCGCGCGCGGTGACGCTCCCCACTGGCGAACTGAACACAACGCTCGTCGGGCAAACGACGTTCGATCTGCTCAGCACTAAACCGCTGCTCATTCGCCCGATCACGCCGCGTTTCTTCATCGCGGGCGACAGTGCTACGATGGCCGCCATTGTCAACAATAATACGGGTGCCGATCAGCAGGTGACGATCAGGATCGGGTTGAAGGGCGGCACACTCAGTACGCCCGAATCACAGACGGTCACGATCAAAGCCGGGCAACGCACTCGTATCGACTGGCCGGTGACGATCAACGATGTGCCGAACGTGGATGTGACGTTCTTCGCCAGCACCGTCGATAACAAATACACCGACGCCGCTAAATCCGCCGTTGGGCAGGGCGCGGACAAGATGCTGCCGATCTATAAGTACGAAGCGCCTGAAACGGTCAGCACGTCGGGTGTGATCGATAAGGCTGGCGGAGATCGGGTTGAAGGGATCGTTTTGCCGAAGCAGTTCAACGTCACCCAGGGCGATCTGAACGTGCAACTCAATCCGTCGCTAGCTGCCGTCACGACGGACGCGCTCAGGGCATTGGCGCTGAATCGCTACGATTGCACCGAACAAACGGTCAGCACTTTCTTACCGAATCTGATGACCTACCGCGCGCTCGATCAATTGAAGCTGAGCAAGCCGGAACTCAAGGCAACACTGGACGAAGCGATCAACATCGCTTTGCAGCGGCTGTACAGTCAGCAGCACCCGGACGGTGGCTGGGGTTGGTGTGTGGAAGACCGAAGCACCGATCATGTCACGGCTTACGCGCTGATCGGTTTGGCCGAAGCCAAGCGCAGCGGTTACGCAGTTGATGATCGGGTCTTCAACAAGGCCGTCGCCTTTGTTACGTCGCGGTTGCAGGAACCCGGCGCACAGGCCGAAACCTACCAACTGAATCGTCAAGCATTCGTGCTGTATGCGCTGGCGCGGGCAGGTGCTGGGAATGTCAGCCGGACGGTGCAGTTGTTCACCATCCGCGAAAAGATGAGCATCTACGCGCGCGCTTACCTGCTGATGACCTTCAATATTTTGAAGGATACAACACATCTTGCGCCGCTCATCTCCGATCTGCAAAACAGCGCCGTCACCAGTGCCAGCGGTCAGCACTGGCAGGAAAGCTACTCCGACTACTGGAACTGGAATACCGATACGCGCACGACGGCCATTGTCTTGCAGGCGCTCACCGAGGTGCAGCCTACTAACGGCTTGCTGCCTAACGTGGTACGCTGGCTGATGGTGGCGCGCAAGGCGGATGTTTGGGAGACGACTCAGGAAACGGCCTGGGCTGTGATGGCGCTCACCGATTGGATGCTGAGTACGGGCGAACTGCGTCCCAACTACACGTTTGGCGCGGCGCTCAATGACAAGCCGCTGACCGATAACAAGCAGGCGACAGCGGATACCGTCAAAGATACGGTGACGCTGCGGGTACAGGTTGGCAATCTGATCGCGGGTGATGTGAATCGTCTGGCGATCACGCGCACGCCGGGCGATGGAGTGCTGTATTACACGGCGAACCTGAACGCCTATCTGCCCGTCGAGCAGGTCAAGGCGTTGAGTCGCGGCCTGACTGTTTCGCGTCAGTACAGTTTGGCCGCTGACCGCACGAATAAGCCGATCAGCGAAGCGCATGTTGGTGATAACATCCGCGTGACGCTGACGATCATCGCGCCGAGTGATATGCAGTACGTCGTGCTGACTGACCCGATTCCGGCGGGAAGCGAAGCGATCAACCCCGATCTGGCAACATCCGGCAGCGTGGGCACGCAACCGCAGCTACGGCTCGAAGACCCGCTCAGCGGCGGTTACGGGTGGTGGTGGTTCGGGGATACGCAGCTTAAGGACGAAAAGACGGTGCTTTCGGCGGAATATCTGCCAGCGGGTACCTACAGCTACACGTATGTGATCCGCGCGGGTTTGGCCGGAAAGTATCATGTGATCCCGACGACGGCGCAGGAATACTACTTCCCCGAAGTGTATGGCCGCAGCGATGGGGTGCTGTTTACGCTGCTGCCCGCCGCTGATCCGAATAATGATCCAACGCAACCAACGGCAGTTCCTACCGCCGCTGCAAAATAGATAGAAAAACCACGCGCCGGAGAACACTAATCTCTCCGGCGCGTGGTTTTGCAG
>JBBSEU010000392.1:0-3764 GCA_038239365.1 Aggregatilineales bacterium
GACGATCCTCGGTGAGCGCGGCGGTGGCCTGAGCCAGGGTCAGCGACAGTTGATCTCGATTGCGCGTGCGGCGCTTGCCAACCCGCGTATCCTGATCCTGGATGAAGCGACCAGTAGCGTCGATACACGCACTGAGCGGTTGATTCAGAAGGCGTTCGAGAAGCTGCTCGAAGGCCGTACCAGCTTCGTGATCGCGCACCGCCTCAGCACGATCCGCAATGCCGATCAGGTGTTGATGCTCAAGAACGGCGAAGTGATTGAGCGCGGCAAGTTCAATGAACTGCTCGAAAAGAAGGGTGAGTTCTACGAGTTGTATATGTCGCAGTTCCGTCGTGAAGAAACCAGCGAAGAAGCGCCCGCTGCCCCTACGATGGGCACGGCAGCGCAGCCAAGTGCCTAACCGCGTCGTTTGATTGTTTTCGAGAGTGGCCGAACCGATACAGGTTCGGCCATTTTTGTTCCCTCTATCGCTACCTCAACGTTAGATAATCCCTCAAAAGTCGTGCTGCAAACCTGTTCGGCACAGCTTGTGCTAATGCAAATCATCATTAAGTGACAGGTTTAACAAAAGCTCGTGTCTACTCCAGGAAATCGTAAACGTATCGTGTTTGGTGTGTCGGTCTTCGCGGGTGCGGCCAGCCTGTTTGCGTGGTGGTTTGCACGGCGCTGGCAAATGGCAGTGCAGGAAACGGAACTCGAAGTGGCAACCACGCAGCCGTCGGTTCACCCGCTCAACAAGCGCGATTTTGAAGGCAACAAACCACTTCAACTAACGACAGACGGGCAAGGGCCACTCTACTATCGGGTTTATCAGGTGGATATTCTGAACCCTCAGATGAGCAAAGAGGCGCTCCTGCAGCTTGTCAAAGATGATTTGAATCATTACACGCCGGGCGAACTGGCACGCTTTGAGAAGACCAAAGGCGCTGAGAACGACTTCAAGATGGGTGACGAGTTCAACGTGATTATCACCGGCCCCTGGAATGGCCCAGTGCGGGTGATCGATGTGCAGCCTGATTCGTTTACGTTTATCACGCTGGAGGGGCATCTTGAGGCCGGAGAAATTCAGTTCCGGGTGATCGATCATCCAGATCGAAATGATGCTGTCCGTTTCGAGATTCGTTCGTGGGCACGCAGCAGCGACTCGATCACCGACTTCTTTTATCGCGTCCTGAATATCTCCAAGTATTCGCAAACGCGCATGTGGGCGTATTTTTGCCGAGAAGTTGCAGCAGACAGCGGCGGCGAAATATTAGGGAAGATCAATATTATGACGCATAAAACGCGCTTTGATGCCAAACAGGAAACACCACTCTGGAAACAATATTCCGGCCAATTCGATCAGTGGCGCGCGGCCAAACTGAACTTCGATCCAAGTAAACGTGAGGAGTTCACCGAAAAGAACGGCTGGCATATCGACGAATACTCGATTGGTTTGCCGTCGGAAGCACCAGGTAGCCCTGTGCCAAATGGCCCCTGGGAAACGGCCAAACAGATCATGCTCAATTATGAATTTCCCGATCCATCACTTGTGACTGGCATATTCGTGCCGGACGGCCCACTTAAAGACCGAATCATGATCATCCGGGCGCGCTTTATGGTCTTTACGTTTTTGTTTGGTGTGCGGGTGAGTGAAGTGATTGATGAACAGCGTGACAGTGGGAAACGGGGCAAAGCGCAGGTCTGGGGCTACAGCTACAGCACGCTGGCTGGGCACTTCGAGATGGGTGAGATCACCTTTGAACTCTGGAAGTTTTTGGAGAGTGGTGAAATCGAATTTCGCATTCATGCCTACTCCAAAACGAATTTCATCCCAAATCCGTTCTATCGGCTTGGTTTCAGGATATGGGGGCGCGGCTTGCAACGGCGCTTTGGGCATACCGCATTAGAGCGAATGCAGCAGTTGGTCATTCAGCGGGTGGCACAGCACCCTGAGACAGAAACGCCGATTGAGACGCCAACGGTACAAAACACCCGTGAGGACGAAGACGCCAGCCAGAAGATCGAGGAAATCAAGCAGAAGTCGTGAATACTTACGCCGGGGAAGCAATTTCCCGGCGATTTTGCACATAGGTGAAGGTAATTCGAGGCGTCTGTACAAATGATGCCCGGCGTGGTAGGCTTTTACCGATCCTCAGTCACCATTTAGAACAGGTAAATACCCCATGTCCAGTGTGTTATCACAATTAAAAACGCGCCTCGAAGATATTCAGAACATCAATAGTTCAGCGGCGCTGCTTTCCTGGGAGCAGCAAACCTATATGCCCGAAGGCGGTGCAGCGACCCGCGCCGGACAGCTTTCGACACTGAGCCGAATCGCGCATGAGATGTTCACCGCCGATGAAACGGGCAAGCTGTTGCAAGACGGCAAAGCCGAACTGAACGGCGCAGACTATGACAGCGATGACGCCAGTCTGATCCGCGTGACACAGCATGATTACGATCTGGCGACGAAAATCCCGGCGTCACTGGTGGCGGAGCTAAGCCATCACAGCACGATGGCGCATAATGTCTGGGCGAAGGCGCGCGCCGAAAACAACTATCCAGCATTCGCGCCCTATCTTGAAAAAACAGTAGACCTGAGCCGCCGTCTGGCCGAATACCTGGGTTATACAGATCGCATTTATGATGCGCTGCTCGATCAGTACGAACCCGATATGAAAACGGCTGAGGTGGAGATGATCTTCGCTGACCTCAAGAAAGACGTTGTGCCATTAGTAGCCGCGATTGTCGAACATCAGGATCGCGCCAATGATGATGTGCTGCATCGCCACTATGATCTTCACAAGCAAAACGAATTCGCGGTGCGGGTGGCGCGCGATTACGGCTTCGATTTTCACCGAGGGCGTCAGGATAAGGCCGTTCACCCCTTCTGCCAGAGCCTTTCACGCGATGATGTGCGAATCACGACGCGCTTTGACCCGAACTTCCTGCAAATGGCGCTGTTCGGCACAATGCACGAAACCGGACACGGCCTCTATGAACAGAATGTCGGTGCGAATTTACCGACTCGTCTGGCTTCCGGTACGTCGTTGGGCGTTCACGAAAGCCAATCCCGTCTGTGGGAAAACGTGGTCGGGCGCAGTCGCGGCTTCTGGAAGCACTACTATCCATTGCTTCAGGACGTGTTCCCCGAATCGCTGGCCGATGTGGATATGGAGACGTTCTATCGGGCGATCAACACGTCCAAGCCGTCCTTCATTCGCGTAGAGGCCGATGAAGTGACGTACAGCCTGCATATCATGCTGCGCTTCGAGATGGAAAACGAACTGATCGAAGGCAAGCTGAAAGTTGCCGATGCACCCGAAGCCTGGAATGCCAAGAGCAAAGCCTATCTGGGGATTGTCCCGCCAACGGATACACTCGGCATTTTGCAGGATGTTCACTGGTCGGGCGGCTTGATGGGCTACTTCGCAACCTATTCGCTGGGCAGTATGCTGGCTTCGCAGCTTTATGAAAAGGCGATTGCTGCGGTGCCGTCTATTCCATCTGACATCGAGCAAGGGCAGTTCAGCAGCCTACTCGGTTGGCTGCGTGAGAATATTCATGTTCATGGACGCAAATATAAGCCGCAGGAATTGGTCAAGCGCGTCACCGGTGAACCGCTTCAATCGCGTTCCTACGTTAAGTATCTGCGCGCCAAGTACGGCGAAATCTACAGCCTCTAGCCGGATCAGATCGATACGGCAGGCAAATGTATCTCCCAGATCGCCCGATCTCGCGCTTCCCAGAAGATGACGCGCGTGCCATCGGGCGAAACTGAC
>JBBSEU010000393.1:0-3747 GCA_038239365.1 Aggregatilineales bacterium
AATACGAAGCTGGCGTCAAGTTTATGAAGTGGTTCTTCGAGAACTACGCGCTGCCCGCCAAAGTCGTCGGAATCATTCCCGTCTCCCCGGCGGCACTGGTCAGCAAGGAATTCACTGACGACGCACGCTATCCATACTACAAGGCGTTCATTGATACGCTTCCTGACGCGGTGCTGGAGCCGTCCGTCCCGCAGTACAGCGCCATCTTCTCGTTCAGCAAGCCAACCCCGCTTTCGACTAACCTGGAAGCTGCTCTGGCAAATTCCAAGCCGGTCAAGCAGGCGCTTGACGATATGAAGCAGGGCATCGATGACGAACTGGCAAAACCAATCAGTTCATAAGATACTCAACTGAAAAATTGGCGGGGGTGACTTATTGCCCCTGCCCACATTTTGAGGCCGAATGACAATTTTAAGTAGCAATGCAGTCGTTAAGCCACGCCTGGCTGTTCGCATTGGGAACTTCGGCAGACAGCGCGAGGTGAGTGCTTATCTGTTCCTCACCCCCTATCTCATCCTGTTTTGTGTTTTCCTGCTTGTTCCGGCCATCGTGGGGGTTTTTGCCAGCTTCACCGATTGGAGCATCAGCGGCACGCCCCGTTTTGTCGGCATCAAGAATTATGAAACGATCTTCAACGATCCAATGTTCCGGCAGTCATTGGGGAATACCCTCTACTTCGTACTGATCACCGCGATCCCCTTGATTGTGATCGGACTGCTGCTGGCGCTGCTTGCCAATCAGAATCTGCGCGGGCGGAGTCTGTTCCGCACGATCATCTTTTTGCCCTATGTGGTCAGTGTTTCGGTGGTAGGAATCGTCTGGGTGTGGATTTATGACCGCACTTTTGGGCTGCTCAATTTCTATCTGAGTCCGCTGGGCATCAATCCGGCAATCGGCTGGCTTACTGATGTGAACTCGGCCATGCCTGCGCTGGCTCTCACCACGATCTGGTGGACGGTCAATGCCAACATGATCATTTATCTGGCCGGTTTGCAGGACATTCCCGAAGAATTATACGAAGCGGCACGCATGGATGGCGCGGGACGCTGGCAATTGTTCCGCTTCATCACGATTCCGATGCTGCTGCCCGTGAATGCGTTTGTTATCCCCACAACGGTGATTGCCTGCTGGCGCGTGTTTGGGCAAGCCTTCGTCATGACGAAAGGCGGTCCGCAAGCGCGAACGTTCGTCATCGCACAATATATTTACCAGACTGCCTTTCAGAATTTTCGCATGGGGCAGGCGGCGGCGGCTGCCGTCATTCTACTTATCCTGACACTCATTTTTACCGTCGTTCAACTGCGTGCAATGAAGGTGTTGTAAACTATGACAACCTTAACGACGGCGACGCGGCGCGGCACGACTCCAAATGCCCTTACATCGATTCTGGTCAGCCGTGTGTTCCTGTACAGTTTGATGATCGTCGTTGCAGTGATGTGGGGCGCGCCCATGCTCTGGATGATCGTTACATCGTTGAAACCACCGCCCGAAATCTTTCATTATCCGGTGACCTGGCTGCCACAACAGCCGACAGCGGACTATTATTTGGGTGTGTTCCAGCGATTCCCGATGCTGCAATGGTTCAAAAATAGCTTAATCGTGGCAACGATCACGACCTGTCTGACCCTGGTAGTGGACACGCTGGCCGCTTATCCACTCTCAAGACTTCGTTTTCGCGGGCGCTCCGTTGTGATGATCATGATCCTTTCAACGTTTTTGCTGCCGCGCGAAATTTTGCTGGTACCACTGTTCCTGGGGTTAAGCCGTTTAGGAATTTCGGACAGCTATTTCAGTCTCTCCGTGCCTGCTGCCGCCAATGCCTTCGGCGTATTTTTGCTGACACAGTTCTTCGGCACGCTGCCCGCCGAACTGGAAGACGCGGCCACTATCGACGGCTGCACACGTCTCGGCTTCGTGTGGCGCGTGCTGGTGCCACTTTCACGTCCGGCACTGGCTTCCGTTGCGATCTTCACTTTCGTGGGAAGCTGGAACGAGTTTTTCTGGCCGCTAATCGTCTCGAACAGTGACCGCACCCGCACCGTACCTGTTGGCTTGTCATCGTTGGTCGCCAGTGCCGGGATGTCGACCAGCTTCGGGATCACAATGGCCGCCGCCGCCGTTGCCACGCTTCCAGCCGTCATTTTCTTTTTGACCCTACAACGCTACTTTGTCAAAGGGATCGCTACCACCGGGCTTAAAGGCTGAATTTCTCACCAAAGGATGCAAACTGGTTATGGCCGACGCACTTTTTGATCGTATCGCCTCTATACGGGGCGCGAACTATGTGCCCTCCAACGCAGTCAACGATACCCAGTTCTGGGAGGAATTTGACCTGACGACAATTGACCGTGAACTGGGCTTTGCCGAATGCTTAGGACTCAACAGCGTTCGTGTCTTTTTGCAATATCTGGTCTATGAACATGATCCGAAAGGGCTGATCGAAAAGTTCGAGGCGTTTCTGGCCTGCGCTGATCGGCACGGCTTGTCAACAATGCCTGTCTTATTTGACGACTGTTTTGGCCCAGAGCCATCACTGGGTCCACAGGCTGAACCCAAACCCGGCCAGCACAACTATCTGTGGCAAAGTTCGCCGGGTCGATCTCGCATGGCACTTGCCTACCGACCTAAATTGCGCCGTTACGCAGACGATCTGATCGGCACCTTCAGGCACGATCCGCGCGTGATTGCCTGGGATTTGTACAACGAAGCCCAGGTACGTATCTACAGTATTGCACTGGTTCGTGATGTGTTCGAGTGGGCGCGTGCCGTCAATCCCGATCAGCCGCTCACATCCTGCTATTATGGGGCGCTGCTTTCCGACATTACGAATATTCACCCGTACATCAGTCCAACGCGCGAACCGGACGAAGCCGCCCGCATTATCGAGAGTGCCAAAACATTCGGCAAACCAATAGCCGCCACTGAAATACTGGGACGACCTAATCATGGTGAATTGGCCGAGATGCTGCCCTTGCTCAGGCAGCACGGCATCGGCTGGTATTTCTGGGAATTGATGATCGGCGTCAACCAGACCCGCTATCAATGGCTTCATGCACCCGCCGCTCCTGAGGAAATCTACTTTCAAGGCGTTCTTTACCCCGATGGCAATGCCTATCGGCAGGATGAAGTCGATTTGTTGCTTTCCTACGCGGAAGAGACCGCATGACTAGCGACTCTGCGGCCTGCCAGTTGGAAGACATTTCGTTACATGGCTGGTCAGCGACACGCCTTGCCAATGATTTAGTAGAGGTAGTTGTCGTACCGGAACTTGGTGGACGGGTAATGGCGCTCCGCCTGGGCAATTATCAATTTTTGTTCACGAACCCTGAACTGTGGGGCAAGCGGTTCACTGCCGAAGAATACGCGGGCGATGGAACACTCCTCGCCTGGAAGAACTATGGCGGCGAAAAAACGTGGCCTGCGCCGCAAGGTTGGGAACGTGCGGATCAGTGGCCGGGTCCGCCTGATCCAGTCCTCGATTCGGGTTTGTACCAGGCCGAACCAGTGCATGAAGGCCAGGCCGTCAAATTGACATTGACCAGCCTGCCGGATGCTCGTACAAGTTTGCAAATTCAGAGACAGTTGAGGCTTACACCAAACACATCACGTATTCAACTCGATCTAAGTTTTCAAAATATCTCGGATCATCCAGTACGCTGGTCGATCTGGGACGTGATGCAGCTTGATTGCTCGCGCAGCTTGCCAGACGGGACACAGGGTATAAATGACCAGTGCTGGTTGTACATC
>JBBSEU010000394.1:0-3719 GCA_038239365.1 Aggregatilineales bacterium
CAGATTGGTTGTACGGCATGTTGGACGATCTGGCAAAACGCACGGATGCGCCCTTCCGCACGCTTAAAGCCGAACTGGATGCCGAACTGAGTGAACGCTTTCACGTCCCGGTGGAAGACCTGCGCCCCTGGCATTACAGCGATTTGTTTTTCCAGCGCGCGCCGAAAATGGGCGAGACCGATTTTGATCAGTTCTTCACCGATCAAAAGCTGGAAGACCTGGCGATCAAAACCTATGATGGCCTGGGCATGGAAGTACGCGATATTCTGGCGCGCAGCGATCTCTATGAGCGTGAAGGCAAGGATCAGCACGCCTTTTGCATCCACGTTGACCGCGAAGGCGATATTCGCACGCTGGATAACCTGATCCCAAGCGAACGCTGGACGGAAACACTCTTGCATGAACTGGGTCATGGCGTTTATGACAAGTACATCCCGCAAAGCGTGCCCTGGATTTTGCGTGCCCCGGCGCACATTCTGAGTACCGAAGCGATGGCGAAACTGATGGGCGGCATGACCTTAGACCGCACATGGTTGATCGAAGTACGCGGCCTGACGCCCGAACAAGCCGATGGCCTGGCCGAAGCCGCCCGCAAGCGCGATCTTCTGGGCATGATCATCTTCGCGCGCTGGGTGATGGTCGTCGTCAATTTCGAGCGGTTCATGTACGAAGACCCGGAGCGCGATCTCGATCAACTGTGGTGGGAACTTGTCGAGAAGTACCAGTTCCTGACGCGGCCAGAAGATCGGCAGGCACCGGACTGGGCGACGAAGAATCACATCGCCTTAGCACCCGCCTATTATCAGAATTATTTGCTCGGCGATATGATGGGCGCGCAATGGCGCAATTGGATCGATACGCACATCGGCAAGCTGATCGGCAGCACGGCGGCGGGCGATTTCTTCCGCGAAAAGGTGTTCGGTCTGGGCGCGACTCAACCCTGGAATGAGGGTCTGGAAACGGCAACGGGCGAAAAACTCAACCTGCAATATTACGTCGATAAATATGTGGTGACAGCGTAACATGACAACGATACACGGTTTTGAACTGCTCCGGGAGCAAATGATCCCGGAATTGAACACAAAAGCGCGCTTGTTCCGGCACGTCAAGACGGGCGCTCAGTTGCTTTCGATGGAAAACGCCGATGAAAACAAGGTGTTCAGCGTCAATTTTTACACGCCGCCCGCCGACTCCAACGGCATCGCGCACATCATGGAGCATTCGGTGTTGTGCGGTTCGCGCAAGTATCCGCTCAAAGAGCCGTTCGTTGAACTGATCAAGGGGTCGCTGAACACGTTCGTCAACGCCATGACCTACCCCGACAAAACGCTTTACCCGGTTGCCAGTCAAAACGTGCGCGACTTCTATAACCTGATTGATGTATACGTCGATGCGGTGTTTTATCCGCTCATCACGCCCAACACGCTTCGACAGGAAGGTTGGCACTACGAACTTGAATCGCTTGATGCGCCGCTCGTCTACAAGGGCGTCGTGTTCAATGAGATGAAGGGCGCGCTGTCTTCACCGGATGGCCTGCTAGCCGAGTTCTCCCAACAATCGCTCTATCCCGATACGCTGTATGGCGTCAACTCCGGCGGTGATCCAAAAGCCATCCCGACGCTGACCTATGAGCAGTTCAAAACGTTCCACGATACCTATTATCATCCGTCTAATGCGCTGATTTATTTTTACGGGGATGACGATCCCGCCGAACGACTACGCTATATGGACGGCATTTTGAGCGGTTTCGAGCCGATCACGATCAACCATGAGCGCAAATTACCCGAACCCTTCCCCGAACCGCGCCGCATGACCTATCCGTACAGTGCCGGGCCGGAAGGCGGCAAATCCTTCCTGACGCTCAATTGGTTGATGGCCGACACAAGCGACACTGAGCAAACGCTTGGTCTTGAGATGCTCTCCTACCTGCTGGTCGGCACGCCTGCCTCACCACTGCGTAAGGCGCTGATTGACTCCGGTTTGGGTGAAGACCTCACGGGTGGCGGCGTGGTGGGCGACATCAGTCCGTTCTACTTCTCGACGGGTCTCAAAGGGATCGAAACTGACGCGGCCAGCAAAGTCGAGTCGTTGATCCTCGAAACGCTGCAATCGCTTGCCAAAAACGGCATCGAGCGGGAGATGATCGAAGCAACGCTCAACACGATTGAGTTCCGCCTGCGTGAAAACAATACCGGGGGCTTTCCGCGCGGACTGGCCTTGATGCTCAACAGTCTGACCACATGGTTGTATGGCGGCGATCCGTTGGCACCCGTCGCTTTTGAAGCACCATTGCAAGCCATCAAAACGCGCCTGGCGAAAGGTGAACGTTATTTCGAGAGCCTGATCGAGCGGTTTATGCTCAACAACACGCACCGCACGACGATCCTGCTGCAACCCGATCCCGAATTGGGCGAACACGACAGCGCCGCCGAAGCCGAAAAACTGGCGGGCATTCGTGAAACGCTCAGTGAAGCCGATTTGCAGCGCATCATCGCTGATACCGAAGAACTCAAGCGGTTGCAAACCACCCCCGACTCGCCAGAAGCACTCGCCAAACTGCCCTCACTGAAATTGGTCGATCTGGACAAGGTGAACAAGCTGATTCCGCTCACCGAACTGGACGAAGGCGGCACGAAAGTCCTATACCACGATCTGTTCACGAACGGGATTTTCTATCTCGATCTGGGTTTCAACCTGCACACGCTGTCGCAAGAACTGCTGCCCTATGTGGAATTGTTCAGTCAGGCCTTGCTCGAAATGGGCACGCAGACCGAAGATTTTGTGCGCCTTTCGCAGCGCATCGGACGCACGACGGGTGGTATCCGCGCGACTTCGTTTACCTCGATGGTACGCGGCAACGGTGATACAAGTGCCACCTGGTTGTTCCTGCGCGGCAAATCGACTCCGGCACAAACCGACGATCTGTTCTCGATCCTGCGCGACGTGCTGCTGACCGTCAAACTCGATAACCCGGAACGCTTCCGCCAAATGGTGCTGGAAGAAAAAGCCTCACAGGAAGCACGACTCGTGCCGGGCGGCCACATGGTCGCCTATACCCGGCTCAAAGCAAGTTTCAACGAGGCCGATTGGGCAGCCGAGCAAATGGGCGGCGTCTCGTATCTGTTCTTTTTGCGCGAACTGATCGAAGCGATAGACAACAACTGGTCAACGGTATTGAGCAAGCTGGAATCGATCCGGCAAACGCTGCTCAACCGCCGAGGTCTGATCGCCAATGTGACGCTCGACGCGCAGAATTGGGCACAGGTGCAGCCCAAGCTGGCCGCGTTCCTGTCAACCCTGCCCGATAGTGACTCGCCCCTTGCCCTATGGACGCCCGATTACCATGCTGAGGACGAAGGGTTAGCGATCCCGGCACAGGTGAATTACGTGGCGAAGGGCGCAAACCTGTTCGATCAGGGCTATACGCTCAAGGGTTCGCAGCAGGTGATTACGAATTTTCTGCGTACTACGTGGCTCTGGGAGCGCGTGCGGGTGCAGGGCGGCGCTTACGGCGGCTTCTGCGTCTTCAATACGCTGTCGGGTGTGTTTAGTTTTCTGTCGTACCGTGATCCGAACCTGCTCAGTACCATCGAAAATTACGACAATGCCGCCCAATTCTTGTGCGAAGTCGAGATCGATAATGACGAGATCACGCGCAACATCATCGGCGCAATTGGTGAGATTGACGATTACCAACTGCCCGACGCCAAAGGCTATAC
>JBBSEU010000395.1:0-3687 GCA_038239365.1 Aggregatilineales bacterium
CTGGGTGGTTGGCGCGGCCCTGGCGCGGAATTACCCGGTATTGCGGGCGCGGCACTCGGCTTTGTATATTTCTTCGGCAAGTCGATGATTATGTATCTGCTGCTTATGCTGGTACGTTTCACCGTGCCGCGTTTGCGTATCGACCAGATGATGAGCTTCAATTGGAAGTTCCTGGTGCCGCTTTCAATGATCAATGTGTTGGGGATCGCCTTCGTTCAGAAGCTGATCGTGCCGCAGTACGATAGCATTCTGGGCGAAATTCAATCGGGTTCGGCGCTGGGTGGTTTTTATGACGCATTGGGCGCGAACTTCGTGGCGGAGCTACCGCGCGCGATTGCCCTGTTTGGACTCAACGTCGTGATTCTGGCAGCACTGGGGGCGATCATTCAACGGCTGATCCACGAGGAGCGCCTCCGGGTCGAAGGTCTGGTCACAGAGCCACCGCGTTTTGCGCCGCCCAAACCTGTTGAAGTGTCGTCGGCAGCCGGGGACTAAAGAAGCTGTCAGCGTTCAGCAATCAGCGTTCAGTCTGCTCTCAGGCGACTGATCATCAGGGCATCAATGGTTGTGCCTGATTAAAAAGCTGATAGTCGAATGCTGATAGCTGACCGCTTAAAAGGAGTTTTTGAATGCAATCTGTGGATTGGGTGCAGTGGTTAGCCTTTGGCATCCTGACGCTGTTGGCGGTGGGTTCGGCGCTGGCCGTCGTGATTGACCGCAATCTTTTTCACTCGGCTTTATGGCTATTGGTCAGCCTGTTTGGGATCGCCGGGTTTTTCGTCCTGCTGAGCGCGCCATTTTTGGCCGCTGTGCAGGTGCTGGTGTACATGGGCGCGATTGTGATCCTGATCATCTTTGCGATCATGCTCACGCGGCGCATGATGGGCATCACTGAAAGCGTCAACAGTCAATGGTGGGTTGGCGCGATTGTGGCGATAGTCGCTTTCTTTGTGATCGCGTTGGTCTTGTACCGCGCTGGTCAGGGCGTCCATCCGCTGCTGGTACGCGAACCCATTGCCGCGTTGTCGAGCCGGACGGTGGCCGATCTGGGTACGGCGCTGGTCGATCCTTCACAATATGCGCTGCCTTTTGAACTGGCCTCGCTGCTGCTGACTGGCGCGATGATCGGCGCGATTGTGATCGCGCGGGAGGACAATTGACATGGTGCCGTTGACCGCATATCTGATTGTCGCGGCGATTTTGTTCTGCATCGGCGTGTACGGTGCATTGGCACGGCGCAATGCCGTGTCGATCCTGATGGCCGTCGAGTTGATGCTGAACGCCGTAAACCTGAATCTGGTCGCTTTCTGGCGCTTCAACACGCCCGCCACTGATGCAACGAACGCCCTCAAGGTCGGCATGGCCGGACAAGCCTTCGCCGCATTCGTGTTTGTCGTGGCCGCCGCCGAAGCCGCCGTTGGGCTGGCACTGATTATTTCGATGTACCGCGCCCGGCAGACGATTGTCGCCGAAAGCGCCGATAGTTTGAAATACTAACGGGCAAGGGCGAAGGAAAACCTTTATGAGTTGGACTAACGCAAACGTTTTACCCTGGCTGATCCCGATCCCACCGTTGGTCGCCTTTGTGCTGATCATTCTGGTGGCCGGGCGCTCCAAGCCGCTGACGCATTTGATCGCCATCGGTGCGATTGCGATCTCGTGGCTGCTTGGCTTCGGCACTGTTGTCAACGCCAGCGGCTACAAAGACCTGGGCATGGTCGGGCGCGGCGTCTTTGGCAGTTCGATCACCTGGTTGAGCAATGGGAGTGGTGCCGCCGGATCGGGCGCGCTCAGCATGGGCGTGATGATCGATCCGCTCAACGCGGCCATGCTGTTCATGGTGCCGCTGGCCTGTTTATTGATCTTCATTTACAGTCTTGGCTATATGGCAAACGATCCGCGCAACACGCGGTTTTTTGCGTATTTGAGCCTGTTCGCAGGCGCGATGCTGACGCTGGTCGTGGCTGATAACCTGCTGATGCTGTTCATCGGCTGGGAAGTGATGGGTCTCTGTTCGTACCTGCTGATCGGTTTCTGGTACGAGAAGGGCAGCGCCTATCAAGCCGCGATCAAAGCCTTCATGACGACGCGCGTGGCCGATGTGATCTTCATGATCGGGATTGCCTATCTGTGGGCAACAACGAGTACGCTCAATTTCCGCGCGATCATGTTCAGCGAAGCGACGCTTCACACACTTGGCACTACCCCGGCGGTGGGCGGCGTGTTCGGGCTGACGGCGGCGGGCTTCATCGGGATTTGTATCGTGATCGGCACGATTGGTAAATCGGCACAGTTCCCGCTGCATATCTGGTTGCCCGACGCGATGGAAGGCCCAACGCCCGTTAGCGCGATGATCCATGCGGCAACGATGGTCAGTGCGGGCGTTTATCTGGTCATCCGCATGTTCCCGGTGCTTTCGGCAGGTGGCAACGTCGAAGAAGGCATCCTGACCGCGCCACTGGTCTTGATGGCGGTGATCGGTGCATTCACGGCGTTAATGGCAGCAACGATTGCCATGACGCAAAACGACATCAAGAAAGTGCTGGCCTACTCGACGATCAGCCAGCTTGGTTTCATGGTCGCCGCGCTAGGCATTGGCGCGTACACGGCGGCGGCATTCCATCTGATCACGCACGCCTTTTTCAAGGCGCTGTTGTTCCTCGGTTCAGGATCAGTTATTCACGGCATGGAGCACGGCGAACACCTTGCCCACGAAGCGGCACATGGTCACGCCGTCGAACACAACCCTGATCCGGTTCATGCCATAGCGTCGGCTGATCCTCATGCTGCTGTTCATCCCGAAGACGATCCGCACGCGGCACACACACCGCAGCCGGACGTGGCACACGCTGAACACGCCGATAAGCACTCCGCCCCGCCTTTCGATCCGCAGGACATGCGGAACATGGGTGGTCTGTGGCGCAAGATGCCTGTCACGGCGCTGACCTTCGTTATTGGCGGAATGTCATTGGCTGGACTACCGCTCATTACGGCTGGCTTCTGGTCGAAGGACGAAATCTTTGCCGAAGCGTGGCACGCCGGCACAAAGAATCCGCTTGGCTTGCTTGTCTTGCTGGTGCTGGGTCTGGCTGCCTTTATGACGGCGCTCTACACCATCCGTCAGATCGCCATGACCTTTTTGGGCGAACCGCGCACCGAAGCCGCCCGTTATGCCCTCCACAACGACGGCACAATCGAAGGCCGCAACACCAGCGCACAGCTTACCGCGCCGCTGATCGTGCTGGCTTTCTTTGCCATTTTCGCGGGTTTTGTCGGCGTCAATCCCGGCTTTCCACTCTTGGGGCCAGCGTTGGCGGGTTGGCCTAACATTCATGCACCCTTCGCGCGCTGGGTAGGCCATTCGCTGCTTGAGGCACCACCCGAACTCGGCTTCAACCTTATCCCGGTGATCGTTTCGTTCGGCGTGTTCATCACAGGCGCATATTTCGGCTGGTTGATGTATGTGCGCCGTCCGGTCAACGTCGAATCCGATCCAATTGCGGAGTTCATGGGGCCAACCTGGTATCGGCTCATCAGCAACAAGTATTACATCGAGGAAACCTACCGCCGCTATCTGGTCGCCCCGTCGATCTGGATCAGCGATGTGCTAGTTCCCAAACTCATCGATCAAGGCATCATTGATCGCGCCCTGAACGGCATCGCAACACTGGCAACCTGGATCGGCAA
>JBBSEU010000396.1:0-3633 GCA_038239365.1 Aggregatilineales bacterium
ACCCGAACCTGACGGCCAGCAGCTTACGCCTGCAAAAATCATTTATGATTGCGATTATGATCGCGGATATTTCTAACGCTTTTTATCACATGATCGTCCGCACCGTTCAGGATATTGCTCATCATCACAACTACGATGTGTTGATCGCCAATACTGACCAGCTTTATGAAAACGAAAAGCATTTTTGTCAGGCCATGATGCGCCGCCCGGTGGATGGAATCATCATGGTGCCCTATCACCTGACGGATGATGAGATCGATCAATTGATGCAGCGAACGGGCGCATCGGTAGTGGCACTGGCTTCACACCTGCATCACCCGTTAGTAGATACCGTCTTTTGTGATGACGGGCAGGCCACTTACGACGCAGTACGCTGGTTGATCGAGCGCAAAGGGCATCGAAACATAGGCTATGTCCGTGTACCGCTCTCGTACCCGCCCGGTTTGCGCCGCTACAACGCCTATCTTGAGGCCATGCGCTCTGCCGGGCTGACTGTAAATCCGGCGTGGGTGTACGAAGGTGATTTTACGGTTCAGAGCGGTGAACGCGCCATGCAACATATTTCATCGCATTCAGCACGACCCACTGCCCTTGTAGTTTGTAACGATCTGATGGCGATGGGTGCCTTACACGCCGCCCAGGATATGAATGTGCGTGTGCCGGAAGACATTGCGATCATCGGTTTTGATAATATCCCGGAGACGACTCTGATCCGCCCCAACCTGACCACTATCGCGCAGTATCCGGTGGCACTGGGGCAGCAATTGGCGAAGTCTCTGTTTGAACGCATTGACGGTACTGAAATGGGGTCAAAGCGTACTTTTGAAATCCCGCTCAACCTGATCGAACGTCAATCGACGTAAGCGGGACTTTAACTTCTGAATACTAACTGGTTCGGCACTGTTAGCGCAGCAACCGAACCAGCCAGTAGAGTGACAACCCTGGAAGCTCGGCCAAGAACAACAAGGGAGGCAAGCAACATTATAAGAACAATCCCCAAAGTTAACCTCAGCAAATTGCAGTATTGCCGTAACAGAGTCGATCAAGGAGAAAACTGATATGTTTAAGCGTTCGTTACTTTTGGGATTTCTATTCGTCACCGTGTTCGCGGTGATCATCGGCTCGATGCCGACCAATCGCAGCAATGCACAGGCTGGCGCAACCAATACGCCCGCCCCAACCAATACCCCCATCGTCTCTGATGCGGGTTCGGGCGGCACAACACTCAACTACTGGAACGGCCTGACGGGTGGCGACGGTACAACGATGGCCGCGATGGTGGCCGCGTTCGTGAAGGATAACCCAGACTACAAGATTCACACCGAGTCCTACGACTGGAACACCATGTTCCAGAAGCTGCAAGCTGCTTTCGTGGCGGGTGAGCCGCCGGACGTGTTCGTATTGCACACCTCGGAAATTCCACAGTTCCAGAAGCTCGGCATTCTGGCTGAAACCGACAGCATGTTTGATACCAATGGTGGCCCACTCCCGGCCAAAGACTTCGCGCAGCCGTCGTTCGATGCAACGGTCATTGACGGCAAGCACTACGGTGTTCTGCTCGATAATCACGGCTTCGGCACGTGGGTCAACCTGAACCTGTTCAAGAGCGCAGGCGTCGATGAAAATACGGCTGCACCCAAGAATGCCGACGAGTACATCGCGCTGGCGACCAAGCTGACTCTCGACAAGAACGGCAAGCACCCGAACGAAGACGGATTCGATGTGAAGAACGTGGCGCAGTGGGGCACGGGCATCGACTGGATTCGTGTACAGTTCCAGGCGTGGCTGTATCAGTTCGGCGGCGACGTGGTGAGCGCCGACGGCAAGAAGGCAACCGTCAACAGCGAGGCCGGGCAGAAGGCGTTGCAATTCATGTACGACATGGTCTACAAGTACCACATCGCGCCCGATCCAACGGGCACGAATGGTTACAACGCTTTCCAGGCGGGCAAAATCGCCATCATGCCGACGGGCACCTGGTTCCGCAATGTGCTGGTTGATCAGCACAAGGAAATCAAGTGGACAGTTTGGCCGATGATCCAGGTGGGTCCGAAGCCGGCCACATGGACAAGCGCGCACGTTTTGTTCTTCCCATCCTCATTGAGCGGCGCGAAGCTGGACGCGGTCAAGAAGTTCATCACCTATCTCTCGAACAACAACCAGATTTGGGCAGGTTCGGGTCAGGTGCCAGCGCGCATCTCGATCCAGGGCAAGCTCGATCCGGCTCAGTACAAGTCGAACATCGTGATCGGCCAGAGCTTCCAGCAGTTCGGCCATTTCGATCCGAAGAATCTGGACATCGTGGAACTGCAAAACGCCTATGATCCGCTGCTCGGTGCAGCCCTGAACGGTCAGAAGAGCGTGAAGCAGGCGCTTGATGATGCTAACACCGCCATGCAGGCTGTGTTGGATCGTCAGTAATCAGAAATAGATAGCCCTCCCCCCCAACCCTCTCCTTCGGGAGAGGGGAGATCGTGAGGGCTACCCAAATACTCAAATTTTCTTAGAAAACTTTTCAGAAAATTTTGTCCAGTCTGTACTAGAAACGGAACGGATAGGTACTATGTCCCAAACGTCTGCTGTTCTCACGCAGGAGAAAGAAAAAACCCAGGTCCGCCGACCCTTTATGACGGGCAGTCGAGTCCGTGAAGCGATCTCCGCCTATTTGTTCATCGCACCATTTTTCCTGTTTTTCCTCGTTTTCACGGCGCGCGCGGTCATCAGCGGTATCAATGTTAGCTTCTACGATTGGAACGTGTTAGCGCCAACTCATAAATTTTTAGGGCTTAAAAATTATGAAACGCTGCTGAACGATCCGCTGTGGTGGACTTCGCTCCGCAACACGGCCATTTTCGCGGTGTTGACCGTCGCCGGAACAACGGTTGTGGCGTTAGCGGCGGCGCTGGTCGTCAATCAGCCGATCCGGGGGCGCGACTTTTTCCGCGTCGTGTTCTACGCGCCGGGCGTACTGTCGGTGGGCGTGGTGGGTATTATCTGGCAGTGGATGCTGGATAAAGATTTCGGCGTGGTGAATTACGGCCTCAACCTGATTGGGCTTCCCAAAGTCGAGTGGCTCAGCAATGCGAATATCGTGCTGCCGTCGCTCAGTCTGGTCACGGTCTGGTGGGGCTTTGGCTTTCCGATGCTCTTGTTTATCGCCGGGTTGCAGGGCATTCCCGATTCACTGTACGAGGCAGCGCGCATCGACGGCGCGAACAGTCGGCAGTTGTTTTTCAGGATCACACTGCCGCTACTCCGCCCGACACTACTATTCGTGACAGTGACGCAGTTCATCGCACAGTTTCAGGTGTTTGGTCAGCCGTACATCATCACCAACGGCGGTGGGCCGGGGCAAGCCTCTTATACAGTGATTATCTATCTCTTTCAGCAGGCAGTACGCTATCTGCACGCGGGCTACGGCGCGGCCATTGCGATTGGCCTGGCGGTGGTGATGATCACCCTGACGGTTTTGCAATTTATCTTCCTGGGGCGGCGTGATGAAGCCTGATTTGACAACACGTGGAGTATTAAGATGACAACTCAAAAGTCACTTCAAAATGCGGGGCTGTATTTCTTCCTGATCCTGATGGCGCTTGTGGTTGGATTTCCGCTGCTGCTGCTGATTGGCGAATC
>JBBSEU010000397.1:0-3618 GCA_038239365.1 Aggregatilineales bacterium
GCCTACCCGAAGCTGGGCTTTCTGATCTTTGATGAAGCGCTGATGGTCAAGGAAACGTTTGTGATGCGGATTCCGTCCTTGGTGCTTGTTGGAATCGAACCGAAAAAGCCAACCCACGTGAAGACGCTCTTTCATCACCCGGCCACCGTGCCGCTGCTGCCCGAAACCGGCGTTGAGTACGATGAACACGAATTTGTCACAAGCAATTCCAAAGCCTGCACAACACTCCTGGCACGACCCGATCAGGCGATTGCGATCACCAACCGCTTGTGCGCCAAACATTTCGGATTGCATATCTATAATGTGCTGCGTCCCGGTACGATGATGCCCTGGCTGGTCTTCACGCAGCCGGATGAAGCCGCCAAGCGCGCCACGACTGAGATTTCGGCGATGCAGGTGGCGTGATAAGCCCTCACCCCAACCCTCTCGCGAAGGCGAGGGGCTAGATACTCGGAAGGGATAAAAAATTATGAACAACGAACAGGATTGCGTGGTGATCAGTTCAGCGGGGCCGGTGGTTCACTCGGATCGCGGCTTTTTATTGCGACCATCCGGCGTGACCGATAAGACTGCCGGAACGGTTGGTCTGAGTATGCACTACGGCACATTGCCGCCCGCCACGAAGATCACGCCGCATTATCACCCCTACGAGTCGATTGCCTTCACGGTGAGCGGTAGCAATCGCGTTTACTTCGGCCCGAAGCTCGAAAAGTTCATCGATCTGCATCCGGGCGACTTCATCTACATTCCTGCGAACGCGCTGCACAGCCCGGAGAATCTCTCGGCGGATGTACCTTCCGAGTACATCCTGTCACGCGCCGCGCCAGATGAGATCATCCTCTACCCGGAAACGCAACCCGCTACCGAGAGCCAATAGCGCCGCTAAATCAATGGTGGTGATCGTGTGGCAGCAGCGCCCATTGATCGGCCATTTTCGCGTCGATGACGGTGTGCCGCTGCTCGGCAGGGACGCGCATCTGGCCTTCCAGCCACTCGATCACTTTATCCAGGCCAACTTCGTCACGCATGTTGGTGAATAGAAATGGGCGACCTTGACGCATCTTTTTCGCGTCTCGATCCATCACCTCAAGCGATGCCCCAACGTAGGGCGCGAGATCGATCTTGTTGATCAACAGCAAATCGGAGCGCATGATGCCGGGGCCGCCCTTGCGCGGAATTTTATCGCCGCCCGCTACATCGATTACATAGATCGCCACATCGACCAGTTCCGGGCTAAAGGCGGCGGCCAGATTATCACCACCGCTCTCCACAAAGATCAATTCCAGGCCGGGCAGCGTATCTTCCAAATCGGCAATCGCTTCCAGATTCATCGACGCATCTTCACGGATCGCGGCATGAGGACAGCCGCCCGTTTCCACGCCGCGTACTCGTTCCATCGGGAGCGTGCCTTGCCGCAGCAGAAACTCGGCGTCCTCTTTGGTATAAATGTCGTTCGTCACCACCGCCAGATTGTAACGATCTGAGAGGTGCTTGCTCAATCGGTCTACCAGCGCCGTTTTGCCGCTGCCGACTGGCCCGGCCACCCCCACTCGAAAAGCGCGCGTTGGTTCAGTTGCGGTATTCATAAACATTTCCTTGCGTTACGATGAAAGGCGGCGATTATACCGCCAGATATTCCCGGATCGTGTCCTGGCTGAGCGATTCTGCCGAACCTTTTGACACAATCGACCCCTTTTCCATGATGTAGCAGTAATCTGCGATACTCAACGCGAAATCAAGGAATTGCTCGACCAGCAGGATCGACATATCGCCGCGCTTTTGCAGGGAGACGATCACTTTTTCGATCTCCATGACGATAGACGGCTGAATGCCTTCGGTAGGCTCATCCAGTAAGAGCAGTTTGGGACGACGCAAGAGTGCCCGCGCAATCGCCAACTGCTGCTGCTGACCGCCGCTCAATGTCCCAGCGACTCGCCCGCTCATCGCTTTGAGAACCGGGAAAAGCTCCAGCACTTCAGGCAAATCGTTTTGTTTGCGATCTGCCAGTGCTTCCAAACCCATCAACAAGTTCTCGTGAACGCTCAGATACGGGAAAATACCGCGCCCCTGGGGAACGTAGCCAATGCCCGCCCGCGCCCGTTTGTGCGTCGCTTCTTTGGTAATGTCCTGATCATCAAAGGTGATCGAGCCGCTCCGCGAACGCAGCACGCCCATGATCGCCTTGAGCAGCGTCGTTTTGCCGACGCCGTTACGCCCCATCAGGCAAACCACTTTGCCCGACGGCACGTTCAGATCAACCCCCACCAGGACCTGGCTTTCGCCGTAAAAGACGTTCAATCCGTCAATTGTTAGCATGATAAAACTCCGATGAACCGTACAGGGTATTTTGCCCCTCGCCTTCGGGAGAGGGGTTGGGGTGAGGGCTGCTACGCCGCCGGAGCATGGCTGCGCCCCAGATAGACTTCGATGACGCACGGATCGTTCTGGACAGTTTCGACAGTCCCTTCGCATAACACCTGACCGGAGTGCATGACCGTGACCGTACTGGCAAATTGGCGCATGAACTGCATATCGTGTTCAACGACCAACACGGAGCGGTGTTCGCTGATCGCTTGCAGAAGTTCGCCCGTTTTGTCACGTTCGCGGCGTGTCATGCCTGCAATTGGCTCGTCCAGCAGCATCAGTTTTGGCTCCTGTACGAGCAGCATCCCGATCTCTAACCACTGCTTTTCACCATGCGAAAGCTGTCCGGCGCGCACTTTTGCCCGATCTTTCAGGCCGATCTTTTCAAGAATGGCCGTGATCGTCTCCAACTCCGCCGCGTTGATGGATCCAAATAAGCCACGAACGCGCGACTTGAAGCCTATCGCCGCTTCCAAATTCTCAAAGACACTCAAGCTGGCAAAAACCGAAGGCGTCTGAAACTTGCGGCCAATGCCTTCCTGCACGATGCGGTGTTCGGGCAAGCGCAGCACATCGAGATGCCCATCGAACACGATGCGCCCGCTCGAAGGCCGCGTTTTGCCCGTGATTACATCCATGAGCGTCGTTTTGCCCGCGCCATTGGGCCCGATCACGAAACGCAGTTCACCGTAATTCATCGTGAAGTTCAGTGCATTCAACGCCTTGAAGCCGTCAAAACTGACTGTGACGTTCTGCACGTCCAGGATTTTGCCTTCTCTGTTCATGCGTTCCCTTCTTGCAGCATGGCCGCGCTGTCGATCTCCGACTCGAGTTTGGGCATCGCCACTGAGGAGGGTTGCGCGCGCCCATCGGTGAGGCGATTGACCAGTCTCTTCACTGCGCCAACAATCCCGTTCGGGAACAGTAGCACCGCGCCCACGAACAACGCACCCATGATGAACTGCCAGATGTCGGGGTAGCGGGTACTGATCGTGCTTTTGCCAAAGTTGACGAGCAGCGTTCCCAGCAGCGCCCCAATCAGGCTTCCGCGCCCACCCACCGCTACCCAGATCACGATCTCGATGGATGGCACTATGCCCAACGCGGCAGGCGAAATAATGCCCACTTGCGGGATGAACAACACGCCCGCGAGTCCGGCCAGCCCTGCCGAGATGGCAAAGACCAATACTTTGAATGTCACCGGGTTATAGCCCGCGAAACGCACCCGGTTTTCATCATCACGCAGCGCCACCA
>JBBSEU010000398.1:0-3601 GCA_038239365.1 Aggregatilineales bacterium
AGGTTTGTACCTGGTGCTGCATCAGGTGAATAATCGCCGGCAAACCTGCTGACAGTTCGGGCGGGATCGCAGCTCGGTTTGCATAGGCGCTGTATATCGCCCGCAATTGTGTTTCGGTTGGGTTGGTGGGTTGTGAAGGTTCCAAATTTCTTGTCCTTGCCGATTAATCAAGACGACGTTTATTGGCAACAGACACAGCATAGCAAAGGTCACATTTATAAATCGTGCCTATTTAAGCACGATTTGTTTTGGCGACAGGGTTTATTCTGGTTGTAGTTGTTCGGCCATTCGGCGAACCGCTTTCTGGTAAGCGTCACGAACCTGGTCACCACCCAGCACGCGCACTTCTGCTCCGTAGCTGAGTAGTTTGCGGATGGCCTCAAACGGGCGCTCCGTGGTTGCCCGAATTTCGAGGCTGCCATTCAGATAAGGGATACGCTCAATCTCATCGAAGTTCACGCTGCCGCCATCCTTTGCTAGTTTTTTAGAGAGAACGTAGTGAACAGCGATGCGCGGAGGGGGGCGCTCTGCGCTGTAGTGTTCATCAAGCACGCCCAGCGTATCGGCAGCAATACGGCCTATTCGCAAATGATGATGAGTATTGGCTAGCGCCTGACCTTTGGGTCCAACAGTTTGGACAGCATAGCAGTGCAGGTAAAGATGCCCATCCTGAACATAGACTGTATACGGCTCGACAACATGATGGCGGCGGCTGTCATCATCATCGCGTGACGGCTGGTAGTCGAATGTGACCAGACGCCGATCCCGGACGGCTTGGCGTAGTGTCGCCAGCACATCAGGATTAATCGTGTTCTGATCACGCCAGATCGCAAGCTGGGCAGCACCGGTGAGTGCATCATCGAGAATATGCTCACCCTCTGCCCCTAACCGGGCGCGAATATCATCAAGCAATTCATGCAGCAACCGGGGTGGAAAATTCGGAGCAGCCTGTGGAAGCTGTGCCAAAGCCGTCAGCGTAACTAACCCGGCGGGCAGGAAGACCGTCGTGAACCGCGAACCGATGCGACTCAAGACATACTTGCCGCGCGATCCCGTTCCGCCAAGCGGCTCGATATGTACATCCAGAGTATCACGCAGCCAGTACCGATCTGTCTTGAGGGCTTCACCCAGCAGTTTGAGGTCTTCACTGTAAATCGAAGGGCGACCGTCCAAAGGGTTTACCAGGTCATCCTGCGTAAAGATGTGTTTTTCAAAAGCCAGCTTCAATAATTCTAAGCGACGAGTCCACTGCTTATCGCAATAAGTATCAGTGAGGTATGCCATGAATGACGATGACCTGCCTATTTCCAGGATAAACCAATATTTGTATTGTGCACGCCGCTTTTGGCTTGTCTATGTTGAACAAGCAATGGTCATTGATGGCGCTGTGATGGAAGGAATTATACAGCACCGAAATGTTCACGCCACAACAAACAGTAATAAGTGTGTCACGTCTTTGCCTGTTTATTCAGAGCGCCTGCACTTAGTCGGCACATTGGATGCACTGGAACAGTCGGCTGATGGCCTGATCGTGATCGAACATAAACACGGTTCCGCCAAAGCCTGGGAAAACGATCAGGTGCAGGTAGCGGCACAGGCAATGGCCTTCGAGGAGATGACAGGGCAAACCATCAGTTATGGCAGCGTGTTTTCGTGGACAACCCGGCGGCGTTATCAATTCTCAATCACGCCCGAACTTAGGACACTGGTGGAGCAATCCACTGAGGGAATGCGCGCTGTTTTGCGATCCGGCCAGCGACCCCGCCCCACGGAAGAATCGCACAAATGCAAAGGGTGCAGCTTGCGCGAGGTGTGCCAGCCCGCACTCATCCGTAAAATGCGAAAAGGAAAGTAACAAGACGATGACCACACTTTATGTACAACGCACTGGTGCGACCCTGACGCGCGACGACAATAGTTTTGTCATTCGTTACCGCGAGAACGAGCAAATGCAGCGGCAAGCCATTCCGGCTCAGAAGGTGAGCGAGGTTGTGATCGGCGCTGGCTGCCATATCACCTCAGGCGCAATTGAACTCCTGCTGGCGTTAGAAGTGCCTGTCTCCTTCGTCAATTTCCATGATCGCTATATCGGGGCATTATGTACCCCGGTCAATGGCAACCAGGCGCTTCGACGCGCTCAGTATGCGGCATCTGAGGATGACTCGTTTTGCTTATCACTGGCACGCTCGTTTATCGCTGGCAAAACGAATAATCAGCGGACGCTTATCTTGCGCTATGCCCGTGAATGCTCAGACCTTGAGCCAGCCGCCGAGGGTATGAAAGCGATGATCGGCGCACTCAGCACCGCGCCGGATATTGATACCGTCATGGGGATGGAAGGTCAGACGGCTAAGCTGCATTTTCAGTCGCTCAGCACCATCTGCGGCTCGGAATGGGCATTTAGTGGCCGCAACCGACGCCCACCACGCGACCCAGTGAACGCGATGCTCTCCTATGGCTACGCGATACTGGAAGGGCATGTTACCTCGGCGCTGCACCGAACTGGCCTTGATCCTTATGTGGGCTTTATGCACGCTCCGTTTCCGGGACGCCGCTCACTGGCACTAGATTTGATGGAAGAATTTCGTCCGGTGATTGTCGACTCGGCCATTCTGGGTATCATCGGCAATCGAATGTTGAAACCCGACCGCTTTGAGACTTCCAACGAGGGCTGCCGGATGAGCGATGATGCCCGAAAAGTGTTTCTGGGCAAGCTACAAGCCCGTTTCGACCAGACCACCACGCATCCGATTACGCAGGAAAAGACGACCTATAGCAAACTGATCTACTCACAGGCGCGGCAAATCGCCAGCATTCTGTTCGGAGAGTGGAGCGACTATACCCCTTTGAGGATTCGATGAGCCACGCCGAAACGATGCTGCATCTGATCACCTACGACATCACCAGTGATCGCCTGCGGACAAAAGTTCACAATCTGCTGGAAAGTTACGGCACATGGACACAGTTCAGCTTGTTCGAGTGTTATCTTTCGCATAAACAGTCGGTCACGTTGCTGGGTGAGATCAAGGCACTGCTCAATGATGATGAAGCCCATATCCGAATTTATATGCTCTCGCGGGACGATGCCAAACGCACAGTTACTATTGGCGGGGAACTACCGCATGAAGACGAGGTGTTCATTGCCTAACATTCACGAGCAGTAAAGCATTTCGCACTTGAGCAGAAGCCGCTCGCGTGCTGATAGTGGCCGCAAAATTCAGGGTCGTGTACCCGCTTGCCTGGGACTCCAAAGCATGATACAGTCGTTGCCACTCGCAAACGCATCAACACAGCCGCCTCTGGTGCGGTGGACACAGTAACGGTTGAAGTGCGATCCATCCCGAACGAGGGATTGAAACGATAGCGGCTTTAGGTATATAGCCAGTACTCTTAGTTGAAGTGCGATCCATCCCGAACGAGGGATTGAAACAATCATTTTGGATATGCGATTAGCCCGGCACTGCGTTGAAGTGCGATCCATCCCGAACGAGGGATTGAAACCTTTGTGCAGTTAAACCTTGCGGCGGGCGATAGGTTGAAGTGCGATCCATCCCGAACGAGGGATTGAAACCGCCCCGCCGAAGTCGGTAATGTAATCGCC
>JBBSEU010000399.1:0-3598 GCA_038239365.1 Aggregatilineales bacterium
ATCCGGGTATGAACGCAGCGCGCCGTTCACATCATAATCGACCACGATGGTACGGGTATCGCCGTCTTGCGCCTGTGTAAAAAAGTTATAGTAGATGACCTGCTCACCACTGACCCGGCTCAGACAAACGATCCCGCGCGTAGTGGGGCAGTCATCCGGCGTATTGTTTTGCGCCCGGAGCGCCCTGCCACCATCCGTGACGCGAATATTGTCAATCGAGGTGACGCGCGCCAATGGGATTTTTCGATCCCCGCCATTAATGGGGCCTGTATCGATCTGCAAATGGTACGTTTCGGTGACATGAAAAAAGTTACGTGTCGTATCCAGTTGAGAAATCGCCACATCGTAGCGCGCCCAATATACATAGCGATCATCGGCGGCGCGCGTGCGGTTCGGCGCACTCAGTAGCGCCGCAAAAATGGCTAGCAAAGCAATCAGAAAACTTGGCAAACGATTACGTTTCACGGAGTCTGCTTGCTCCCTTTCACTTCAATTTAGCTTAAAAACCCGTCGTCTCTGGGCGTCGATAATGAATCACGCGCTGCAAGGCTTTCAGTTCATACGGCCACTGATAATAACCGATTTTGTAGCGCCAACCGCTCAAACCGCGCAAAACGCTTTTCATACGGCTTGATTGCAAGCGCATATCCGTGACCGTTGGATAGTAGGCGTTGATGACCGACTCGAAGTTGCGGACGCGGCGGTGAGCATCTTCTTTGAACCAGGGCAAGCCCGGATTACGACGCAGCGCGAAATTGCTCCACTGATCATCCGCCCATTCTTCAAGCGTCTCCGGGAACTTGAAACCTGCTTTTTTGGCGGCCTCAAACAATTCGCTGTTTTCCTGCGGCACTGGCGTATAAATGTAGAGTACCAGTTCCGTCGCCGGATTGATCTTTTTCAACTTGCGGATAAAGCCGATACTGGCGTCAATATCGGACATTGGATCGGGCGGGTTGCCCAGCACGAACGATAATTCCGGCACGATCCCCAGCTTACCCATGCGCTCGACAACCGCCAGTGTTTGTTCGGTGCTGCTCTTGCCACCTTTGTTCATACGCGCCAGCACTTCATCATCGCCACTTTCCGCGCCCATGAAGATCATCTTTGCGCCACTGGCACGCATCTTTTCCCAGGAGGCATCACTGTAACCCATCAGCGTATCAATGCGGCCAAGTCCCCACCAGCGCATTCCCAGGTCTTTGATCCGATCCGCAAAATCGGCAGTACGTTCCTCGCTCACGAAGAAATCCATATCGTGAAATTCGATGGCATCCGCACCATAAGTATCATGCAGCATCCTGACCGTTGCCGCCGTGCGTTTGGCCGACTCAGGTATCCAGCGCCGTTTGGCAAGCGCCACCACCGCACAAAAATTGCAGGCAAACGGACAGCCAAAACTGCTGTTGTGATTATAGACGGCGTTACCCAGATAGTTGCGCCCTTTGTAGCGCGCCATATCCAGCCGTTCATAGGGGAAAGCAGGCAGGTTATCGAGTTGTACGGGCGCGGCACGGAGCGTCTCGTGGATGCTGCCGTCCGCCTCTCGATACCATAGGCTTGGCACATCTTTAAGTGATCCGCCCTGGTGAAGGGTATCTACCAGTTTGCGGAACGGCACTTCACCCTGACCTTCGATGCAGTAATCGACATAGCCACTTTGCAAAGTGACTTCGGCATGTTGTGTTGGGAAATAACCTCCCCACAGAATTTTGAGATCGGGCAGCGCGGCCTTGACCTTTTTGCAGACGGATATCGCTTGCCGAAGCTGCGGGCCGGGCATGACGGTCACAGCCAGTAGTTTGGCATGGGTGGCGCGGGCGCGCTCGATAATGGTGTTGGCTGGATCGGCGATCAGGTTGCCGTCGATGAATTCACAATTGTAATCGGCGTCGATAACGGCGGCCACCGATAACAACGAAAGGGGTAAACGCTGCTTGCCGGGTGACGTGCTGACCGGGTTGTAAAAAAGGACTGTCGAGCGCATAGGCCGCTATCTCCCAAGATAATCCTCAAATGAGCATTATTGGCATGTACGCGATGGTATCCGCAACTGGTTTTGATGATAACGCAATTGATCGCTGCGCCCAACGTCCCCTGATTTTCGCGTTGTGATCTTGCACGATTTGAAAAGTGACAATCGCAATTTGATAAATTATGGTTACACTTAGGCACGGTTGTGCTGAAACCCCGGCTCACCAAGTTAATTTCGGTTCGTTTAACAAATTCCATTTTTTTGGAGAGATAACTCATGCGTAGAATGCACCAATCTATCGTCGCGGTGGCTCTCGTTGCCATTGTCGCACTCGCGTTCGGAACGGGTTCGGGCGCACCGGTTCACGCTGCGGAGCCAGTCAAGATTGCTATTCTTGGCCCATTCACTGGCGGCGCGGCCTCTGTCGGTCAGGAACAACTCAACTTTGCCAAGTTGGCTCTGGCTGATTTCAAGAAGTCGTCGGGCATGGCCGATGTTGAACTTGTAGAAGTAGACACTCAATTGGACGCGGCTAAGGCCGTGACGGGCGCGCAGAGCGTCATCTCGAATGATGCGGTTGTCGGCGTGGTTGGCCCGGCGGGCAGCCAGGAAGTCGAAGCCGTTTCGCCCCTGTTCGCCCCGGCGAATTTGGTGTTCATTTCGCCATCGGCCACGCGAATTTCGCTGACGGAAAAAGGTGTCAAGACGTTCTTCCGCGTCGTGCCACGCGACGACCTACAGGGCGCGACCGACGCGAACTTTATGGTGAAGACGCTGGGCGCGAAGCTGGTCTACATGATCGATGACCAAACGTCCTACAGTTCCGGCCTGGTTGATGAAGTCGCCAAAACACTGACGACTCTTGGTGTCAAGTTCATGCGCGAGTCGATCAAGCAGGGTGACACCGACTTTTCAAGCCTAGTGACGAAGATCAAGGGTGCTGGTGCTGATGTCGTATTCACCCCCTTCCAAATTGCCAGCCAGTCCGTCGGGATTGCTCGGCAGATGAAGGAACAGGGCCTCACAGCCAAGTTAATGGGTGCCGACGGCTTGTTCTCACCGGATGATTTCATCAAGGCCGCGGCGGGCGCAACCGAAGGCGCTTACCTGTCCTTCTTCGCATTGGATATTCATGTTGTCGCCAGCTCGAAGGAAATTGTCGCCGCTTATGAGAAGCAGTACGGCAGCTTTGGCTCGTTCGGCGGGCCGTCGTATGCCGCCACGATGGTCTTGCTGGAAGCAGTTGGTCGTGCCTCGAAGGCGGGCGGCGCGACGCGCGCCACTGTACTGGCCGAAGTCGCCAAGACCGATCAGAAGACGAGTGTGTTAGGCTTTCCAATCAAATTCAACGATAAGGGCGATGTGATCGGCACGTCGTTCTACATGTACCAGGTCAAGGGCGGTAACTTCGTCCCAGTGCCGGGCGCATCAGAACCCGCGATGGCAGGTACAATGTCAGCGACTATGGCTGCCACAATGTCGGCCACGATGTCTGCGACAATGGCCGCTACCGCCGCGAAATAAATATCTTTTAGTGAAGCGGGGGCAAGCTATCGCCCCCGCACGAGCCATCGGCGACCATGCAATTATTCCTTGCTCAACTTCCTCAACAATTGGTGAATG
>JBBSEU010000400.1:0-3586 GCA_038239365.1 Aggregatilineales bacterium
ATCATGGCTCACTCCTTCTAGGTGGTCAGCCAAATTTGAACACGTATAATTATCTGACGTGCTGATCAGATATTCGATATACTCGCGTCGGTTTATCATTTCCTGAGATTAACCGCTTTTTACCCTAAGCGAAAGTCCTGTCTATGATCATCTGAACATTGGAGACATTGTAGAAATTATCTATCTGCCAGGCAACCCGCGTGTTTCGGAATTGGCAGAAGACTTTCTATATTTGACTACCCTGAAAGCTAAATCAGGCAAAAAATCTCTTGAAGACTAACTATTGATGAGATGCGCGCAACTGTCGCTTGATCTCACGCAGTTGGCCGAGGTGAATCGTATCGTGATTGAGGCACATCACGACGCACCCTTTGGCATTGATCGCTCCGGCGCGCGGAAACGGCGTGAAGGTGTTGTCATAGTGGGGTTCGTCCGGCCAGGCATCGAGCATCGCCAATCGCATTCGGCGGCTTTCCTCAAGGCGCTGGCGCATCTGATCGGCGGTTGTGATCGTTTCCCAGGGTGATTCATAGCGTGAACGTCCCGTGATCTCGACACCACGCGCCAGCGTCAGCCCATTGGCAAATGATTCTTCACCGGAAGCCGTCGTATGCGCGATCACGTGGTTGAGTGTCCAGGCAATTTCACCTTCTTTGAGTTCGGCATCATCATACACAAACGTCAGATCGGCGTCAGTCACGTCGGCCAGTTCAGCGGCCTGCGCGTCGATCAGTTCATTGAACAAGGTGTATAAGTCGGCTTTGGTCAGCGGTTCGGCAAGCTGCGCGAAAGTCTTTTCGCCGTTGCGGAAAGGGGCAAGGTCAAGCATGATTAGTATCCTGTTGAGCGGGAATGCACACATTAGTTTTAACGTTATAAGGGCGTATTTGCCATAACCTATTTTTCGCGCGTACAATCCTGCAAAAGCTACTTAATTTTGCTTTAGGGAGTCAAAATGCGCCGTTTACGAAACATCCTGCTTGTGCTGGTCATCATTATTGTACTGGTGGGGGGCGCGGGGGCAGGTTATATCACGCTCACCGTTCGCCGCCCGCTGCCCCAGGTGGACGGCACCTTGTCCTTCGCGGGCTTGGATGGCAAAGTCGAAATTTACCGCGATGCGTTAGGTGTTCCACAGATTTACGCCACCACCACGCGCGATCTGTTCTTTGCACAGGGCATTGTTCATGCCCAGGATCGCTGGTGGCAGATGGAATTTAATCGCCATATTGGTTTGGGACGCATCAGCGAACTGACGGGCATGAATGAGCGCGTGCTGCGTCAGGACAAATTCATTCGCACGGCGGGTTGGAATCGCGCCGCACAAGCCGATCTCGACGCCCTTACGCCCGAATCCAAGTTGGCGCTCGACTCCTATGCCGACGGTGTGAATGCCTATATCGAGGGCAAATCCGGTTCCGATCTGGCCGTTGAATACACCGTTCTGGGGATCAAAGGCGTCACAATTCCAATTGAGAAATGGCAACCACTGCACAGCGCGGCCTGGGCAAAGGTCATGTCTTGGTCATTGAGCGGCAACATCGACTACGAACTGGAACGCGCCGAGCTGTACAAAAAGATCGGTAGCGATCTGGTTGATAACTTTTACGCGCCGCCCTATCCATTTGGCGCGCACCCGACGATCCTCACAATGGCTGATTTGCCGCCGCTGACCATGACCATTCAAAACGGGTCATCAACCGTCCCAGTCGTTGCGCCCGGTACAGATTTGCGCCATGTTCAAACTCATCTGATCGGTGAAATGCCTGACGATCTGGGCTTCGGGCGCGGTGAGGGGATCGGCAGCAACAACTGGGTGATCGGTGGCAGTCGCACACAGTCCGGCAAACCACTGCTGGCAAACGATCCGCATCTGGCGATTCAAATGCCGTCAATCTGGTACGAAGTCGGTTTGCACTGTCTACAGGTCAGCGACAAATGCCCCTATGATGTGACCGGGTTCAGCTTCCCCGGCGCACCGGGTGTGATCATCGGCCATAATCAGCACATCGCCTGGGGCGTCACCAATGTTGGACCGGACACGCAAGACCTGTACGCGATCAAGGTTGACCCCAAAGACGACACCAAGTATGAACTTGACGGCAAAACCGAGTCGATGCAGATCATCACCGAAACGATCAAGTTTGGCGACAAAACGCCGCCCGTCGATCTGCGCGTTCGGATGACGCATTTTGGCCCGATCATCACCGATGCGCCGAGTTATACCGATCAGTACGATAAGCCGCTGGCTTTCCACTGGTCAGCGACGGCGGATAAATATGATGTCCTGGGTTCATTCCTGGGCATTGATCGCGCCACTGATTGGAAATCATTCCGGGCAGCATTGGCGACTTACGGATCGCCGTCACAGAACTTCGTCTATGCCGATATGGATGGCAATATCGGCTATCAAACCCCCGGCCTGATCCCGATCCGCGCGAAGGATCACAGCGGCCTTGTCCCGATAGACGGCTCAACCACGAAATACGACTGGAAGGGTTACATCCCGTTCGATTATCTGCCGCGTTCGTTCAACCCGGCGCGCGGCTATATCGCTTCGGCCAATGAAGCCGTTGTGCCGCCCGAATATTACACCCAGCTTGCGGCGGTGCTGGGTGATAAATTCGGCGCGGACTCGAACTACACGATCAGCTACGAATGGGATTACGGCTATCGCGCCAACCGCATCGAAAACATGATCAAAGCCACTGATAAGCACACCGTAGACACCATCAAGGCCATTCAGGGTGATAATTTCAGCGGATCGGCGGATGAATTGCTGCCTGCTGTGCTTAAGATCGACTATGGCAGCGACATTCCCAAAGACGTGATCGATTGGCTCAAAGCGTGGGATATGCAAAGCGGCATGAACAGCGGGCAAGCCGCCTTGTTCTCGTCTTTCACGGGGCAGCTATTCGGCACGTTGTGGGCGGATCAGATCGGTTTCACGCCCGGCGGCTCAAACATTGCGTGGGGTGTGCGCCTGTTGCTCGATAAACCAGATAGCGTGGTCTGGGATGATGTGAAGACCACCGACAAGAAAGAAACGCGCGATGATATTCTTCGCAGTGCATTGGTGGCCGCCTACAAGGATATGACGGCGAAATATGGCGCGGACTATAAAGTATGGCAGTGGGGCAAACTGCACACCGCAACCTTTGTCAGCAATCCACTTGGAGCAAGTGGTATCAGCGTCATTGAGGATTTTGTGAACGGCGGCCCCGTTGCCGTGAATGGCAGTTCACTATCCGTCAACGCCACCAGTTGGTCAATCACCAACCCATTCGGCGTAACATCACTACCTTCGATGCGGATGATTGTTGACTTCAGCGACTTCAACAAGAGTCAATGGATCACCACGACGGGTGAAAGCGGCCATCCCACCAGCCCACACTACCGCGATATGATTGATCGCTGGCGCAACATTCAATACGACACAATGTTGTGGGACGCGGCCACGATCCAGAAAGGCAAGGTCTCAAAACTGGTCTTGCAGCCTAAATGACCCTACTAGCCTAACGCGCTGGAAGTGACGGATAAAGGCGGGACAATTTAGTACGTGCTTTTTCAACAGAAAATTGCCAAT
>JBBSEU010000401.1:0-3565 GCA_038239365.1 Aggregatilineales bacterium
ATCCCCTCCAACCCTTCGCCAAAGCGTGGGTACTGCATCTCCTGAGCGTAGCGCTGACTGACGGTGCTGATAATGTCGCTATAGGCCAGCCCAATCGCCATCAGGTTATCCGTTTTATCCTGATAGACCAGGTCGGGCTGCGTGCGCGACGGAATACCGGCATCGAACAACCAACCGCCTGCATACGGTCCTTGATATGCCATATTGTGAATCGTCAAGATGCTGCCCATCGCGCCCCAATCCGGGTCGAAGCGGCTGTAATCGAGTAGGAAAGGCGCCAGCGCGGTATGCCAATCGTTGGCGTGCACAACATCCGGCGACCAGGCAGGACGGCGGCCAGCGCCTTGCATCAACTGCCAGACCGTCGCCATGATCGCCTGGCTAAAAAAGATGAAACGCGGCACATCCCATTCCCAGGTGGTGTATAGATGGCCGCCTTCACCGAAAAACGGCCAACTGGTCAGGAAATAGACCGGGACACCGTCATATTCCGTGTAGCTGATGAAAATATCAGCAGTACCGTTACGCCGCGTGAACTGAAAATTAAAGAGCGGCGCAATTTTATAAGCGGCACGATCAATGAAGCCGTACATCGGTATGAGGACGCGCGCATCGACGCCATGTGCCCGCAAAGCTTTCGGCAAGCTGCCAATCACATCGCCCAGGCCGCCCGCTTTGGCAAACGGCACCATCTCTGCCGAGGCAAATAGGATATTCATGCTGTCTGTATTCACGCACACTTCCTAGCGGGCTGCCCAATCGGTGTATTGAATATCGGGGAAAACACGATCCAATTCCCACAATCGCGCTGAGAGGTTTCCATCCGGTTGGCCGTGTTCAATGCTGTCCGCTAAATTGGTAAACCGCTCCACATGCTGGCTAAAGCGCTGAATCGAGTAATCGCGCGCCTGTCCCGTCGTAACCAGGAACGGCCAATCGCTCGACTCCAGTAGTAGGAGTTCACGCGCTGCCTGGTTGAGCACGCCGCGCATCCGTTCATCGGCGTTCGGATACTTGGCGACGAGCGACTCCATTCGCTTTTCGGCATCGCGGATCGGTTCCCACATCCAGTGTGTATCCTCATTGTCCCAGGTGAAGTGTGTGCCGCCAGCACCCCATGACCCCTCCGGGATATTCATGATCCCGTCTGGTTTGTGCTCTTCAACGAACTCACTGGCGGTTGTCAAGTGCACTGCCGGATTAGCAGCCAGGCGGCGCAAAACGGCCTTGATCCAATCAACGCCCTCAAACCACCAATGACCAAATAACTCCGTGTCGTAATTGCATGAGATCAGGCCGAACTTACCCGATTCAGCCTGATAGCTTTTGAGTTCGGCATCGACCAATCGCGCAAAATCGTCGGCTTGCGCTTGCACTTTGTTGGCCGCCCAATCGGGATGCCATAAATCCTTCTGACCTAAATCGACTTTAGAGCCACTCACCCGCCAATATTGAAAGCCGCTCACGTCGTCTTTGCGATGGAATTCGCGATAATCGAAGTCGCCGGGATAGCCCCATTCGGCGCTCCAAACTTGCATTCCCAGGCGGTTGTTGCGCCCGATCACGGCAACCCCACTGTGCCCCTGTGCATTCATCCCTGCTGTCGTATCGTTGACATAGTAAGCCTGGTAGGTCGAGCCGCCGTCTTGTTCCGACTTCTTGGCAGCCATTTGCACGGTATAACGGCGCTTGATCGCTCCATACGGCCCGATAATATCCGCTGCTGCCACGCCGACTGGCTGCCCGCCCGTAATTAAATGTGTCTCACTAAAAAATACTTTTAAACCTTGCTCTGCTAAAAATTTTTCAATGCCGGGGCGAAGCTTGCCATCATCATCAATATAAGCCGGGCGGTAGGCGCATTCGGGCAGCCAAATGCCGCGCGGCGCACGCCCAAAGTGATTTTTGTAACTCTCCACACCTGTTTTCAACTGCGCATAAATAGCCGAGTCTGTGCCAATCAGCGGCAGGTAGCCATGCGTGGCTGCGCAGGTGGTGATCTCGATATACCCTTCATCCTGCAAGCGCTTGAACGCGCCAATAATATCACCCTGAAAGCGATCATGGAGGGCACGCTTGGTGCCCTCGAAATAGCCTAAATACCACTCTGCCAGATAGATCACATGCGGATCGCCCAGCCACCAAGGGGGAGCCGTTTCCGGCTCCGGCTCAGCGAATTTTCTTTTTTCTTGATCTTCAATGGAGGCATCGAAGTCATCATCATCATCGAAGTCATCATCATCGTCGAGGTCATCATCATCGTCGAGGTCGTCATCATCGAGGTCATCGTCATCGAGGTCGTCATCGTCAAGGTCGTCATCGTCGGCGAAGTCTTCCTCTTCTTCTGGATCATCATCCGCTGTGACACGCCGATTCTCCGGGATGGCGGGTATGGCGCTGAAACGCTCAATATCCTTGTGAGCACGCTCGATTTTGTCGTCGATGTACTCATTCAAGTTATGCAGTACGTCGGCGTCGGCAAGCTGTTCGGCCAAGATCGGGGTAATGCCAATCGTGATCTTGTACTTGACTCCTTCGTCTTTCAGATCGTACAGGGCTTGCAGCAGCGGCAAATAGGTCTCAGTCGCTGCTTCGTGGATCCATTCCTCACCGTGGGGCCACCGGCCCGCCATGCGCGCGTATGGCAGATGGCTATGCAAGACGAACGTAAAGGCTCCAGTTGCGCTCACAAACGACTCCTTAGTGCGAGTTGGATAATGATCATCAAGCGGCATTGTAACGGAGAACGGCGGCGATGACAATCAGCAAACGCCATAATGCAAATTCCGTTCCGCTATTCTCGCTGTTTTCAGCAACGCTCTCAGGACGCGGGGAACGGTGCATGAGTGCCAGACCCCATTCTATGCCCCACTTTAAGCCTTAAAAGGGTGCTATACTGACGTGTCTATTTTAGGCATCAGGCGGCATTCTGCCTGAGAAGGAGGTCGAGCGTGAGCCACATCCGCTAGGAGCAGTAATTTAGGGTTACGGTCTTGTATAGGGCAAGCGGCGCAAGCCAGTTTGCGGCGTGTTTTGCACGCCTAGGATGGGTCAACCTGCTGATCGACTACCCTATGCAAGCACAGCGTTCCTAACCGCTTCTTGCGTCGTGTTGGTTTTGCATAGAAAGTCTCTGACGATGAATATTCGCTTTTCTGGCCTCTGGCGACATCCAGATTTCATGAAGCTGTGGCTCGGCCAGACCGTCTCGCAGTTCGGATCGCGCATCACACGCGAGGCACTTCCCCTGACCGCTGTACTTGTTCTGACCGCAGGTCCTTCGCAGTTGAGTTTGTTGGCTATTTTTAGCGCCTTACCCTACCTCTTATTCGGGCTGTCTGCAGGTGTATGGGTAGACCGCCTGCGCCGCCGCCCGATCCTGATCGCGGCTGATGTGGGACGCTGTTTACTCTTGCTCTCAATCCCGTTTGCCGCGCTGAACGGCTACCTGAGCGTTGAACTTCTGTACGCGGTCACGCTGGCGACTGGCATTCTGACGCTGTTTTTCAACGTCTCCTACGAGTCGATTTTGCCCGCGTTGGTAGCGCCCGAAAATGTCCTGGAA
>JBBSEU010000402.1:0-3525 GCA_038239365.1 Aggregatilineales bacterium
TGCCAACCGACAAAAAAAGTTTGAACAACGCACCCCGGCCATGGCTCTTTTTCTCACCAACCGTATTTGGTCAATCCGTGACCTGCTTCTTACCCCCCTTTGTCCCGTACCCAATACGGGATAATCTCACATGACTACCGTCTGATCGCCCAACTGAAACTATCAAAATATGACCGAGTCGGCGCACGGATTAGGCCGCCGCGTAAGCCTCAACCACATCGTCGGTGATATGCAGTGATGAGGCAACAGCCTGAACGTCGTCCAGTTCTTCCAGCTTTTCGAGTACGCCCATGACCTGCACACTCTGATCTTTGTCCAGATCGATCTCGTTTTTGGCAACCCAGGTCAGGTTCGAGTCAGAGACTTTGTAACCGCTCTCCACCAGTTTGGTTTCGACGGCGGCCAGGGCTTCACGCGGCGTGTAGACTTCAATTGACTCGTCGCCGGGGATCACATCATCCGCGCCCGCATCGGCGGCGGCCATGAACAATTCGTCGGGATCGACGCCTTCAGCTACGACTTCGATGTAACCCTTGCGATCAAACTGCCAACCCACCGAACCCGCTTCACCCAGCGTGCCGCCCGAACGGTTGAATACCTGTCGAATGGCCGCCAGACTCCGGTTTTTATTATCGGTCAGAACGTCCACCAGGATAGCAACACCATGCGGACCATAGCCTTCGTAGGTCAGTTCTTCCATGATGATACCGTCGTCGCCACCGCCCGCCCCGCGTACAATGGCGCGCTCGATGTTTTCTTTCGGCATATTGGATGCTTTGGCTTTGTCCACAGCCAGCCGCAGCCGCATGTTACCGTCTGTGTTGCCACCGCCTTCACGCGCCGCGACAGTGATTTCGCGGCCCAGGCGCGTGAATACTTTTCCGCGCGCGGCGTCTGCTGCGCCTTTCTTCCGTTTAATTGTTGCCCAATGGCTGTGACCCGACATACGCGCTACTCCGCACTAGTTCTTTTAAAAGTGGGAGTCATTATAGCATTGTATAGTAACAGGTGGTAGAGCCGATCAAAAAACATCAGTTCGGAGGGATTTTGCCTGGGACTCAAGTCCCAGGCTACCCTTTATTTAGCGTAGTCTACAGCGCGTGTTTCGCGGATGACCTGCACCTTGATCTGACCGGGATACTGCATGGTTTCCTCGATCTTTTTGGCAACGTCGCGCGCCAGCCGCATCGCTGACAGATCATCAATGTTTTCGGGGCGAACGATGATTCGCACTTCGCGCCCCGCTTGCAGAGCGTAGCTGGCCTCTACGCCTTCAAAAGCATTGGCAATATCTTCTAACATTCGCACGCGCTTGATGTACGTATCCAGGCTTTCGCGGCGTGCGCCTGGACGCGCCCCGCTGATTGCATCCGCCGATTCAACGATGATCGCTTCAACGGTTAGTTGTTCGACTTCGTGGTGATGGCTGGCGATGGCATTGACGATCCAATCATTGACGCCGTATCGCTTGGCGAACTCTGCACCGATCAGCGCGTGTGTGCCTTCGACTTCATGATCGATGGCCTTGCCCAGGTCATGCAGCAAACCACCCGCTTTGGAGATCGCTACATCTGCACCCAGTTCGGCGGCGATCATGCCCGCCAGATGCGCCGTCTCAATGCTGTGCGCGTGCTGATTCTGACCGTAGCTGGTTCGGAACTTGAGTCGTCCGAGCAACCTGAGGATTTCCGGGTGAAGGCCGGGTACACCGGCTTCAAAGGCAGCGGATTCGCCTTCCTCTTTGATCACTTTATCGACTTCTTTGCGCGCATCATCAACCAGCTTCTCGATGCGTGCCGGATGAATACGGCCATCGAGTACCAGCTTGGCAAGTGCGCGTTTGGCGATCTCACGCCGGATCGGATCGAAGCTGCTGATCGTGACCGCTTCGGGCGTGTCATCCACTACCACATCGACGCCTGTAGCCTGCTCGAAAGCCCGAATGTTGCGCCCATTGCGCCCTATGATTCGGCCTTTCATCTCATCGGTGGGCAGCGAAACGACGCTCACCGCAATCTCACTGACCTGATCGGACGCGATTCGCTGAATTGCCAGTGCAATCACATCGCGTGCCCGGCGGTCTGCTTCGACTTTCACTTCCTCATCGACTTCACGCATCTTGCGCGCCATATCGGAACGGGCTTCGACTTCAACGGCGGCCAGCAGTTCGCCGCGTGCCTCCTCCTTCGACATTTGCGCGATTCGTTCCAGTTCGGCCTTGCGATTGTCGAACATGGTTTCAATGTCTTTGCTCTGCTTATCCATCCGACTCTGACGCTTGTTCAGGTCGCGTTCGCGTACCTCCATGCGCTCGTACCGCTTATCCAAATCTTCACGGCGGCGATCCAATCGCTCCACTTCTTTATCGAACTCTACACGTCGTTTTTTGGCGGCTTCTTCTGCTTCTTCCGTCACTTTCAAAGCGTCATCACGCGACTTGATGCGAACCCGCTCCGCCTGTGCTTCCCCATCACGGACGATGCGCGCTGCTTCATCTTCGGCTAACTTCTTACGGTTTGCCCCCTGCGCGTCCTGCTCGGCCAGCAGTTTCGCGCGCCCCCTCACTTCGCCCTGCTGCCGTCCCAGGTAGAGCGCAATCGCTGCGCCCACCCCCAGGCCGATCAACAGGCCAATGATGATTCCTAGCGGTTCCATGTACCGAATTGCTCCTAGTCTGTGTCATGTGTTTGCTCAGTAAAAAAGCCCGTGTCGTCCGCCTCGAGTTCTTCAATCAGGCGATCTGTGGCGGCACGAGCGGCGTCGTAGTCGAAACCACGTCGGGTTAGGAACATGCCCAGTTTGTTACGGAACGTGCGCTTATCCAGCCCACGAAAACGGCGCGCTTTGTCCTTTGCCGCGCGATAGGCAGCATCGGACGTATCGAATTCGGCCAGTGCCTCATCGATCACGCTGTTGGCGACACCTTTTTCGCGCAGTTCAAAGCGCAGCGCACGCGCGCCCTGTGGCCGGAACTCCTGGCGATTGTTCAGCCAGAAGCGTGCAAAAGCCAGATCATCGACGTAGCCCTGGTTTTCGAGCCGGGCGATCACGGCATCGATCACGGCGTCGTCGATGTCTTTTTCGGCCAGGTTGCGCCGAATCTCCGCAATGCTGCGCGGGCGATAGGCAAGAAACTGCACGGCGCGTTCGTAGGCCTGGACAACTTCATCAGCAGCTTTCAGCGCCGCAATGTCATCATCCGTGAGTGTCTGGCCTTTGTGCAGCCGTGCAGCCTCGATCAGCGTCAACCCGAAGGCAAACTCGCCATCGAGATAGATGTTGACCCGTTCTTTGTTCTTTTTCTGGACTTCAAGAGCCGTGACCGTTGCGCTCATCGCCGTTCCATATGCGCGCGGGAACGGTCAGAACTAAGCTATGCCGGAAAGACAGTACGATAAAACAGACGATGTTCACTCGATAAAACGATTCTTATCTCGGCAACGGGCGATTTGCCCGGTAAACGCTGCTCTCGCCTAATTTACAGGCGTCAAGTTCTGACTTGGTTAACTGCACGCTATAACTAAA
>JBBSEU010000403.1:0-3506 GCA_038239365.1 Aggregatilineales bacterium
AATTTGCGAGACGAAATGTTATTCGGAAAGCCATTCGCGGAGGGAGAAGACAAAGACCTTATTCTGTGGCAAGTGCTTCTGCATGTGGGTAATCATGGCACCGATCATCGCGCACAACTTCTTAGATTGCTAAACGATCTGGGAGTCAAAACAGGGCCTCAGGATTACATTTTCTATGCCTACGATAACTTGTAGAGGTGCGTTCATAGCTTGAAACCGCCATAGACGGCAAGGCGTGGCGTCACTCACCAAACAGCCGCTCCCTGAAAACAAAAAACCGCCCCTGTTCAGGACGGTTCTTGTTGGGTGACCACTGGGGCTCGAACCCAGGACCTTCTCATCCACAGTGAGACGTGCTGCCAACTGCACCATGGTCACCATAACCACGCGATTAGGATAACACGACTCTGGCTAACACGCAAGACCAAAATTTTGAGCAGCAGAGGATAAACGCATCAAAATAGGGTGTTAGTAACACTGTTTCACCTGCATAGCAGGTGGAGCAGGTGTAATAGGTAGAATAGCAAACGAAAAACAGATCAACGTCAAACACAAAATTAACCCAAAGGTTATCTGACGCAACGAATGCTCCGACTACGCCCATCTGACCGCCGTTTCCGATTACACTCATTTCCGTCTATACTGTAGCTCAACTAAACATCATCAACAGGAAAATCCTCTTTATGCGTCGATCATCCTGGCTAAAAACCGCACTCTTGGCAATCATCCTGGCACTGGCCGCCGCACCTTTCCTGACGGCACGCAGCGCCCCCAACGATGTGATCCCGCAAGTGATCGAGACGAACCCGGCGGCAGGTGAAGAACTTGCACCGAACAGCCCGATCACGTTCACCTTTAATACGGCAATGGATCGCGCCTCGGTAGAAGCAGCTTTAGCGATCAAAACGACTGACGGTAAAACCACTGTCCCCGGATCGTTCAAGTGGACGAGCGATACGGTTGTGGTTTTCACGCCGACTGCCGCGCTCAAGCGTGCAACCGAATATCTGGCAACCTTCAAGCCGGGCGCAAAAAGCCAGGGCGGTATCGCGCTCAAAGACGCCGACACGCTCCGCATTCGGACGGTGGGCACGCTTTCAGTTACACAGATCATCCCGGCAGAGGGTGCTAATGAAGTAGATGCCAACGCAATCATTACCGTGATTTTTAATCGTCCCGTTGTGCCTGTGACACCTGTCGAAGCGATGGATAAGCTGCCGAATCCACTTGTGATCACGCCCGATGTGAAGGGCAAGGGTGAATGGCTCAATACTTCGATCTATCAATTCAAGCCAACTGAACCACTGCGCGGCGGCACGAAGTACACGGTCACGATTAAGGCCGGGCTAACCGATACGACGGGCGCGGCACTGGTCGCCGATGTGTCGACAACTTTTACTACGCTGTCCCCGCGCGTGATCGAGATTCAGCCGGAGACAAATTCAGCCAATATTGGCCGCGATCCGGTGATCAGCGCCACCTTTAGCCAGCCGATGGATCAGGCCGCGACGCAAAGCGCCTTTAGCCTGACCGCGCCGGGCGGCGCAAAGGTTGAGGGTGTATTCACCTGGAGTACAGACAATAAGTCGTTCACCTTCAAGCCCAAAACACTGCTCAATTACAGCGGTCTGTACGATGTAAATATCGACGTTGCTGCTCGTTCGGCCAGCGGCGCGACTCTTTCAGCACCCGCCAAATCGAGTTTCACAGTAGTTCAAACGCCGCAACTTGTCCAGACCTTCCCCGGCAACGGTGAGGAAACCGCCTCTACCAGCATCGGCTTTCAGTTCAGCACGCCGATGAAGCTGAATGATATTGATCAGCACATCACGATTGATCCGAAACCGGGAAAAGTTGATTTCGAGATCAGCGAATACGATAAAACCAACGTGGGGATTTCATTAGCGACGGATAATAACATCACCTACACGGTCACACTTGACCCCAAAGGGCTAACCGATATTTGGGGGACGCCACTAGCCGTCAATAAAGATCATGGTTACACCGTCACGGCGGATGGCAAAATTCAGTTCAAGTTCAAGATCAGCTTTCAGTTTGATCCGGTAGTATCGCTGCAAACGGCGGGCAATGTCGGCCTGTACAGCGCCTATGCCCCGACGACGCGCGTGTACAGCACACATCGCAACGTCAAAGAAATTGACCTTGAACTCTGGAAAGTGCCTACAGAGCAGGCGATTCCGTTTTTTGGCGTTAATTCGTACAACGCGGTGTATGACTTCCGGCCAAACGATCAGAACTTCTTGCGCGCCTGGAAACTGCCTGTTGAAAACCCGGAGCAGAGTGTCCGCTACGATCTGCTGAATATCAGTGCCAGCGGCCCCAGCGTGACTCAAACCAGCAGCGGATTTACCTGCCCCGGCGCACCGCCTTCCCGTTTACGCGGGGGCGGAATGGCCGCGCTTGTCCTCAAAAATGATCCGACACCGCTCAATGTCCATTCCGAGGCGCGTGTCAAATCCAACGTAGTTTTCCGTATCAAGCCGGGTGAGACCATTATTATTTACGGATCGCCGGTCTGTGCGGATGGTTATGTGTGGTGGCAAATCAGCTACAAAGATCAGAAAGGATGGGTAGCCGAAGGGGATAACAAGGGCTACTTCATCGGCACAGAAAATAATCAAAGTGCGGCCATTGCGACGCCGCCAACTCGCCCCACTGCACCCGCCGGAACCGGTAAAGAACCGCTCAAGCCCGGTGTTTACTTTCTGACAGTGGGTTCGCCGCAACTGCCCGGCTACGATCCACTTCGTCATTTGATGGTGGTGGCAACGGCGAACATCACACTCAAGATGGCACCGACGGGCGCTAGTGCCTGGGTCACTGACCTGAAAAGCGGTCAACCGGTGGCCGGGGTGAACGTGCGCTTCCTGCTCGGTAAAGATCGGAAGGACGCGGGTACAGTCAAAACCGACGCGACGGGATTGGCGTCAATCACATATTCGGGTATCAGCAACCTGTACGAAACTGATCTGACGGCTATCCTTGATGATGGGACAAACTTCGGGATCGGCTCGAACAATTTATCACAGGGCATTGAGCCGTACAACTTCAATCTGAACGCCGATTATTACCCGGTTGACTCGACGGTTTATCTGTACAGTGATCGTTCGCTGTACAAACCGAATCAGCCTGTCTACTTCCGAGGTGTCGTCCGCAGCAAGCAGGATTTGAACTATGCGCTGCTGAGTCGCAAGACGATCCCGGTTGAAGTCTTTGATGATAAGAACCAATCGATCTTCAAAACCGAAGCGGCGGTAACGGACTTCGGCACGTTCAGCGGACAGTTCACGCTGGGAGCAAACGCGCCGCTCGGCTATTACCGGATCGTCGCCTCGCTGGATGTTCCGAACGCCAAAAACCCGGATGATCGCCGTCAGTTCTCGCGCGTGTTCAGCGTGGCCGAATACCGCACGCCAGAGTTCCAGGTCAACGCCAAAGCGGAGCGCGATCAGGTTGTCCAGGGTGATAAGATCAAAGTTGAGGTG
>JBBSEU010000404.1:0-3501 GCA_038239365.1 Aggregatilineales bacterium
ACTCAAATGGGGCAAATGTTGATCTGCCCTATGCAAGCGTTTCGGACTTTTATCTGGCGGTGGCGTTTACCTATGATAAGACCAAATTGACCGCCGATAGCAACCTGACCATCAACTTTCGGCGGAGTGGCGAGAAGGCTTATTTTATGACGATTCTGTTGCAGAATTGTCAATTCCTGGCGCTCAAACTCATCTCGATAGGCAATGCCAGTTTCATCGGAACGCAGCAGGATGCCTTCTATAAGCAATGCACCGTTCTGAATACCGCTGGGCAGGGTCAACCTGTTACCTTACGGCTGATCGGTCAGGGCAGCCAGTTCAAGGTGTACCTGAACGATCAACGAATCGACGCGGATAAAATTAAAGACACGACCGGGACTCAATATTCGAGTGGCGACATTAACTTCTCTGTCACCTCAGCGACAGTGACGCTCACTGAGGTGACGCTTGCTACGCCCTAATCTGATTTTTAGGGCGTTGTTGGTTTGGGCTGCTCAACCAATAACAAATGGTTGCCTTCGGAGTCACGGATAAACGCATCACGGCGCGGCACATTGCAAACTCTGTCCAGTGATGCTAACATCAGTGATCAACTTTGCGGTATGTTGTCGGCGTAGGTGTTTCTACGTCGGCGCTCGGAGCCACGCCGGGCGAAAAGTGCTTCGTGCCGTGACCATTCCTCGATTCGCAAGGTAAAAACGATGAAACTTTGGTCGCGTTATCACACGGCTCATTCCATTGATGAGGCACTCCATCTACTCAATCAGTATGACGGGCGGGCACAGGTGTTGGCAGGCGGCACCGATTTATTGCTCGATATTCAGCAGGGCAATCATCCACCCATTGAAGCGATGATCGATATTTCCAAAATTCCGGAAATGACCGCTATTTTTGTAAATGATCGCACAGTCACAGTTGGCGCGGGCGTCACACACAGTGCGATTACGGCACACGTCGATTTGCGGCATGGCGCGACGTGTCTGGTTGAAAGCTGCGGCGTGGTCGGTGGCCCGCAGGTTCGCAATGTAGCAACGATTGGCGGCAACGTCGCACACGCACTGCCCGCCGCTGATGGCACGTTATCATTGGTTGCGCTCCATGCTAGAGCCGAAGTTGCTTCGGTGAGTAGCCGCGCCTGGTACGATCTGCCCGATTTGTTTTTAGCGCCGGGCAAGTCAATTGTTGATCCGTCGCGTCAAATGCTCACTCAGTTCACGTTTGACTTGGTTGCGCCGGGAGAAGGAAGTGCCTTCAAACGGATCATGCGTCCGCAAGGCGTGGCACTGCCAATTTTGGGTTGTGCCGTCTGGGTCAAACTCGATGCCGACTATCAAAATTTTGCCGATGCGTCGATCTGTCTGGGACCCGTGAATCCAACGCCGATACGCGCCTCGGTTATCGAAGCGGCATTGATCGGCCAGCCCGCCAACGAAGCAACGATCACCGCCGCTGCCCAAATTGCTCGCCACGAATTTTTTCCGCGAACCAGCAAATATCGGGCGACGGCGGAATATCGTACAGAGATGATCGAACTGTTGGTACGGCAGTCATTCGAACTGGCCTTGATACGCGCCCAAACTGGCGAATCGATCCCCGAAGGTGTAGGAGCGTGAACATGACCACTTTAACCTTGACCATTAACGGCAAACCGATTGCACGCGATATTGCGGAGTCGCGCACACTGGCCGAATTCCTGCGCTACGAACTCGGTCTGACAGGCACTAAAATCGGTTGTAACGAGGCCGAGTGCGGAATCTGCACCGTGCTGGTGGATGGCGTCCCAGTCAATTCGTGCATCTATCCAGCGTTGCGCGCCGAGGGATCGCAGATCACGACGATTGAAGGGCTGGGGCAGAGCGGCGCACTCGATCCGTTGCAGCAGCAGTTCATCGATCATGGCGCGGTGCAGTGCGGTTTTTGCACGCCCGGCCTTATCATGACGGCGCGCGCCTTATTGAACCAGGACGATGATCCCTCTGAGGACGACATCAAGCACGCTCTCAAAGATACTTACTGCCGCTGCACGGGCTATACCAGTGTGATTCGCGCCATTCAATCGGCAGCCGCCGTGCAGCGCGGCCATGATCCCATTTTGCCCGCCATCCCCGAAACGGATAACGCTGATCTCAAGGTGGCAGGTCATTCGCTGCCCAGTCAGGAAGCGGTTGGCAAGGTCACAGGGCGTGCGTTGTACACCGATGATTACACCTTCCCCGGCATGATCTTCGCCCGGACGCTGCGTGCCGCGTACCCCCACGCGCGCATTTTGAGCATCAACACCGAGGCGGCCAGAGCCTTGCCCGGCGTGCGCGCGGTACTGACTCATAAAGACGTGCCCGGTCACAATCGGCATGGGTTAGTCCACCTCGATTGGCCTGTACTGTGCGACGATAAGGTTCGCTACATGGGCGATCCGGTGGCGATTGTAGCCGCCGATAGTGAAGACATTGCCGCCGAAGCCTTAAAGCTGATTGACGTGCAGTACGAACCACTGCCCGTTGTGGATGATCCTGAATATGCGCGTTCGCCGGAAGCGCCCATTTTGCACGAAGGGCGTGAGGGTGGCAACCTGCTCAAACACATCAAAGTGCGTCATGGCGATATCGAACAGGGTTTCGCGGACGCCGATGTGATTATCGAGCGCGAATACCACACGCCCACCACCGAACACGCCTTTCTTGAGCCAGAGTGTGCGATTGGCATCCCGGCGAATTATATGGGGCACGATAAGCTGACCATTTACGTCGGTTCGCAGATTCCCTATCAGGATCGAAGCCAGATCGCCGGGGCACTCGACATGCCAGAGGAATCGATCCGGGTACGCGGCACATTGATCGGCGGCGGGTTCGGCGGCAAAGAAGACATTGCCGGACAAATCCACGTCGCGCTGCTGGCACAGGTGACGGGTGTTCCGGTCAGGATGTTGTACTCACGTCAGGAGTCGTTGGTTTTTCATCCGAAGCGCCATGCTACTGTGATTCGTATGAAAACTGGCGCAACGCGCGATGGTAGGCTCACCGCGGTGCAAGCCGAACTCTATGGCGACGGCGGCGCGTATGCCAGCCTTTCCGATAAAGTCCTGACGCGCGCCACGACCCATGCCACAGGCCCGTACATCGTCCCGAATGCCAAAATTGACTGCTACGCGATGTACACCAATAATCCGGTCAGCGGCGCGTTTCGTGGCTTTGGCGTCACGCAATCGGCCTTTGCAGTTGAGCAAAATATGGACTTGTTGGCCGAAGCCTTGAACATCGATCCGCTTGAGTTCCGCCGCATCAATGCACAACGAGTCGGCGCAACGACGGCCACTGGTCAACTGCTGCGCGAGAGCGTCGGATTGCTCGACTCGCTCGACAAAGTTTCCGAAACGATGAATGAGGACGGTGCGTTCCGCTGGTCATGGCGTGAAGGCACAAAAGCCTACGGTTGGGGTATCGCCTGCGCCTACAAGAATACCGGGTTAGGTGGCGGCGCACCCGACAAAGCGGGCGCGGAGAT
>JBBSEU010000405.1:0-3480 GCA_038239365.1 Aggregatilineales bacterium
CAGCGCATAAGCCGCTAGCGTCAGCAGTAAAATCACCGCGACAACCGTAAGCATCACGCCGCGCCCGACTAACCGTAACCGCGACGGCGGCGCTTTTGCAGGCGAACGCAAACCAAGTCGCTGCGCTTCGGGCACGCCCTCTTTGAGGTGACTGGCCGTCATTGAGTCGATCACCGCACTATCTGAGTCGCCCAACTGTTTGAACACTTTGGCACGTTCTTCATAGTGAACCGCCTTGTTCGGATTCAGTCGGATCGCCTCGTTCAGATCGGTCATTGCGCCTTGTAGATCACCCAATGCCGCGCGGGTCACGCCTCGGCTGTGATGAAACGCATCGACACCTTTTCGCATTCGTATCGCGGTGTTGCAATCTTTCAGCGCGTTTTCATAGTCGCCCGCTTCGTACCGAAAGTAGCCGCGATTGTTATACGACTGCGGATCACGCCGATTCAGCTTTAGAATCGCGGTCTGGTCGGCAATTGCACCCGGCAAATCCTTGCTTTTGGATCGGGCGATACTGCGGCTGGACAATGCGCTGACCAGATATGGATTGAGTTCCAGCGCCGCGTTCGCATCCTGTATCGCTTCGATGTAGTGATCGTAACGGTTGTGCAGCAGGCTTCGCCCGGCATAGGCATCGGCGTAGCGCGGATCGAGCCGAATCGCTTCGTTGCAATCGGCTAGCGCGCCTTCGTAATCGTCAAACTGAACACGAACGATCCCGCGAACATGATAGCCCGTTGCATATTGCGGGCGACGGCGGATCACTTCGTTCAGGTCGGCCAATGCGCCTGCATAATCTTCACGTCTAATGCGGCGCACTGCGCGATTAAAATATCCGGCCAACGTCACGGGTTTGAGTGAGTTATCGGGGAGCAACGAGTTCATGGTAGCAGCTCTCCTGAGAATGCGAAGCAACCTCAGTAGTTTAACATGAGGCACGCTGCATCCCTAAAACATTTTTGTTCCAACCCCGAAATGATAGGTAGGTTCAGGGCGATAAATTGGTAGATATTACGTTTGCTAGTTGGCCTAATACACCTGCATCACCTGCTTTGCAGGTGTAAGTCCACACTTCACATCTGATACGTAACGATAATCGGCTTGTGATCCGAAGGCGATAGTTCGTCGTGAAAATAGTCGATGATTGTTGCCGTCATAGGGTAAATCGCGCCACGATGCAGCATCCAATCCAGCGTTTCTGAGGGGCTGCTTGCGGTTGGGTAAGCTGGATAGGTTTCATGCGGACGCTGCCCCAACGCCTCGAAGCAGTCCACCAAACCGCCTGATTTTTTCAACAAACGAACGGCCAGGTCCGAGTCGTTTAGATCGCCCATGAACAACTGCGGTTCATCGGCGCAGCTCAGTCGTTTAAGTGCTTCAACCGTTGCGCGTGCCTGACCAATCTGAATATATTTTTCGGAAGCAACTGCTTCGGGGTGACCGTTATAGGTGAAGTGCGCCGTAGATACGAACAGCGTGCGATTTGTGCCATCGTTCAGGCGCAGGCGTGCCCAGAACATCCGGCGCAGCGGCTCCAAAATTTCAATGTTTTCTGCGCCGTACTCGACCAACTCAAATAAATCTTTGTGCCAGTACAGGTTGCCTTCTTGTGTCCAGCCCTCGAAAGCATCCTCGACGCGCTGATGCGTTGGCAGCAGCACTTCATCGAGTGCCAGTTTGCTATCCGCTTGCAGTTCTTGCAGGCACAGAATATCGGGCATCTGATGCTGTACGAATTTTTGGAGCGCCGTTCGACGCTCCGGCCAGCGAGTCGTCGTCCAGATATTGTAGGTGCAAACGGTGTAGCGAACAGGCCAATGGGTTGTTGGGGTCATCCTGATTGCGATTCCTTTTTCAGCGTCAACTTGGGCGCGGTCTGACGGACTTTACGCCTGAATTTGCATGTTAATTCGCGCCCGATGGTTGCACACCGGGCGACATTGGAACCGTTTTCTTATTTAACTGTCGAGTTATACTCGTCCAGCTTTTCGTTGGCCGAGGCAGCCGCCTTATCCAACGCTTCCTGAGCCGTCTTCACCTTACCCGTGAAGAAATCGTCAATCGCCTTGATCACGTCCTGGCGCATCGTGACGAACACGCCCGAAGCGTGTGCCGAGTTGGCGTCGGTCACATCCGTCAGACGCAGTTGATCGATGGCGACCTGGAACTGCGGATACTTGACCAGCGCGTCCTTCATGACCTGTTCGTTATAGGCCGCGCGAACCACCGGGTAGTAGCCCGTGTTCGATGACCAGAACGCCTGAATCGAGGGCTGCATCGCCCACTTCACGAAGTCCCACGCACCGTCCTGCTGATCCTTCGAGCCAGTGTTGGTGATCCACAGCGACGCGCCGCCGACAATTGTCTTGCCTTTTGCATCGGGCAGACGCGGCAGGAACACGACGCCGACTTCGATCACGTTGCCCGCGCCCGCTGCCGAGGAGATATAGGTACGTAGGCTGGCGATGCTGGAGTAAACCATCGCCGCTTCGCCCTTCGCATAGGCCGCGCCCGCTGCGTTGGCTGCACCCGCGCCCGGACCGTAGTAAATGGCCGAACCATCATCGATCATCTTCTTTTGATATTCGAAAAACTTCACGCCCTCAGCATCGTTGAACGTGTACTTCGTCATGCGACCCTGACGACCATTGGCCGGTTCGCCAAAGTATTTGTTGCTGACCGCGTGCATTTGCTCGATGTACCACGAATCCGGGAACAGCGCCATGCCGTAGCGGGTCGTCTTGCCACTGGCGTCTTTTTTGGTCAGCTTCTTGGCGGCGTCGATGATTTCATCATACGTCCACATCTTCTTATCGGGATCGAGGCCAGCTTCCTTAAAGGCTTTGCGATCAATGTATAGCATGGCCGTCGAGGAGTTGAATGGCATCGAATACTGCACGCCATTGATGGTGTAGTTTGCCTTCACGGCGGGTTCGAGATCGTCCAGGATCGCCTGTACGCCGTCGCGCTTCACCAGGTCTTGCACGGGGATGATCTTCTTGGTGTCGATCATGCGCTGTGTACCCGCTTCGAAAATCTGCGCCAGGTTGGGCAGATCGCCGCTCGACAGGCCAGCGTTGATCTTGTTAACGGTATCGTCGTAGCTCGACTGGAATACGGCTTTGACGTAATACTTGGTCTGGCTGCTGTTGTACTTGTTGACGGTTTCCTGAACGACGTTGCCCAGCAAACCACCCAAACCGTACCAGAATGTCACTTCGACGGCACCCGCTGGCTTGGCAATGGGCGGCACCGGGGTCAGGCTCGGCGCGGGGGTGCTGGTCGCCTGCATCAGCGCCGGGGTAGCGCCAAGCAAAGCGGTGGACAGAACCAGGCTGAAAGCGATCAACGATAGCAGAATACTCGACTTCTTCATACAGGATTTTCCTCTATAGCGAATGGATGAACGAGCCAGCACTAACCTTTGAGCGCACCAGCCGTCAGACCGCGCACAAGTTGACGCTGACCCAGGACCAG
>JBBSEU010000406.1:0-3416 GCA_038239365.1 Aggregatilineales bacterium
CACACACGCTAAACTTTCCAATGGCGGTCGTGGTTGGGGGATTGTGTTTTTGTTCATACCACCATCCTACCCCACGACCCGGCCTCAAATACCCTGAGATAATCTCACCCCACTATCAAACGAAGAAAAAACGCTTATTTATCTCCTTTATGAACAGCCCTGGAACTGGACTGAGTTCAAGCAGGTAATTACGCAATCAAATACCTTGATGGATGAAGTTGATCATCCAGTCGATATGATCATTTATATGCACGGCGGAATGCCTCGTGATGTTGGGCCCTGGCAATTTCGTGCGGTCATCCGCGATTTTCACCCGAACCTGCGCTCGACGGCGTTGGTTGGCGTAAATGCGTTCATCCGCCAGACAATCAATGCTTTTATGCGCGTGGTGGGTCAGGATCATCACAAATTTTTCTTTGCGGCAACGCTTGAGGAAGCAATAGAGCGGATAGCTGCCTTAAACGATGTCCACAGCGCCGCAAGCTGAGTGACCAGCACGCAATAAAAAAATCCCGGAGATGTCTCCGGGATTTTTTTATTCCAAATTGAAAGTTGGCAGGACGTTTACTTGGCGGCGGTAGCGGCCATTGTCGCGCTCATCGTACCCGACATCGTCGCGGACTTGGTGGCGCTCATCGTGCCCGACATGGTCGCGGCCATTGTTGCCGCCATGCCTTTTTCGCCCTTCGCTGTCAGAGCGCCGCTCTTGAGATCGGCGGCCAGCTTGGTCAGTTCGGCCTGAACATCAGCCGGGACGGTCTTATCAAAGTCGTGGAACGGAGCCAGACCAACGGGTCCAACGAAGTTACCACCCTTGACCGTGCCCGCCACAATTGTCTGAATAATGCTGTCGATGCCCGGCGGAATCAGCTTTTGGGCGCTGCTGACGAGGCATGGGTGCGCTTCGGGCAGTGTGCCCCACTGGTCGGTATCGACGCCGATACAGAACAGCGGCTTGTCTTTAGTCGTGCGCTTGGCAACTTCTTGCAGCGCGCCGTTGCCCGTGTTACCACCGGCACCGAAGATCACGTCTGCGCCCTGGTCAATCGCTTGGCCTGCAGTCGTCGCGCCCCAGGTTGGGTCATTGAATGCCTTGCTAATATCGCCTGGGTAGTAGGTGCTTTTCACATCGATCTTGGGGTTGGCATACTTCGCACCAGCTTCAAAGCCTTCCTTGAAGCGTACCACTGGTGGAACCTGATCCGTGCCCAAAACGGCGGCGATTTTGCCACTCTTGCTCAAACGAGCAGCCAGCACACCCGCCAAGAAGCCGGATTGATCTTCAGGGAAGATCAGGCCAACAAGGTTCGGCACAACATCGGCCTGGAACTGGTCAACGCCGATGAAAGTAATTTTGGCGTTGGCTTTAGCAGCCTTGATCGTGGCATCACCCAGCGCGAAGCCGACGGTAACGATCACGTTGTTGCCCTTATCAACCAACGTCTTGATATTGTTGGCATAGTCGGTGGGATCGGTTGTTTCGATGTATTCAGCATCCGCGCCAATCGCTTTGGCGGCGGCCTGAACGCCTTCCCAACTGCTCTGGTTGAAGCTGCGATCATCGACATGTCCCACGTCCGTGACCAAACCGATTTTGAGTTTGGCGGCTTGGGCATGGCTGGGCGCGGTCAGTCCGGCGAGCATAACGATAGCGAGTGCAACCGTCAAACAAAAAGTCACATAACGTTTCAAGATGAATTGCTCCTTTATTGGAATTTTACAAGTTGCCAGATTATACAGGCGCATCTTGCAAAAGCAAGTTGGAATATTACTGAATTTTTTCTGTGCAAATTGGACAATGTGCGGTCTGATTTGTGCTTAGATGACGCGCGTCAAACAAATGTTGAGGGGTCATGATCGTTAATCCAACTAAACAGGGTTGGCAAATCATTTATCATCGGGCGCACGCGCTCTTGGCCGCAGAATTAGCTTCTCATTTGAGGCCGGAACTACGCCCCATCCGGTGGATCGAAACCCTGGCCGCAATTGTTTCCCATGATGATATGGAACGCGAATGGGAGGCCGATGATCACCTTACCGAAGCAGGAACGCCGCGCGATTTCACGATGGGGCGACTCACGCTTGACGGCCCAAACGAGATCACGACAGACACACAATATCGCGGGCGATGGGTGGCGCTGCTGATCTCGATGCACCAAAGTTTTCTGCTTGAACCACAGCGCGGGACGAATACCAAACTCGATCAATTTCTGGATTTGCAACTGGAAAATCAGAAAAATTGGCGCAAACAATTCAAACTGAATGACAAAGAGGCTCAAAACGCCTATGCCGTCCTGCAATGGTGTGATCGGCTGTCCCTGATCTTGTGCCAGCAAGAATTACCCAATCGTGAACGTGCATTGGAGATCAGCAAGGGGCCGGACAACGTGCGCTACGATGTGCTGCAACGCGACGATGGCAGCATCAACGTTACGCCCTGGCCGTTTGATGTACCTCAGTTCCCCGTGAGCATTGAGACAAGCTGCCTGTCCGAAGCACGTTATGCTAGCAATCGCGCCCTACAAAAAGCACTTAAAGACGCTCCGATTGAAGTGCTTAGCTGGCAGTTCTCAGAAAAGCCACTCCCAGGCGCAAAAGAAGACCACACGCCAGCCAACTGATCTGCACCGCAAACCTCTGGCCTTATCTGGCTCTATTCGAGTATACTAGGACAGTATAAAATGCTGCTACTTACGATAGATTTGGTTCAGCAAAAGGGGAAACACATGGTCGCAACAAATCGTGCGCTCGTAGGGCGCAAAATGGAAATTGACCCGACGATCACACCGGAGCAGGGTGAATTGCTCAAGCGTGGGTTAGCGCAAATGCTCAAGGGCGGCGTGATCATGGATGTTGTCACGCCCGATCAGGCCAAGATTGCCGAAGATGCGGGCGCGTGTGCGGTCATGGCGTTGGAACGTGTCCCCGCCGATATTCGCAAGCAGGGCGGCGTGGCACGCATGAGCGACCCGGACATGATCGAAAGTATCATGCAGGCCGTCTCGATCCCGGTCATGGCGAAGTGCCGCATCGGTCACATCGTTGAGGCGCAGATTTTGGAAGCCCTCGGCATTGATTACATTGATGAGAGCGAAGTGTTGACGCCTGCTGACGAAGCGAATCATGTCAACAAGCACAAATTCAAAGTGCCTTTCGTGTGCGGTTGCCGCAACCTGGGTGAAGCCCTGCGGCGCATCGGCGAAGGCGCGGCCATGATCCGCACGAAGGGCGAAGCCGGTACGGGCGATGTGGTAGAAGCGGTTCGTCACGCGCGCCAGGTGAACTCCGATATTCGCCGTCTGACGAGCATGGATGAGGACGAACTGTTCACCTATGCCAAAGAAATTCAAGCACCTTACGCGCTTGTGCTGGAAACTGCCCAACTCGGACGCTTGCCGGTGGTCAACTTCGCGGCG
>JBBSEU010000407.1:0-3415 GCA_038239365.1 Aggregatilineales bacterium
CCGTCGCTCGCTGCCTTTCAGCGATTGAGCCGTTTCGATATACACCTGTTTTGTAGCTTCATCCAATGGCACGGCTAATTGCTCCTTACTTCCTCTTTATTATAGCATCTTGGAGCTTTCTTTTCTCTGGAATGGCCTAAGGCAACCGTTACTTTCTCAACCCCCGCGATCTCATCCACGGGCGTACAAACTGTTAAAACAGCGCGTTGGTCATGCAAGATCACATCCACGATATGAGCCAGCGCACTGCCAATGCCATAGTATGTCGCACCTTTACCGGAGATGATGCGGTATGCGGCGCGGCGCACGCCCTCATCGATCTGCTGTCGAACTTCGTCATCCAGGGTAATATGCTGCTGATAGCAGAATTCGAGAAGTGGCATCCCACCAATGGTAATGAGTGACCAGGTTAGCACCTCCGAGTCACCATGTTCTCCAACGACATAGCCGTGAACATGCTGTGAGTCGATACCGAGATGCTGCCCGAGTAGAGCGCGGAAACGTGCCGTATCCAGCGTTGTACCTGAGCCAATAACGCGGCTTGATGAAACGCCATGTTCGGCAGCGAAGTGTGCCGTGAGGTGAGTCATCACGTCCACCGGGTTCGTTGCAACAACCAGCAGCGCGTTGGGTGCATTCTCAAGCACCTGCGGGACGATCTCGCGGAAAACGGCGGCATTGCGGCTTAAAAGCTGCAAACGAGTCTCGCCGGGTTGCTGATTGACGCCAGCGGTCAAGATGACCACAACGCTCCCTGCGAGGTCAGCATAAGCGCCCGCACGGATGTGCAGCGGATGAGCAAAGGGCACTGCATGTAAAATATCGTCCGCTTCGGCCTGGGCGCGGGCCATGTTTTTATCCACCAATATGATTTCGCGGCCAACGCCGTTCATGACCATCGCGTAAGCCGCCGTCGCGTAAGCCGCCGTCGCGCCAACCGCACCACTACCCACAATACCGATTTTCATACGACGTCTCCATCCCCAACACTTATTTCTGTTACCACGAGTGCAGTGCTCGCAATTGCGGCGTTTTCTTGTTTTGATTGGCCTGCATCCGCGTCAAAATGTGATCAAGCACCGTCACCGCTTCAGCCACAAACGCCCCTTTGTTAAGCATCACACATTCCGCACGCTCGGACATAGCGGCGTCGGTCATTTCGGCACGCGAAGGCAGGCCATCTTTGACGAAGTTTTCCAGCACCTGCGTCGCCCAGATGACGGGTATCTGTGCTGCTTCGCATATCCAGAGCAATTCCTCCTGAATTTCAGCCATGCGCTCAAAACCAACTTCGACGGCCATATCGCCACGCGCGATCATCACGCCGAATGGCTGCTGACCAGCGGCCTGCGCGATAATTTCTGGCAAATTGCGAATGGCTTTGGCAGTTTCGATTTTGGCGATAATGATCATTCGGCGGGCGCGTACTTCGCCGAGACGGGCGATTATTTCCTGTTGCAACAAGGCGATATCATCGGCGCTCTGGACGAATGAGTAATCCACCGCGTCAGCATGTTGTGCCACGAAATCCAGGTTGCGGCGGTCAGCTTCGGTGAGCGGCGATAAATGCAATTCCGTATCGGGAAAGTTCAAGCCCTTGTCCGGGAGTACTTTTTCGCCTTTCTCGCGGGCATTGGTCACGCGCAGCACCACGCCGTCGACACTAACGGATTCGATTTGAGTCCCGATTCGCCCGTCATCAATCCAGATGCTCGCCCCCACCTGGAGTTGATCGAACACCTCTGGGATCAGGCATTCGACCTGAAACGGATACGCTTTTGAGGATTGCGGCTTACCGCGCGTCAGCAGCAGACGATCTCCGATAATCAACTTTTTATGGGATTTAGGCGCTGCTACCTCACCCGTGCGCGCTTTGGGACCACCCAGATCCATGAGAATACGACACGGGCGGTTTTGTGTTTGCGCCGCATCGCGGACATTGCTGATCATGGCAGTCCACAGGTCACGATCATCATGGGCGCAGTTAATGCGCGCCCAGCTCATACCACGCCCGATCAAATCTCCGATCAGGGCGCGATTGGTGGCCGCCTCCGTTGGCATTGTGACCATGATACGTACCCGCCGCTCCGAAGGCGGTACACCCAACACGCGCCGTGCATTATGATCGAGCATTCGGCTACCCCGGTTAAAGGCACGCTCGGACGGACGCAGCGGGCGCTCCTCAAGGGGCACGCGACAAATATCAGCAAGCGTTGCGATCACTGCATTCAGATTAGCCAGGACGCGCGGTTCACTGCGCCCCAGTGAGGATAAACCCAATGGTGCCAGTGCCGCCTGGATGTCGCGCAAATCACGTCGGCGCAATGCCAGATAGCACGCCAAGTTGAGGCCGCCGATGAGAAACGAGCGTTGACGGGGTAGTAGAACACCACTTCTCAAACTGCTCGAAACCCTCACGGTAAATATCCGCCCGAAGCTGTTGTAGCGTAGAAAGCAGGTCAGAAGGCGTTTCAGTATTGGGCACGAACTGCGTTGGCATTTCTGCGGGGTTTCTCAAATCCATCTCCTATACGCTTATTGAGCATGTACATTGAACCGTCTTAAGATGAGCCATGCCCAAGTATGGGTATCGATACCCAAAGCCGATCAATGGGATCAGCCATTTCAAAACAGCTTGATATTTCATTATTTCTCCGGTGGAATACCTGAATCAGGGCTTTCGGTGGGGGTAGAACAGGTCAAGCCGACCAGATAAATGTCACTTTTGAATGCGCGTTAATGACCCAAGTAACTAGTGTCCAGTGAAAGAGTGTGGCTAGTGAGTAAGATCAATGGCTAGTATAGAATTTACATCCGGTGAAGCCATCCTTCTTTGGATGGATATACACCCCTGACTGAAGTCGGAGGCATCCGAGCTGCGGATGGCGATGCGCTTGGTAGAGCGTCTACCAGGAGACGAGGAGAGAACAATTCTGTAGGACTACGGGGGTGGTCACGCCCCACTAGCTCCGGGTAAGGGAGATACCTTTCAACTATCAGCGACATCACGGCCAGAGGCGGGTTAAGCCAAGTTTTTAGCGTAGACCATCGCCAGACAGAGGGCAAGTACGGTAACGCCTTGAATATTTTACGTGAGCGAGGCGAGTGCCGCTCACAACGGCAGGAACAGTCAGTTGTTAAAGTACAAGCAAACGGGAGTGTAAATGCCAGACTCCAGGTTGTCAACTCTTCCGGTGGCGTTGTATCTTCTGACTAAATTCAGAGGGATTAGTGCCTGAAATTGCTAAATTTCAGTCAAGAGGCGCTCGATGCCGAGGGTATTCGATTGATTCGAGGAACTCGATGACGCTCCCAGATGAGAAGGATTCTGGTTCGTCTTGGATCTCATTAGGTGGGCCCAACAGGATTCGAACCTGTAACCATGCCGTTATGAGCAGCGTGCTCTGCCGTTGAG
>JBBSEU010000408.1:0-3382 GCA_038239365.1 Aggregatilineales bacterium
AATGCCCGCTGGTTGGCCGTATGGGTATACCGGCTTTGGTCCGGTAGCGCCTGGAGTCAAGCCAACGCGCACGATTGGCACCGAAGTGTATCAGCTCAACGAAGTGCTGCTCCAAAAAGCCTTCAACCTGACCAAAAACCTGGTCTTGACTGATGGCGCAGCGGCACAAGCTTACCGCGCTCTGTACCCGAACGCGCCAGCCAACCAGCCGCCTAAAGTCATCCAGTGCGACAGTATGGCCGTCGATACCTACTGGCACGGCGCGATTCTGAGCCAGCGCGCCAACGATTGGGCGAAACTGCTGACTGATAACGCCAGCAACTATTGCATGACCGATGAAGAGGACAATGCCACCCTGACTGCGCTCCAACGCGGCGCAACTGCCGGGCTGCTCGACTTCAACCGCGTGGCGCTGCTGCGTACCGCCTCAAACTTCGACCAGCCGCATCCCGGCCAGACGCCTTACGAATCGCTGCAAACGCGCTCCGGCGGCTTTGTCCCGTCAGTGACAAATGCCTATCTGGTCGGCTCAACGCTGACGCACGCGATTGACACGGATTGGCGGCACTGGAAGAACGGCGTCCCGCCGCTCACTGCCAGCGCGCCAAACGTTATCGTCAACGGCCCCCAAAATGGATCACAGACGGGTGTCGCCACCCCCGCCACGAAGGGGAATGGCACCGGCAGTTTTGATTAGCTAACAATCCTCATCCCCTCCCTTTCCACGTGTGGTGGAAGGGGAGCAAAGCCCCTTCCCTTGGGGCTATTTGGCACATAGTGAGTTGGGTTAGGCGCGCTAGAGAACGCCGCCTATCGGGGTTTGGCTGTGAGAGGATTTAGCGGCCTGTAAAATGCGCCAGTTGTTTAAGCCGCTTCGTAGGCTTCGGCAATATCATCCGTGATATGCAGTGTGGAAGCGACGCTCTGCACATCATCGAGTTCTTCAAGTTTATCCAGGATGCCCATCACCTGAACCCCCTCGTCCTTCTCTAGATCGAGTTCGTTTTTGGCGACCCACTGAAGCCCGGAGTCGGAGACTTTATAGCCGCTTTCGACGAGCTTGGTTTCGACAATATTCAACGCCTCACGCGGGGTGTAAACGTCGATGGTCTCATCGCCGGGCAGCACATCATCCGCGCCTGCATCTGCGGCCAGCATAAACAACTCATCAGGATCAACCCCTTCGGCTTGCACTTCAATATGGCCTTTGCGCTCGAACTGCCAACCGACCGACCCAGCCTCACCCATCGTGCCACCCGAACGGTTGAACACCTGCCGGATCGCGGATAGGCTGCGATTCTTGTTATCGGTTAGCACATCGACCAGGATCGCTACCCCATGCGGACCGTAGCCCTCATAGGTTAGTTCATCCATGATGATGCCGTCGTCACCGCCACCTGCGCCGCGTACAATCGCGCGATCAATATTTTCTTTCGGCATGTTGGCGGCTTTGGCTTTATCGACGGCCAGGCGCAGCCGGATGTTACCGTCCATGCTGCCACCGCCTTCGCGCGCCGCTACCGTAATTTCACGACCCAGGCGGGTGAATACCTTACCACGTGCGGCGTCTGCTGCGCCCTTCTTACGTTTAATTGTTGCCCAATGGCTATGACCGGACATACCCAATTCTCCGAACTTGATCGTATTTTTGTGGAGTTTAGTATATCACAAAAGCAGTGCGATACAGAGATAAGACCAAAAACAAGGACTTGACAGGCAATCAGAGTTATTGTACGATGTGAATAAATATTCATTCATTATTATGAACAATTGTTCACCAAAGGCAAACCTATGAAAGACGCGATACAGGAGCAGCTCATCGCCGCCCGACGAAAACAAATTCTTGATGCTTCAGCAAAGGTGTTCGCTGAAAAGGGCTTTCATCCGACAACGATCAAGGACGTTGCGAGAGAGGCGGGCATTGCAGATGGCACCATCTATAACTACTTCGAGAATAAAACCGCACTAATGCTCGGCCTTCTTGACCGTATGAACGAATCTGACCAGCGCGAAGAAGCCTTCTCGCAGCTTACTGAAGTAGACTTTCGCAGTTTTATGAAAGCCTATTTGCGGCACCGCTTGACGGTACTCAAAGCGGATAATTTTGAGGTATTCCGGGTCGTCATTTCAGAGATTTTGGTCAACAAAGAACTGAGAGAGCTTCACTACCAGAAGATTCTCGCACCGACCTTTACAATAGCAGAAGCATACTTTCAGCAATGGGCAGAACACCACATCATCAAGCCGCTCAATATCAGCCTGACGATGCGTGCAATCTCAGGAGTGGTGCTTGGCCTCATCATACAACATATTATGGGCGACCCGATACTCGCGTCGCAGTGGGATGAGCTGCCAGATTTTCTAACCGATCTGCTCTTGGATGGATTAGGGAGTGACAAATCATGACGATGACACAAGCAGTAACAACTAGTGCGCCAGCAGTATCAATCACGCCCGTCGACGTGACCAACGCCCACTTCAAAGCAAATCCGTTTCCGTTTTATGCGCAATTACGTGCCGAAGCGCCCGTATTCCCGGTAACTATGCCCATGCCCCTCAAGCAGCGCGCCTGGCTGGTGACGCGCTATGACGATGTGCTCGCCGTGTTGAAAGATGAACGTTTTGCCAAAAACCGCCGTACTGCCATGTCACCAGAGCAGTTGAAAAAGATGCCCTGGGTGCCGCCAATGTTCAAGCCTCTTGAGCAAAATATGCTTGACCTGGACAGCCCTGACCACACAAGGCTGCGCGCGCTCATTCATAAAGCGTTTACCCCACGCCTGATCGAGCAGATGCGCAGCCAGATACAGGCCGTGGCCGATGAATTATTGGATGCAGCCGAGCCGAAAGGCAGCATGGATTTGATCGCTGATTTCGCGCTGCCACTGCCGCTCACGCTGATTGGGCGCATTTTGGGGATACCCGCCGAAGATAATCATAAGTTCCACCACTGGACGAAGACACTTCTCTCGGCGGGAACAAACAAGAAGGTCGTTTTGATTATTCCCTCCATCATGCGCTTTATGGGGTACCTGAAGAAACTCGTCAAGGAGCGCAGCGTACACCCTAAAGACGATCTCATTACAGCATTGGTTCAGGCCAAAGAAGGCAGCGATCAACTGAGTGGCGACGAAGTTCTGGCAATGATCGTTCTTTTGCTGGTCGCGGGTCACGAAACAACCGTTAACCTGATTGGCAGCGGGTCGTTAGCCTTGTTGGAACATCCCGACCAGTTGGCAAAGCTGCGTCGTGAGCCAGCAGTCATCAAGACTGGGATTGAGGAATTGCTGCGTTTTGTATGCCCAGTTGAAATGGCAACTGAACGCTATGTTCGTGAAGACATCACGATTGCGGGAACAACTATTCCGCGTGGTGAACTGGT
>JBBSEU010000409.1:0-3364 GCA_038239365.1 Aggregatilineales bacterium
ACATTTCCGCTCCCTTGACGATCTTCAGGCCGCCCTCCTCACGCGCTGTTGCTGGCTCCAAGACCAGCTTGATCTCGTCCGAGCTGCCACCCTATTTCCCTGGTGGTCTCATTTTGTCTAATAATGTCTGTTTATCCGGATTTGGTATCATACGTGCGACATCGTTTCCTGAGCTTTAATCGCCTTCATCGCGCGGGCTTTAACGAGTGTAAAAAATGATTGACGCGGTTCATCTCGTCAAGCTCAGATTTTTCATCAGCCGTGAGCGTACCATTGCGGTTAATATCTAGCAGTGTTCGTAATCGCTCCTGCGCGCTTTCGGACGCATGGAAGGCAATAATCTGTTCAGGAGTGGGTGCAGAGACAAGAAAATCAAGCACTTCATCAGTAATACTTGCCAGATCAACTGTCGCCATAATCAGTCTCCATTACTTGATTAGACCGCGCCACGACAACTTCCGCAAAGCGCAGCACGCGGGCTTCTGTTTCGTAGCCGCGCCGCCGTTCTTCGATGATCGTGCCGGGCACGCGGCTTGCATCGACTACACTCTCAACGGCCACGTGTCGGTACGGATCGAACGGGCGGCCTGTTGTCTGGATCGGGCGAATGCCTTCCTTATCGAAGATCGAGAGCAGCCGTTCGCGCAGCAGGCGTTGACCTTCCAGCCACCCGCTCAGCATGGCGCGCGTGGCCGCATCCGGCAATAATTCAAGTTCATTTTCGCCGCTTTCGAGTCCGGCCTCGATTCCATCCAAAATGGGCATCAGGGATTCGAGCAGCCGGGTGTTTGTCGCGGCAGGCACTTTTAGCTGCGATGGACGCTCCTCAACTGTGAGCCTTTCCATTGCGGTTCGTGCCACGTTGACGGCGACGTGGGCATCGGCGACGGCACTTTCGGCCAGCGTGTTCGCCCGAAACTGTTCTTTGGTGAAGCGCGCCAGATATTTTTCAAGCGCCGCTGCTGTTTCATTGATCGCGGCTAGCTGAGTCGTAAGCTGCTGTTCGAGTCGGATCAATACATCAGAGGTTGTTGGGTTGGGTTGCGTGGCATCCAGCGGACTGTCGCCGGATTCAAGGCGGTCAGTGGGTTTGGGCGCAAACACGCGCCGTAACAAATCGCTCAAATCGAGTCCTCATCCAAATTTGGGATCGGGCGGAAATCGGCGCGAAAGTCGGTTCGTTCCAGATCGCTGCTGGTACGCGCTTCCAACCAGCGATCCGCCGGGTGAAAGCTCAAATCGGGTTGTGGCAGGCGGCGCGGCGGTGTGTAGTCTGGCGGTGGTTGCAGCAGCGCGAGATCAGTTTCGGCGCGTGCGGCAGGCGTGCGAAGCGCATCATAGGCCGCCCGAATCCGCTTGAACCCGGCAGGATCACGCTCCGGTGGGTATTCGCGTACCAGCACGAAATAAGCTTTTTTGATGTCCAGTGCTGTCGCCTGTCGAGATAGGTGCAGCACAGCATACGGATCGATCAGTGCGTTCATTGGCTTGCTCATAGAACAACCACGCGCGCGGACAAACTGCCCATCAAACGACGCATGGCCGTATCCGACTCATCTGGATCAATTGTATCCAGAATATCAGTCAGTGTTGGGATAAAGCGTTCTTCCAGCAGATTGATCGCTTCTTCGATACCGTCTGCGATGTCCATCCGCTTGATGCGTTTTGCCCAGGCCAGTGCCCGGTTCAGGTGTTCACTTGCATCACGACGGCGGCCTTTTTTGGCCTCCCACAATCCCAGATTGAAGTGTGCCGGGCCGAACATCGGATCGACTTTGAGCGCGCGCCGAATGAACTCATTCGCTTCGTTCGTTCGATCTACAGCGGCATAGGCAACTCCGATCAGGGTCAAGGTGTGGGCACGTTCCGCGTCCGCCACCTGATCGATAGCCCGCGCAAAATAACGTTTCGAGAGATCGGCATGACCTGCCAGCAAATCAACACCGATTTCGACCAGCATTTCCGCGCCGGGCGGTTTGATGGCACTGATCCGCTCAAGCCAGCGTGCCGCCGCCTCGTGTTGACCTGCACGATGCAATGCTGTGAGGACGGTCAATACAGCCGCATCATCCTGTGGATCGACATTAGCAAATTGTGCCTGCGCTTTCTGGGGATCAAAGCCCATGAGTGCCGCCCCATAGTGTGCGCGCAGTGAACCATCCTGTGGTGACAGCGCCAGCGCCTTCTCGTACTCAGTAATCATCGCCGCCTGTTCATCAATCGACAGATAAAAATCCGCCCGTTCCGGGTACAGCTTGATTAACCGAGAATGTGCCAATGCTTTTTGGCGTGGATCGTTCAGCACGGCGACGCGCTCCCAGGCTTCGATCATCACATCCAGATCGCCGCCTTCATCCAGGATTTGGGCGCGCAGGCCAAGTGCTTCGGGCAATTCCGGTTTCATTTCCAGCACGCGCATGACGGCAGTTTCGGCGCTGTTCCAACTGCCATTTTCCATGTGCCGCTTGACGAGCGCCAGACGCAGCGTCAGATCGTCGGGCTGTGCGCGGATCGCATAGCGCAGCATTTCCGCCGATTTGCTCAAATGTCCGGCGCGCGCATAAAGCGCATCGGCGTGTCGCCACAACTCCGCGATGTGCTGAGCAGGCCAGGCGTTTTCGCCACGTTTGGGGCGGCGGCGTGCCACTTCGCGCCAGGTGTCCGCCGCATCTGACCAGCGTTCGAGTCGTTCATAGGCTAATGCCAGATTTGAGAGCAGTTCACGCGAAAGTTTTGGATTGCTGCGCCGTGCTGCTTGCCAGTGGATGAGCGCCTGTTTCCAATCGCCCGATTCGGCAGCGTGATTGCCCGCCATAAATTCTGCACGTTGGCGCAACGCAAGCAGAACGGGCGAATCGGGGCCGTAGCGCATGGCCGCCCGCACACTGTCGATCAGTTCCGGCGAATCGATCTGCTTGACCGCGCGATAGGTGTAGGCCGCCACCAGATTATGACGCAGCGCGGGCGTATCCAACCCTGCCGCCTTCGCCGAAAGCCAATGTGCCAGCGCCTCATCAGGATCATTACGCCGCCATGCAGTTACACCCAGATAATAATGTGCCAGACGGGTATGATTCATCAGGGCGCGCTGCAAATAGATTTCGGACTTTTTCCATTCACTCATGGCTAACAGAGTCATCGCCTGCCCGAATGCATCCCCCGCTGGCGCGAGTCGATCTCGTTGGGCGGGCGTCAGCACATACCACGCCAAATCGGTGGCCGGATCGCCACCCGACTCGGCAATTGCCAGACATAATAAATATGCGGATCGGGTATGGTATGGATCGCGCCGTAAGGCTTCTCGATAATGCTCAATCGCGTGTGTCTGATCGCTACTTCGGTGATAGGCCAGCCCCAGATGATG
>JBBSEU010000410.1:0-3363 GCA_038239365.1 Aggregatilineales bacterium
CACTGAGGCTATTATCCTATGCTGATACCGCCGCAACTCAAGTATCAGAATACGCTGCAAACGTAAGCAAGTCAAGGAAAGGAGAAAGCGCATTCACCACCGGGTTATAACCCGGTGTCCCCTGCGCGTAATTTATGGACGAAAAAGGGATCACTGATGCTGATATGATGCAAGGGTTGGCTGAGGAAGGCGAAAAGCTGTTTAACGAGCAGTATGGGCATCTTGTCACGCTTGGAACTCAAGTCCCCGGCTCAGCGAACGAAGTCCACTAAAACACCTCAGGAGCGTAGCGCGTGCCCATTTCTCAGATCGCCCCAAATCTTTGGCTGCTTGAAACCGACTCGACAGGTTACGCTATCGGCCTCAACAGTGCCGGGCAACTGGTCAACAGCTACTGGGGCAAGCGGCTGCCCGCCCCAACCGATTATCCCGCGCCGCTCGATGGCTTTCCCTGGGCATCGTTCACCGGTGCCCCGCATCTTGCCCGCGAAGAATATCCAGTCTATGGCGGCTACAAATTTACTGAGCCATGTCTGATCGCTATCTTGCCGGACGGCGTGCGTAACCTCGAACTGCGTTTCGAGTCGGCGGCGCTTGTGGACGACTCGGCACTTGATGTACACTTTGTCGATACCTACTATCCGCTGCGTGTGACGCTCCATTACCGCGTTCATACCGCCTACGATCTGGTGGAACGATCCGCCACGATCAGCAATACAGGTGCTGAACCGATCCAGCTAGAGCGCATTTTGTCGGCGATGTGGCATTTGCCGGTCGGTGATGAGTATCGTTTGACGCATCTGACCGGGCGCTGGCTGGACGAAATGCACATTCGGCGCGAACCGCTGACGCATGGCGTCAAAGTGTTGGAGAGCCGCCGCCTCACGACCAGCCATCATCATAATCCCTGGTTCGCAGTGGATCGGGGCGCGGCGGACGAGTCGCAAGGAGAAATCTGGTTCGGCGCGCTGGCCTGGAGCGGCAATTGGAAGCTCACAGCCGAAGTGACCGATTTTGCCTCGACGCGGATCGGGATCGGCCTCAATGATTGGGATTTCGAATGGCGGTTAGAGAGCGGTCAGTCATTCGGCACGCCGTCCAGCTATGCGGGTTACACCGATCAAGGTTTCGGCGGGGCGAGTCGGCGGCTGCATGATTTTGTGCGCGAAACGATTCTGCCGCACGGCCAAACCCCGCACAAGATTTTGTACAACTCGTGGGAAGCGACCCTGTTCAATGTCGATGAACCCTCACAAGCGCGTTTGGCCGAACTTGCCGCACAGATGGGCGTCGAACTGTTTGTGATGGATGATGGCTGGTTCAATGGCCGTAACAGCGATAACGCCGGGCTTGGCGATTGGTGGCCGGACGCGGCCAAATTCCCGAACGGATTGCAACCGTTGATCGAGCGCGTCAATGCGCTGGGGATGGACTTCGGATTGTGGGTCGAGCCGGAAATGGTCAACCCGAACAGCGATTTATACCGCGCGCACCCGGATTGGATTTTGCACTTTCCGAACCGCACGCGAACCGAAGCACGCCAGCAGTTGATCCTGAATCTGGCACGAACCGATGTGCAGGATTATTTGTTTGGTCAGTTGGATAAAATCCTATCGGAAAACAATATCGCGTTCATCAAGTGGGATATGAACCGTAACGCCAGCGAACCGGGTTGGCCATCGGCTGAGGGCGACCCGCGCGAAGTCTGGGTACGCTACGTAGAGGGTGTGTACAAGCTGTGGGGCAAGCTGCGCGAACGTCACCCGAACATGATCTGGCAAAGCTGCTCCGGTGGGGGTGGTCGCGCCGATCTGGGTATTTTGCGGTTGGCTGATCAAATCTGGGTGAGTGATAACACCGAAGCCACCGCGCGGCTGGCGATTCAGGAAGGCTTTTCGCTGGTCTTTCCGCCGAACACGATGGAAGCCTGGGTCACTGACGCCGGGCGGGATCGCGTACCATTGAAGTTCCGTTTCCATGTGAGCATGTGCGGATCGTTGGGCGTGGGCGGCAACCTGATCGAGTGGAGCGAACGTGAACGGGCAGACGCAGCAGACCTGATCGCGGACTATAAAGCCGTGCGGCATATCATTCAGTTTGGTGATCTGTATCGGCTGCGTTCGGCACAGGACAACCCATTTTCGGCAGTGCAATACGTCAGCAAGGACAAATCAGAGGGCGTGTTATTCGCCTTCCGTACACACATTCCTGAACCCGTCATGCTGCCCATGATCTATCCACGCGGCCTTGACCCCGAAACCCAGTACAAGATCGACGGCTTCAGCGAGACGCGCTCCGGGGCAGGCTGGATGTACGCGGGCATTCAGATCGATTTGCGCGATTTTGGCAGTACGCTGCGACGGGTTCGGCGGGCGTGACTGAGCCGCCAGCATGTGTACAGGTTTGATGACGAGCCGCTAGGACAGCAGCACGGCAACCAGAGCGATTAGCGCGGGCAACCCCTGCACGAGTAGGATCGAACGCTTGACCGACAGGCCGCCATAGACCGCTGCAACGATCACACAGCCCAAAAAGAAAAAGGCGATCTGGCGTGCCACACTCGGATCGGTGTGTAGGCTGCTCCACAGCAAGCCAGCCGCCAAAAAGCCATTATAGAGTCCCTGATTGGCGGCCAATACTTTTGAAGCCTCGGCAAATTCGGCAGTGGTTCCAAAGGCTTTCCTGACGGCGGGCATCGTCCAGGCGAACATTTCCATGATCAAGAACCCAATGTGTTCGAGCGCGACAAGGCCGATAAGGATTTTGGCGAAAAGCAGCATGGACGGGTTTACTCCCTTTCAAAACCTGATGTCTTAACGTCAGGCTCAGCGAACAAAGTCTATTCCAATGAAGGTGGAGCATGAGTCTATTTTGCGCCTGGGACTCAAGTGCCAGGCAACTTTGCAGGTGCTGGCGGATTTAACGCCAGGTGTTGATCGGTATGCCAGACCAGACAGGCCGCGCCTATCGCACTGTTGGTGACCTGCGCGCCCACGATTCGCAGATGTTCATAAATGGGCGGCAAGACGCGGCGGCGAAACTCCGCTTCGGCACGGCCAAGCAGCAAATCAGATGCGGCCAATCCCAACCCGCCGCCAATCACAAACATCGCCGGATTCAAAAGCGCCCCACAATAGGCCAGCGTTATCCCCAAAGTCTGCGCGGCTTCTTCGATCACCGTCACAGCCAGCGAATCGCCATTCCGTGCGGCCTCCAGAATCGCGGTAGTAGTTGGTGAGTCAGTTTGTGCCAGCGGACTCGTCGGAAAATTTGTTTTATGTTCCCGAACGCCCGCATGAATCCCGACGCCCGACAGATACATCTCACCACAGCCGTGCAAGCCGCAAGCACACTGCCGCCCCG
>JBBSEU010000411.1:0-3334 GCA_038239365.1 Aggregatilineales bacterium
ATGCTGGAGCAGATTTTTTCACCGAATCCACTGCCCGATCCGTTTTATCGCACGGCATCGCACATTGACGGCGCGGCCTCGATTATGATGGGTATCGCGGCCAACGAATCGATCCGCACCGGGCAGATGATCAAGGTGGATGACCTATTCGATCTGACAGCAGCAATGGCGAATAAGCAAAAGATGGCAACTCTATAATCGGAACACCTACACCTGCAAAGCAGGTGATGCAGGTGTATTAGATTAGCTAGCAGACGAAAAACAGACCAAATGATTACGTGGCACCAATATCAGATCAATCTTAGTATCGAGCGTGAAAGTGTTTTGACTGATGACTGACTCCTATTCGTTGCGCTATTTTGCGCCCGATCCGGCACAACGACGGCTCAGTGCGGCTTTATATGAGCGTGCGGCAAAGCTGCCGCTGATATGCCCACATGGTCATGTTGATCCGCGCCTGTTTGCCGAACCCGATTATCGTTTTGGGACGCCTGTTGATCTGCTGATCATCCCCGATCATTACGTGTTTCGGATGTTGCGTTCGCAAGGGATCGGTTTGGACTGGCTTGGCATTCCGCGTGCTGACGGCGTGGCTGTCGAAACAGATCACCGGGTAATCTGGCAGTTGTTTGCAGAAAACTTCTATTTATTTCGCGGGACGCCGACGGGTATTTGGCTGCGTGACGAACTGCGCTCAATCTTTGAGATCAGCGAACCGATCAACGGCCAAACAGCACAGACGATTTATGATCAGATCGCGGAAAAGTTGGCCGAACCGAGTTTTCAGCCGCGCAAATTGTTTGAGCAGTTCAACATCGAAGCACTGTCTACGACGGACGCCGCAACGGATACACTGGATTATCACAAAACGATCAGAGAATCAGGTTGGAAAGGGCGTGTTGTGCCGACTTTTCGGCCTGATGCGCTGATCAACCTGGATATGGGCGGTTGGGCACAAAATATCCAGAAGTTGAGTCAGGTTTCGGGGATCGATGTTCACGATTACCGATCTTTTGTATCGGCCTTGCAGCAGCGCCGCGCACACTTCAAGGCGATGGGCGCGACGGCCACCGATCATGCCGCGCTCACCGCTCACACCGAACTGCTGACCGATCCCGAAGCCAACGCGATCTTCGGGCGGGCGCTCAAAGGTCAGGCGACAGCCGACGATGCACGCCGTTTTACCGGACACATGCTGATGCAAATGGCGCGCATGAGCGTTGAAGATGGGTTAGTGATGCAGCTTCACGTCGGATCGTTACGCAATCACCACGATTGGCTGTTCAAGCAGTTCGGGCGTGATAAAGGCGCAGATATTCCGATTCAGGGCGAATTTACGCGCGCATTACAACCCCTGCTCAACGATGTTGGTTATGATTCGCGTCTGACGTTGATCCTGTTCACATTGGACGAAACCACTTACAGCCGCGAACTGGCACCGCTGGCCGGGTATTATCCGGCATTGCGGCTGGGACCGCCCTGGTGGTTTTTCGACAGTCTGAATGGAATCAATCGCTACCTGGACAGCGTGATCGAAACGGCTGGCCTGTACAACACGGCTGGCTTCAACGATGATACGCGCGCGTTCCTATCGATCCCGGCGCGGCATGATCTGTGGCGGCGGGCGTGTGCCGATTGGCTGGCGAATCTGGTTTTGCGGGCGATTGTTGATGAGGAAGACGCATACGCCATGATCGAGGATATGGCGTATGGTCTTGCGAAGAAGACGTATAAACTGGGCTAAATGCTTTAGGGTGCAATGACGGCGTTATCTCGCGCCACGCTCATCACGTAGCGGGCACTGTCTTTCGGAATGCGTCGCAGATCGTTCGCATAGTCGGTGTAAACAATTCCGAATCGCTGAGAATAGCCAAATCCCCACTCGAAGTTATCCATCAATGACCAGACGAAATAGCCACGCAGCGGAAGCCCCTCATTCATCGCACGGGCAGCGGCGGCAAAATGACCTTGCAGATATGCAACCCGTCGCCAGTCGTGAACCCCATCCGGCTCAAGCTGATCATTGTAGGCCGCGCCATTCTCGGTGATGTAGACTGCCGCCGGGTGATAATCGTGGTGAATGCGCGTCAGGTGGCGGTAATAACTATCCGGGTTTTCTTCCCAATCCATCGACGTATAGAGGGCATCTTCTACCTGAACGAATTTCATATTGAGCGGCGCGGAACCCGTCGGATCATCGGCTATGACAGCGCGGTTGTAAAAATTTATGCCCAGAAAATCGAGCGGCGCAGAAATGGTCTGCATATCACCCGGCTGAGGGGTGGGCGCATCTGCTCCGTACAGTTCAATCATGTCTACCGGATATTCACCACGATAGATCGGGTCGGCGTACCAGCGCGTCTGAAAACCATCCTGACGATGGGCGGCGGCGATGTCTTCCGGGGAGTCGCTTGCTGGTTCAGCGCGGGACAGATTCAAGGCGATCCCTACCTGACCCGTACTGCCGGTATTTTGCCGCAAAATGGGAACGGCCTTACCATGTGCCAATAATAAGTTGTGGGCGGCCAACAAGCCTTCCTTAAAACCATGATGAAAGCCGGGCGCGTGTACCCCAAGCTGATAGCCCAGAACGGCACTACACCAGGGTTCGTTGAGAGTCATCCAGTGCTTGACTCGATCCCCCAGCGCGCGTGAGATCACATCGGCATAGTGGGCAAAGCGATCCGTCGTCGAGCGAACCAGCCAACCACCCTGATCCTGCAACGGTTGCGGCAAATCCCAGTGATACAGCGTCACGAAGGGCGTGATATTGGCGGTCAGCAGCTTATCTACCAATCGGCTGTAAAAATCAATGCCTGGCTGGTTGATCGCTTCGCCGCCATCAGGCACAATGCGCGGCCAGGCTATCGAAAAACGATAGGCCGAAAGCCCCAAATTACTGATCAACTGCACGTCTTCATCGACGCGGTGGTAGTGATCGCAGGCCACGTCACCCGTATCACCGTTAATCACTTTGCCGGGTGTGTGCGAAAAACGATCCCAGATCGATTCACCCCGACCATCTTCCTGTGCCGCGCCCTCGACCTGATAAGCGGCGGTTGCCGCACCCCATTTGAAATGAGTGGGGAATGAATAACGAATGCCATCAGCCATGAAAAACAGACTCCCTATGTGGTGACCAATTAGTTAGAACAGTGAACTAACTGTAGCACAACGCCTAGCTTTTTGCCGGAAGTGTCGCCATACGTTCGACGGCCAGCCGTGCGGTTTGGAGCGTGGCAGGGTCGTCGGGGAGTTCGCCATAGTGAACTTCGACATAAGCACGAGTCAGGAGCGAGATTTCACGCTCAAAGTCGGGGAAGGCTTGTAGCAC
>JBBSEU010000412.1:0-3235 GCA_038239365.1 Aggregatilineales bacterium
GTGAACACGGCCAGCGCCGCCAATGGCCCGGTTGAGAGCGGCAGCACGATCCGTACATAAGTGCCGATTTCGCTGGCACCGTCGATACGTGCCGCGTCGAATAATTCGCCGGGCAGCGAACCGATGAACTGCCGCATCAAAAATATCCCGAAGGCACTCATCATACCCGGTACGATCAACGCCAGATAATTGTTGATCCACTTCAAATCGCGCATCAGGACGAACAGTGGCACGATCACCACCGCGAATGGGATCATCAGCGTCGCCAGAATCAGGATGAACAGGATATTTTTGCCGGGAAAGGTGTATTTGGCAAAACCGAAACCCGCCAGGCTGCAAAAGAACAGATTGAGCAGGGTTGAAGTGCCGCTCACGAACAAGCTGTTCAGAAAATAGCGGGCGAACGGCGCAGTATTCCACGCTTCCGTATAATTTTGCCAGCGGAATTCCCAGGGAATCCAGTCAATCGGCACGGTAAACAGCCGATTCGGGGCTTTGAACGAACTGGTCACCATCCAGATCAAAGGGATACAGACCACCAGCGCCCCGATCAGCAGCACGCCGTGAAACAGGAGCACCTGCACCCGACGCCGCACCATCAAGCCGCCATCGCTGCGAACAGGTCTGATCAGTCGGGGCGCGGGTTCAATACGTGTAGTCATGACTCCTCACGCTGACGCAGCAGGACAAGCTGCAAGAATGTTAGCACAATCAGTATAGCGAACAACACCATCGAGATCGCCGCCGCACGCCCCATCTTTTGAAACTTAAACGCCTGTTCCCAGATCAGATAGCCCAACACATTGGTGGAGTCGTTGGGGCCGCCAAGTGTGATCAAATACTGGTAGACGAACGTTTGGAAGCCGTTCAGCAGCGTGATGATCACCACAAACAACGTGGTCGGGCGCAGCAGTGGAAACGTCACAAACCGGAATCGCTGCCAGCCGTTCGCGCCGTCAACGTTGGCCGCGTCGTAGTATTCGCCGGAGATGTTTTGCAGCCCGGCCAAAAAGATGACCATGTAATAGCCGAACACGCGCCATACCGCCACGATGATCACGGCAATCGGTGCAATGTTCGGGTCGGTCAGCCAGGGGATGCGAACGCCGCCGTTGAAAGGCGCGGCCAGCGCATTGACCACCCCCTGCGGATGAAATAACAGCCGCCACACAATCGAAATGACCGTTTCCGAAAGCACAATCGGCACGAAATACAACGTGCGATAGATGCCCCGTCCGCGAAAATTGCGCGTGAAGATCAACGCCAGTGATAGCGCGACGATCCAGGTTGGAATCGCGGAGCCAGCCACAAACTCGAACGTATTGACCAGCGCCTTGCCGAACCGCTCATCCTGAAAGATATAGTTGTAATTTGCCAGACCCACATCTTTGGGCGCACTGAGCATATTGTAGTCGGTGAAGCTCAGGCGGGCGGCACTGTACATCGGGTAATAGGCAAAAACGATAAAAAAAATCACGGCGGGGAGAACGAACAGAAATCCCCACAGGCTGCGCTTTCGACTGATGGGCATGGCGTGTTTTTCCGGAAAATCAAGCAGTAATTAAGAAGTATAAATCATGCCGAACGTTAAAACACCCGTCTAAACGAACAAAGTCCACAAATTTGTGGACTTTGCTTTTTGAGCCTGGAACTTTGATCCGAGACTAACTAGGCAGCCGCTCGAAGAAAATCTTGACGCGCCGATTCGGTTCATCGCCGTAGCTGTGCGATACCAGTTTGGCGTCGCGTGCCATATCATGTTGAACCCGACGAATGGGCGGTGCTTGTGGTTTCAGGTCTACGAATTTCGCCCCGGAGCGTATCTTTTCGATGGCCGCTTCCGTTTCGTAGACCGCTAACTCAAAAGGGTCGTTGTCGTGCCGCTCCAGTCCGAAAATATCCGCCAGGATGTCTTCCATCTGGGTAATCGTGTTGGCGCGCAGCACGTAGATCGATGTGCCGCGCCGTTCGGCATCGACTAACAACTTCGGGCGGCGGCGATAGTAATTCTTGAGAGTCATCACCGCCGTTGCACTGCCCAGATCATCTTCGATCACCAACGGAAGTCGCATTCGTTTGGCGGCCTGCTGCAAGCGATTGCGCGCCACGCCATAGGCGTAAACGTGCAGTGTTTGCAACGGCTTGGTGGGCTGATCGAGCGGCGGCACATCAATCGGATCGCTGTTCCGATCCGCGCGGCCACTGATCGGCACTGGAGCTAAGCGCGACGATCCATTGGTTGGTTCTGGTGTGGCACGGCGCGAACTGCCGCTGCTACCGCCGTTACCCCGTTCCGACGGCAATCCGGCCATACGCGGACTGTTCCGTTCGGGCGACATGCTGCTGACTGGCTTGATCGACTCGATGATGATCTCGCCTTTTTCGTCACGGTAGCGCATCTCAACGGGCAGCGGACGCCCGCGCAAGTGAGCATCAACCGCCGCTGCCACATCCTCGTGAACGATCAGGCGGTGACGTGATTGCAGTTCGATCAGCACATCGAAAGTAGGCGGCGAACGACGTTCCAGCACCGTTTTTTGTGTGCCGCGCCGCCGTGCTTCCTCATCAGAGAGCGTCACCGATTCGATCCCGCCGATCAGATCAGACAGCGTCGGGTTGAGCAGCAGGTTATCAAGTGTCTGACCGTGCGCTGTGCCGATCAACTGCACGCCGCGTTCAGCAATCGTGCGCGCGGCTGTGGCTTCCAGTTCGCGCCCGATCTCGTCAATCACGATCACTTCCGGGTTGTGGTTTTCCACCGCCTCGATCATGACTTCGTGCTGCAAGGCGGGTTCGGCCACCTGCATCCGGCGCGCATGACCCACCGCCGGGTGTGGCACATCACCATCGCCGCCAATTTCGTTAGACGTATCGACGATCACGACGCGCTTGTTCTCGGCCAGCACGCGCGCCGCTTCACGCAGCATGGTTGTTTTGCCGACACCCGGCGCACCCAGGATCAACACGCTTTGCCCGGACTCGATGATGTCCTGCAAAATGTCAATCGTGCCATACACCGCCCGCCCGATTCGGCAGGTCAGCCCGACAATATCGCGGCGGCGGTTGCGAATGGCCGAGATACGGTGCAGGGTACGCTCCAACCCGGCGCGGTTATCGGCATCAAAGATGCCAATTTTCGTGACCACATATTGCAAATCTTCATGGGCGATTTCGCGCTTATCCAGCACCACTTCGCCATCGTTGTAGCGTGCCGTTGGCACACGCCCCAAATCCA
>JBBSEU010000413.1:0-3219 GCA_038239365.1 Aggregatilineales bacterium
CCGTTCCAGATATTTTCACAATTGAGTCGGCGTCGGCCAGTCAGGGAACGTATACCATCAACGGGAACACCGTCGTTTTAAATGTGGGGACGCTCAACCCGTCGATCACCGCCACTCTCACTATAGTCGCTAAAGTGCGCGGCGATGTTCAGCCGCCCGTGAACGCCATGAACACAGCCAATGTCTATTATTCAGGTGGTGGGCGTCGGTCAGTCAGCAGCCCGATTCGGATCACCGGCGGTGTTTTACCCAGGACAGGTGAACACCCCTAAAAATTTTCTGTTGCCAAATCGAAGCCGATGCTTTACACTCTAGCTATCTATTCCATCATAGATTAGGCTATGAGTTCAATAACGCCGGACGAAACTATCTTAGGGTTGCTAGCTGTACGCGCCCGACATGGCTATGAACTGCTGGATTGTTTCCGCGATTCGAGCCAGTTGGGTGAAGTCTGGCATCTCAGCACCAGTCAACTCTATGCAGTGCTGAAACGCCTTGAGGGACAAGGCCTGACCGAAGGACAGGAGGTGTTTGTGCCAGACGCACCGACGCGTATTGAATATCGGTTGACGAGTGCGGGTGATGCGTGCCTTAACGCATGGCTCAACGAATTGTCCCCGTCCGCCAGCATCCATCGAGTGCGCGTCGAGTTTTTGAGTCGCTTATATATTGCCAGATTGCTGGATATCCCAACGGTACCCATCGTGGAACATCAGAAAGCCTCTTGCTTTAAGAAAAAGAACGAACTGCTGGACAGTTTACACCGTGCAGCGCCGGGTATTGGCAGGCTGACTCTGGAACTCGTTATCGCGCAGCTCGATGTGATCCTACAGTGGCTGGATCGCTGTGAATTGACCCCTAAACCCAGTGAGCAAAGCTAAACCATGAATCGTCGAAATTTTGTCTCCTTATTGTTGGCTGTACTTTTTGCCGTAATCGCTTTTGCGCCCTATGCGCCGTTGGCTCACGCGCAGGACACCAAAACCCTTACCGTCTTTGCGGCTTCCTCCCTGACCGATGGCTTTAATGAAATCAAGGCTGCTTTTGAGAAGGCCAATCCCGGCGTCACTATCGCCTATAGTTTTGGTGCATCGAACACTCTGGCTACCCAATTGTCACAAGGTGCGCCCGCCGATATTTTTGCCAGTGCGAACGCGACACAAATGAACGTTGCGATCACCGCCAAACGCATCGCTGGTAAACCCCGCACGTTTGCCAAGAACCGCCTGGTACTCATCGTTCCAGCCGATAATCCGGCTAAAATCACGTCCCTGAAAGATTTGGCAAAATCCGGGATCAAGCTCGTGATTGCCGCAAAAGGCGTTCCGGTACGCGACTATACCGAAACGATGCTTGGCAAGCTAGCCAAAATTTCTGATTACGGTACTGATTACCAGACCGCTTTTATGAAAAATGTCGTGTCCGAAGAAGCCAATGTGCGTCAGGTATCGGCGAAAGTTTCGCTCGGTGAAGCAGATGCCGGTTTTGTCTACCGTTCGGACGTGACCCCGGACATCGCCAGCAAAGTCTCGATCATCCAGATTCCCGACTCGGTGAACACACTGGCAACTTACCCGATTGCGGTCACCGATAACAGTGCTAATCCAGACCTTGCTAAGAAGTACATCGACTATGTGCTGTCGGACGAAGGTCAGAAAATATTAGTCAAGTGGAACTTCATTTCGGCAGTCATTCCCGCAGTTCCCGCCACGATTGTGCTGCCAACGGACAATGCCCTGCACGTTGGCGGACAGGTACTCAACCCGCTCAAATTAACAGCCGCTGATCTAAAGAGCAGCTATTCTGCCCAGAAAACGGATGTCACCTATCTCAGTGGTACAGACACGGTGAAAGCCACTTTCACAGGTGTCTACCTCCGTGATATTCTGGATGCAGCGCAGGTGAACTATAATCCTGACCAGAAGAACGATACCCTGAGCCTATATATTGTGGCGACAGGCAGCGATGGCTATCAAGCAATCATTGCTTACGGGGATATTGATCCAAATTTTGGCAATCAGCCGATTTTGGTGGCATATGAGCAGGATGGCAAGACCCTGACCGATACAACCGCGATTCGGCTGGTTGTCCCCGGTGATGTTCATGGTGGGCGGTACGTGAGTGGACTGGTGAGTTTGGAAATCCGCCGCGGACCCGTCGTCAGTAAATAACTTAGTGGCCGCTGTTGGGAGCGCCGGTGCATCCAAAAGAATCATCACAGCCAACGCCGTCTCGTATACAGCGGCAGCCCTTACGGTTAGGAACGGTGGCCCTGTTTATCAGCAGTGCCATTGCGCTTCTCTTTCTGGCAGTGCCACAACTGGCGCTTCTGCTGCGCGGCATTGAAACGCGCGGGTGGGAAGGATTGCCGAATGGCGGTGTTTCAGAAGCCCTCGTCCTGAGTCTAACCACCACGACTTTATCCAGCTTACTCACCATTGCTATTGGTACGCCGCTCGCTTTCGTGCTGACTCGCTGGCGTTTTTGGGGACGCCGACTGCTGATTGTGATTATCGAGCTACCCATTGTATTGCCACCAACGGTAGCGGGACTGGCCTTGCTGATCACCGCCGGACGGCGCGGACTGTTTGGCCCGCTGCTAGGCTCACTCGGCATCGCCTTACCTTTTACCAGTGCGGCTGTCGTCGTTGCTCAAACCTTCGTATCCGCCCCTTTTTTCATTCGCGCCGCGCAGGTCGGCTTCGCATCTGTACCGCGTGAGATTGAAGATGCAGCACGGGTAGACGGCGCATCCGGGCTAATTCTGTTCCGTCATATCACCCTGCCGTTATCTGCTACAGGACTGGCGGCAGGACTGACGTTAAGCTGGGCACGCGCTGTTGGCGAATTCGGTGCTACTATCCTCTTTGCAGGCAGCATCATAGGGCGCACACAAACCATGACTCTGCTAGTTTATAATGTTTTGGAAAGCAATCTGGATGCGGCAGTCTGGGCAAGCCTGATCCTGTTAGGGCTAGCATTTATCGCTTTGCTGCTATCGCAATGGCTCACCCGTCATGATGAGAGGTAACAGTTTTAGACGTTACACAGTTGGGAAAAGGGATTAAAATTCGTGATCACTCCCCCGGATGAAACCGGGGGCTTCTCAGGCTACGCATGACGCGCTCGTCTACGTTAGCGCCTGACGGCTCAATCCAAGCCGACTTGACTGGCCTTAATGCGTTTCAAATCTTACATGCGGAACTGCTCCGCACAGCC
>JBBSEU010000414.1:0-3178 GCA_038239365.1 Aggregatilineales bacterium
CATCGCTCAAATCGCTAGCGTATCCCTCTGTTTTATGTGACACTTCTCATTTATCCTGTCGGGTTGATTGGTTTGTTTGGTCACTTACCTATTCTACCCAACAGGATTTTCTTCTTTTCCTAATTTTCAAATGGTTTCTAAAACGTCGCAGTTGTTACTACATTATTCATCGTCAACAGACGAAGCATCATCTTCGGAAATGGCATGGAGCGGCAATCCCTTATAGCGAAGTGTGTAGGCTGACGAGACCAACTGCGAGAACTTCTCCAGCCTCAGCATCGAGTTACCATTCAGAACATTTGGGCTAATTGTACCCGTATTTGTATCCCATGCAACCAGTGAGATCGCCTCAGCCATATAGGCAGGACCATCAACATTCGTCCGTCGAGCGAGACGTTCCAGCGTTTCTACTAACGCTTTTTGTTGGGCGGGCATTCGCGTCAAAGCAGCCAGTGGACAAATCACCATAAAAGCAACGACGGCATGAGGAAAACGACTATGTACAGTGGTTGCCTCAGTTGCTAAATCATTCACCATGTTTTGCCAATTTTTTGCAATACTCTTTTGATCATTTAAGGTTTTGCTGTCAAAAGCAAATCGAACCCCGTCAGGGCGATAGCCAACATCGAAATTTTGTGGACGGACACCTCCAATTATGCGAACTGGCCCCACTTCTACACAATCTGGATGTGATGGGATGAGTGATTTGCTATTGGGAATCACGATAGGAATATTTCCTAATAAAGTTGCCAGGGCGGTTCCCACTCCAGTATCAAACAACTTGCCCAACTCACTTGAAGAAAATGGTGGGCTGCGTTTTAGATTTCCATCATTCTCATTCCATGCAGCCCCAAATGCTGCTAAATCTTGTTGTGCAATTACAATGGGCGGCATTAGTAGCAAACTTGCCATCTTAAATGTTCCTTGCGCGCGATACTGATCAGAGAAGGTAAATCATGCCACATTTTCTTACATTGCATATAGACCGTTCTAACACGCCTCTGACAGGTTCATAGTATACTGAACGCAATTGGAATCTCCCGTATTGTAATGTCGATAGCGAAAGAAGAGATCAATGATGCGATTTGATCGTTTTACAGAGCGGGCGCAGGATGCAGCGGCACGTGCCTACGAAATTTTGCAACGCTACGGGCACAACCAGGTTGACACCGAACATATTCTGCTTGCCCTTCTGGAGCAGCCCGACGGCGTCATCCCGCAAATCCTTGAAAAAATGAGCGTGGATCAGGATGTGATCCGCTATAAAGTTGACGAAATTCTGAAGGCCAGCCCGAAAGCCGCGATTTATGGCGGCGGCGCGGGACAGGTCTTTATGACGCCGCGTGTCAAGCGCGTGATCGATCTGGCACAGGAAGAAGCCAATCGGCTCAAAGATGAATACATCAGCACCGAGCATCTTTTCCTGGCGATTCTGACCGAGACGCGCACGGCCATTGCCCGCATTATGAAGGAATCGGGCATCACCAAAGAGCGCGTCAATGAGGTGATCAAGGAAATTCGCGGCGGTCAGCGGATCACTGACCCGCAAGCCGAATCGCGTTACCGCACACTTGAAAAATACAGCCGCGATCTGACGCGGATGGCGCTTGAGGGCAAACTCGACCCGGTGATCGGGCGCGATGAAGAAATCCTGCGCGTGATTCAGGTCTTGAGCCGCCGCACCAAGAACAACCCGGTCCTGATCGGTGAAGCGGGTGTTGGCAAGACGGCCATTGTCGAAGGGCTGGCGCAGAAGATCGCGGACAACGATGTGCCGGAAATTCTGCTAAATAAAAAAGTAATTAGCCTTGACCTGAGCGGCATGATCGCGGGCAGTCGTTTCCGCGGTGAGTTCGAGGAACGGCTCAAGGCGGCGATGGAGGAAGTCCAGCGCAGCGAAGGCGAGATCATCCTGTTCATCGACGAACTGCATACGGTAGTCGGCGCGGGCGCGGCACAGGGGGCGATGGATGCCAGCAGTATGATGAAGCCAGCGTTGGCGCGCGGCGAACTGAACTGCATTGGCGCGACGACACTGGACGAATACCGCCAGTACATCGAGAAGGACTCGGCACTGGATCGACGTTTCGCGCCGATCTTCATCGAGGAGCCATCACCAGAAGTGACGCTCCAAATGCTGCATGGCCTGCGTGACCGCTACGAAGCGCATCACAAGGTTCACTACAGCGAGGAAGCACTTGAAGCGGCGGTCAAGCTGAGCAATCGCTACGTGACGGATCGCAAGCTGCCCGATAAAGCCATCGACCTGATGGACGAAGCCGCCGCCAAACTGCGCGTGGCGCTCTACAGCCTGCCACCCGCCATCAAGCACCTCAAAAACGAGGTAGATCGCCTGACTGCCGAAGAAGAAGCGGCGGGTCTGGCACGCGATTACGAACACGCGGCGCAGTACAAGATGCAGCGCATTCAGGCCGAACAGGATTACGAGTCGGCCAGCGAAGTATGGCGGCATGAACATACGCTGGATGAGATCGTGGACGCCAACGACATCGCCGAAGTGGTGGCGCGTTGGACAGGTATCCCGGTCAATCAGATGCTCGAAACCGAATCGGACAAGCTGCTGCGAATGGAAGAAGCACTGCACGAACGAATCGTCGGGCAGGATGAAGCGGTAGCCGCTGTTGCCGATGCGATCCGCCGCGCCCGGAGTGGCCTCAAAGACCCGCGTCGTCCGATTGGCTCGTTCATCTTTTTGGGTTCGTCGGGTGTTGGCAAGACCGAACTGGCGAAGGCACTGGCCGAGTTCATGTTCGATGATGAGGACGCGCTCGTTCGGATCGATATGAGCGAATACCGCGAACAGCATACCGTCAGCCGCTTGTTCGGTGCGCCGCCCGGATACGTCGGTTATGAAGAAGGCGGCCAGTTGACCGAGGCCGTGCGCCGCCGTCCGTATCGTGTGATCCTGTTTGATGAAATCGAAAAGGCTCACCCGGACGTGTGGAATGCGCTGTTGCAAATTCTGGATGATGGCCGCCTGACCGATGGGCAGGGGCGGCTGGTGGACTTCCGCAACGCCGTGATCATTATGACCAGCAACCTGGGTACGGAGTTCGCACGCAAGGGCGGGGCGCTTGGCTTTGTCCCGAACAACGATCCCGATCTGGTGGCCGATCACAGGAAGATCGAGCGCGCGATGCGGGAAACATTCCGACCA
>JBBSEU010000415.1:0-3141 GCA_038239365.1 Aggregatilineales bacterium
AACGCGGGGTGATGCTTGGCCGCGATATGGCGGTGCTGCTCAGCGAGATAGCCGATCCGATCTGGGATTATGTGGCAATGGGGCATATTCATAAGCACCAAAACCTGACGACTGGCCGCGAAGGATTGCCACCAGTGGTTTACAGCGGCAGCATGGAATGTATCGACTTTGGCGAAGAAGGGCAGGCAAAAGGCTTTTGCTGGGTAGAACTGGAACGCAGTCATACGTCCTGGCAGTTTGTCGAGGTCAACTGCCGCCCATTCATCACGCTCAATGCCGACGTGCGCGGGCTTGCCGACCCGACCCGATCCGTGCTGGACATGATCGGTGAATACAATCTGGCCGAAGCCATTGTGCGCGTGCAGATTCGAGCGGATGCCGAAAGCGAAAGCTCGCTGAACGATAAACTCATCGAAGATCAGTTGCGTTCGGTGGGTGCCAACTTCGTGGCGGCCATCCAGAAGGACATTGATCGCCCGTCACGTACCCGGCTTGGCGATAATCCCGAAGGTCTGACGCCATTGGAACTGCTGGAACGCTACTTCATGGCGCGCAGCACCTCGCACGAACGAATTGGCGTGCTGCTCGACCACGCCGACGCGATTATCAGCACTACTCAGGGCATCACATAAAACGGTAGCGTTCGCTTTTGGCGGAATGGTCGTATAATGGGCATTCTTTCTCTTAAAGAGGGGTTAATAATGCCGATTATTACAGGATCAGCTTTTACTGCCGAAATCGAATGGTGGCCTGACAATGCGCCCGTCTTAGTTCTCAAGGGGCATGGTCGACTCAATCAGGCGCGTGAAGCAATTGATGTCATTCGTGAGGTCATACGACTCGAAGAAGCCAGCGAACATAAGCATATTTGCGTCGTCTACGATCTGTTGGATGTCGCACAATTACCGTTTATGGGGCGCTTCATCACCAGCGGGCAGTTTCCCACAACCGAACGCACTGCCCATCTGATCATCGCCACGCACAATCAGGCCATTCGACTGGTTGGCACATTGTCTGCGGTAGCGATTGCAAAACGCCTGCGAACTGTTCAGATGTGCGACTCGCCGGCCGAAATTGAAGCGGCGGTCAATAGCTGGCTGCTGCTGCCAGAACGCACACGCGAATACCAGATCGATGATATTTGAGGGGAGCTAGCCAGCGGGTGTGGCTGGGGCGCTGGTCGTGGCCTGCCGATCTGCTGCCTGCCGACACAGTATCGAACCGCCCGCGTTGAGCCAGTCCTGTAAAGACGCACTCGACGCGCTTCCTTTGAGTGCATCGACATAAATGCCGGTGCCCCACAGGTAGTAGCGTTTCGTTTCAGACGGCCAGTCCGCCCAACCCGCATTGATCACGCCATGCCCGGCGTTGTAACCCGCCAGCGCCAGACCCACATGACCCTCTGCCAGTGCCAGACCTTCCTTGAAATAGCCGATACCCACCCGCGCGTTCGTATCAGGATCGTGCATATCATCGCTTGGGGTAAAGTGAAAAGGCATGACCTGAAACAAGCCCTGCGCGCCTGCTCCTGACCCGGCCTGAAAGTCGCCGCACGATTCGATCTGCATGACCGTTGCAATCGCATTCGGGTCAACATCATACTGTTTTGCCCAGGCCACAATTTTCGCCGCCCAGTGCTGCACTTCGGGCGTGAAGACCGGACTGATTGTTGTCACTGGCGGCGGCGCAATATGAACCGGGGACTGGCTGGCTGGCGCGACGATCCGAACGGTGGCACTGGCCGCGAAGTTACCACGCAGCAGGAAAATACTCATCGTGCCCGTGACGCCGAGCATAAACCCGACGGCGGCCATCACGACGATCAACTGCAGCGGTAGAAACCGCACCCATAAACGAGTCAAAATACGCTGATTTACCATGAGATCAGCATACCACACTCATATAAACGAATGGTTAGAACCGCTTATAGATTGTGTTAGATCAGATTCGTCGTCCAGACAGGCATATCCAGCCCGGTTAGCTCGAACCCATAGCGTTGATACAAATGCTGCGACGCTGTATTCGATTCCTGAGTGTTAACCGAGATGTGCTGTATGCCGCGTCGTGCAAACCCGCCGATCAACTCCGTCATCAATGCGCCGCCGATACCTGAACCTTGCATCAAAGGGATCGTCGCCAGCCGTGCCAGATGTGCGCCATCACGGTACATCGTCGAAATCTGATAACCCACCATACGGCCATTCAGTGCGGCCACCGTGAAGCTGGACGCGGAACGGATGGCCTGCCGTGTAGCCGCCTTCGACATTTGCCAGAGCGGTGCAAAAGCCGCGTGATCAACGGTCAGCACATTATCCATCTCACGCATATCGCCGTGACGAATCGTCAGATCGGAGCGTAGCGGGTGTAAAATATCGCCCCCAAAGCGTTTGAGCGTCACGATATTTTCGCGGTAAATAAAGCCGAGTCGCTCCACATGCGGGCCTAACCAGGGACGCAGCACCAACACCCCGATTTCGCATACCCCTTGTGTCTTCAATTGATCGCGCAGGGGCGGCCACAAAACCTGCAATAGCTGGTCAGGATCGCCTTCATCGTGGATCGCCACCATGCGAATCCAGGTAGAACCGTTTTGGGGTGGCGACGCAGCCAGCGCACCGAACAATTCACGATCATGCCAGGCCAGCAGAATCGACACATCTGGCTCATCCAGCCATTCGTCGATGGTACTCCAATCGAGATGAATATGCAGGCGGTAATGATCCTGGATGAGGCGCATCACGTCGCGGCGGTGACGGCGTGTGTAAGCGGTTAACGTGATCGGAGTTGTCAGCATGATCCCACCCTGTTTCCACGCATTGTGGGATCATAGCACGTTTAGCGGGGAGCGTCGAACGGCTTTTTGAGCGGGAGTGGTGAAGGGCGAGGGTGATGGTATAGTTGACACATGATGAAAGGATGTGCAGGCTGTCAAGGCACGCAACGCCAATGGAAAATCGGGGTCACGGCTGCCAGGCGTCAAGGGTACGAGAGCGGGGAGTGCGACTGCCGATAGGTGCCAGATCCCAAGCCAGTCGGCTATCGAGACACAATTCGCCAACAAGCGGTGAAATTATACATGGATGGGCTGAATTATCGCCGGATCGGACGGCAACTTGGGGTTGACCATGTGACGGTGATGAA
>JBBSEU010000416.1:0-3112 GCA_038239365.1 Aggregatilineales bacterium
CTTGCGCTTCGGCTACGCGCTCACCAGCTTGGTCAGTCGTTATATGCCGTGCACCACGCTTTATTTAGCGACTATTTACGGGCTGAACTTCAGTGTCCGCATATCCCGGCTTTTTCAACTATCTAAAGCGAAAGTCCTGAGAATATTGAATACCTAACTAATTCATGCAACAGTGCATTTGTCAGCGATCCGCTCCTGGAACGCAAATCATCGGGTGAAGTGTTGTTGCAATACAATGGCGGCACCACAAGCACCATTCGTTTGCGCGCGACCAGTCCGGCGGTTAACCAGGGTGACACGGCGGCTTGCCCTGCCACCGATCAGCGTGGCATCGCCCGTGTGGGTGTGTGCGATATTGGCGCAACCGAAAAGCTGCCGCCGCGCAAAATCCCTGCCGGGCCGGATACGATTGGTGAATTTGTGGGCGGCAATTTTTATTTGCAAAATCACAATGGGCCGGGCGTCCCTGAATATCAGTTCACGTTTAATCCGTATGGTGTTCCGCAGCCGTATCTGTACGCGGTTACCGGTGACTGGAACGGCGATGGGATTGATACTGTCGGCATTTACGATACGCGTGTCGGTGTCTTTTTGTTGACCGATAGCAACACGGCACCCACTGGCGATTACGCTTTTGTGTATGGCAATCCGGGCGACGTTCCTATCGCCGGGTGTTGGGACGAGTCGATGTTGATTACAGCCGCTGGTTCAAATCAATATCGCTGCACGGATGGGGTAGGCGTTTATCGGCCTTCGGGAGGCATGGGCTTCTTCCTGCATCACGGCGTTGGCACAGGGCAGGGTTTCGCCGATTACTACACCAGCACGGTTGTGTTTGCCAACCCTGGCACCGACTACATTCCGCTAGCAGGCGATTGGGACGGCGACGGTTTCGATAGCATTGGTCTGTTTCGCAAGGCGAACAGCGTCTTTTCACTGACCAATACGATTTTGGCAGATAGCTTTCCGACCCCCGATTACACTTTTGCGTATGGCGGGGCGAACAGCTTGCCTTTAGCGGGCGATTGGGTGGGCGGTAACGGCGGCAACATTTTGCACGAAGGCATAGGTGTTACAACGAATGGCAACATCTATTTGCGGAATACGCTAACAGGGGGTTATCCCGATATCCAATTCGCATGGGGCGGCGTGGGCTGGACGCCGCTGGCGGGCAAGTGGAACGCGCGCGGAAATGGCGGGATGGCCGTCTCAGCGCCCAACATCATTGTGCCCAGGGGAACACCACAACCGCCTGTCGTCGCACCGACACATGCGCCAACGCCATCCGATAACGGCGGTCAATTCGATTGATATGATTGAGTTTGGATGCTGATCCGACGCTGGCCGCCATGCCGAGTACGATCAACGGCATCGCGGCAGGCATGAAACGACTGATTGTAGCTCACCTGTTTGGGTCATATCAAAACCGATTAGCCGAAGGTCATGTACTGCACTGAGTTTGCTATACTGGCTATATGCCAACCTTTAGCCTGCTCACTCTGAATTGTTTTGGCGTGCCGTCGCCATCTACTAAAACGCGCCTGTTGACGCTCTGCCGCGAACTCGATGCTCTCCGGGCGGATGTGGTGTGCTTACAGGAAGTCCAGGCGCACCCCTATCGCCGCTTGCTGGCACGCGCCGCCACTGGCTATCCGCACTGCGCTTATGAACCGTTCGTTCATGCGCCCAAAGGCGGCTTGTTCACGCTCAGCCGCTATCCGATCATCGAGTCGCGCTTTGTTTTGTATCGGGAGCGCGGCCTGTGGTACACGCCCGCATTGGCCGACTGGATTCTGCACAAAGGCGCGCTGATCACCCGACTCCAGATCGATCAATTGCCTGTGGTCGTGTTCAATACGCATTTGACGGCCAACTACACAGGCCACTGGGGACGGCATAACCTCTTTGCGCGGCACGAGTGGGAACAGCTTCAACAACTTGCCGAATTGGTCAACGAGCAGCCTGCCAATGCGTTAGTGCTGGTGGCGGGTGATTTCAACATTCCGCGCGGCAGTTGGCTCTCCGACGAATTCTTGAAACTGACTGGATTGATCGATCCGTTGGCAGGTGATCATCGCCCGACATTTCGGCTGCATACTGGGATGCCCGCGCGCTATGCCGCCGCGATTGATTTTGGACTGCTGCGTGTGCCGTCTGCACTTCAAATGACGATCAACAGCGGACGCTGCCTTGATCACAAATATCGCCTGCTCAATGGTCAGGAAGGGTTTCTTTCCGATCATGATGCGATTGAACTCCGGCTAAGCTGGACAGATCGTGAGGGCGACATTAGCCAGCCTTGACAATGCTGTAGTGCAGTCCTACAATTAGGTTGTACAAAACATGGACACGGTTGTAGTGTTGTACAGCAGGATTTATTGATGCGGAAACCACTCAGCGAATTCCCGGACGAACCGATTTATAATATGAAGGCAGTGGAGCAGCAGACGGGCATCTCGGCAGCCACGCTGCGCGCCTGGGAACGTCGCTATACGTTGATCGAACCCAAGCGCACGCCCAGCGGCTATCGGTTGTACAGTGATCGGGACGTGGCGCTGCTGCGCTGGGTACGGGATCGCATGGCCGAAGGGCTGACGGTGAGCCGCGTGGTTGCCATGATCGAGACCATCAGGGCGGGTTCAGAGCCGCTCTGGATTGACGAACACGAGAATGGCAACAAACCTGTCGCCAATGATGCGCCGATCTCCCCCGCGCGTTTAGTTCAACCGCTGCTTGCGGCATTGAGCGATCTGGATGACGAACGCGCCGATGAAGTCATGGAGCAGGCCTTTGCGATGTACACCATGCCAACGGTCTATGTGGATATCATTGCGCCGACACTGGTTGAGGTCGGGGAGGCGTGGCATCGCGGCGAAATTTTCATTTCCACTGAACACTTTGCGACAACTTACTTACGTGGACGGCTGCTTGGACTGCTGCAAGCCTATCCACACCGCGCCGACATGCCCGTCATTTTCGTGGGATGTGCACCACATGAACGCCACGAAGTCGGTGCGCTCATTTTTGCGGTGATGCTGCGCCAGCAAGGGTATAATGTCGTGTACCTGGGTCAGGACGTGCCGATTGATGATATGATCGATGCGGCGCTGCA
>JBBSEU010000417.1:0-3102 GCA_038239365.1 Aggregatilineales bacterium
CATCGGTTGGTACGCCGCGCCCATCCTTGGCACGATTGCCGCGATCCGCGATCTGATCAGTCAGACACTCACGACAAGTGGATTGGCGTTAGCGGTGGGCAGCGCAGCGTTGTATGCAGTTGGCGCGTTGGCGCTGGCAAGCTACAGTTATTCGCGCGAATGGGCTTTAACACGGGGGTTGTAGTGATGCTCGATAATCTGGAAGACATCAGCGAAGGTATCCGTCGCACGCTGGACGCCAAAAACACCGCGCGTGAGCAACTGATCACGCTCTCCCGCACATTGACGCGCCATTGTGCCAACTCGATTCGGGCGGTGCATCGTCAGGAATGGGACAACGCCCGCGACCTGTTGGCGACGGCGCGCGGTATCGCTGACCAGATGAAAAGCACAGTTTATCCCGATTTGTACTTCGCGGGCTACACACAGGACTCGATCAAGGAGTTTATCGAGGCGTCGCTGACCTATGCACTGGTGCGCGGCGAACCCCTGCCCACACCGACTGAACTGGCCGTTGAGGAATCGACGTACCTAAACGGTCTGGCCGAAGCCGCAACCGAACTACGACGCTACATCCTCGATATTTTGCGACATGCCCACTCCGACGAAGCCGAACGATTGCTGGCCGCGATGGATGCGATCTATGATGCGCTGGTCACGTTCGATTTCCCGGATGCGATCAGCGGTGGGTTGCGCCATCGCACCGACAGCGTGCGCGGTGTTCTTGAGCGCACACGCGGCGATATGACCACCAGCTTGCGTCAGGATCGCTTGCAAAGTGCGCTGGAAGCCACCCTGCGTCACATGGAGGAACCATGAGAGTCTCGTGGATCGAACTCGGCAAACTGGCAGCCAGCTCAATACCCTATCAAACCGAAGATATTCTATCGGTGCATGAGCAGGGCATCCGCGCCATTTTGACGCTCACCGAACACCCATTGACCACCTACAAACACCTGACGTCTGACTTTTTTGAAGGTCTGGATATTCGTTATTTTCACGTTGGCATCCCCGATCAGGAAGGACCAACTGTCGAGCAGGCCGAACAGATATCGAGATCATCAACGACATGCACCGCCAAAACAGACCGATCCTGGTACACTGCCACGCCGGGATTGGCCGCACTGGAACAACCCTGCACCTGTACTATCTGGCGCAGGGCATGACGCTTGAGCAAGCCCGCGCCGAAATCTATTCGACGCGGCGGCAGTGTGTCTCGATCAGCGATGATCAGATCGCCTCATTGAATAATTTCATCGAAGCACGCAATAACAAATCAACCTGATCATGGTTTCCCTGACTCCCCCTCTCTGTAAACGGAGAGGAGGTTGGGGGGTGAGGTCAATCGCCCCATCATCTCCCGAACGCTGGTCACAACCTGCGCGCCATTTGCCAGCAGTTCGGCATTGCCCGCGCTGCCATTCTCGATGGCGAAAACCGGACGGCCTTGTGCCTGTGCTTTGCGAGCGGCGTGCAACGCGCCACTTGTCGCGCCCGCCTCAATGATGATCACGGCGCGGCTTAACCCGGTGATAATCCGGTTGCGGATGGTGAGCGCCGTCGGGGCAGGTTTGGCGTGCGGATGACATTCGCTCAGAATTGTCCCATCACGAATGATTTGCTGTGCCAGATCGCGGTTTTCGGGCGGATAGATCACGTTCACGCCGCATCCCAAGACGGCCATTGTCCGGCCACCGCCGCTCAACGCGCCGCGATGTGCCGCCGAATCGATCCCGCGTGCCAACCCGCTTACTACTGTCCAACCCGACACGGCGAACTCGGCGGCCAACGATTCGGCCAATCGGATCGAGTCGTCCGTTGGTTCGCGCGTCCCGACAATGGCGATGGCGGGTATTTCGGTTAACGTGCCCCGATAGAACAGGACAAGCGGCGCATCATTCAGCGTCGTCAGTGGTGCGGGATAATCAGTATCGAGCCATGTGACGACGCGCACACCCTGAGCCGTCCATTTTTGCAGATCGGCGTCCAGTTCTGGCAATCGAATCGCCCGAACCGCCGCCGCCGTTTTCAGGCCAATCCCCTGTACAGTTTGCAATTGATCCAATGAAGCATCAAGTATCGCATCCAACGTTCCGAACGTCGCCAGCAATCGCCGGATCGTTTTGTTGCCGATTCCGGGCGTCAGGGCAAGCGCAATCGCGTTAAGTTGAGTGTCGTGCAGACTATCGTGCATAGCACCTAAGTTGCAAATGATTTACAATTTTTGCCATGACGCAACTACCTGATTTTACCCCTGCTCTGGATGATCGACTGTCGGCGGAATTTCTGGCACATTCGCTGAGTCTATTGGCGTTCCCGGTGGTTCAGGATGCCAGCCGCGTCGATGCGCTGGCGTGGCGTTTCACACAGCCGGAGCCGCCGCGTGACCCGGATTTGCCCATTCTACCGCCGAAAAGCTATCCGCGCCCCGACGCCGCGCTGGTCGAGTCGACAGTGCACGCCATGCAACCGCCACCGCCTGTCGAAGGGTTCACCGGACGACGTGCTGAACTCGATCAGGCTGTGATCGCACTGCTGAATGATCGGCCATTCGTGATCGACGGTGAATCCGGGATCGGCAAAACGGCATTCTTGCGACAGATCGCCGCCGACTCGCGCATTCGCAAACGCTTTCGGCGGATATGGTGGTTCGAGTCGACTGCTGATCTGGGCGATGCGGTCGGGCTTGGCCTTGAACTGCCCAATATTTTACGACTCAATCCTGCCGATCAACCAGCCGCTGCGCGCGAATTTTTGGCCGCTGCGAATGTGCTGCTGCTGATCGACAACGCCGATCAGGTCGAGACGGTGCTGGCCTTCGGATCGGGTGTGGCGGTAGTTGGCACAGGGAGTAATGCGCTGACGCTCGGCGGGTTATCAAACGAGGTCGCTTCTGAACGCTTCGGTCAGGACATAACGCCGCTGATCGAACGGGTCGGCGGCAACCCGCGCGCGCTCAAACTGATCCGTGCGTTGATCGATGAAGACGGCCTGACCCCCGATCAGATCGAAACGATCCTTCACGATCAACCGATTCATGATCTTTTCGCCGCGTCTTATGAAGCCTTGCCCGCCGATTACAAAACATTGTGCGGCATGTTC
>JBBSEU010000418.1:0-3093 GCA_038239365.1 Aggregatilineales bacterium
ACTGCTTGTCCTGGCCTTGCGGAAGTGTTTGATTTGTCTCTGGGGATACGAATACAGGTGTCCGCGCGACGTAGTGCCCAGTGATGTTCAGTGCAGGTCCCAACATGCCGGGGATCGGCGGAGCTTGTTCTCGAAGTGCTTGTTCAGGATGATCGGGATCAATCACAAGCTCGGCATCTGTGACATGGAATGCACGATGCCAGTGATAAACTTCGTTTGCAGATTGAGCATTTTGGAACAAAGCATAGACCAGTGGCCCGCGCACAATTGCAACTTCCCTTGTGTTACCCTGACAACGGACTAGTAACGGCAGCCGTAATTCAACGAGATCACCTGGTTCCCATGTCCGTTCGAGAATCAAGAAGTTATCGTTCAGGTAGGTTTCGACCGCGATCCCATTGACGCTCGCAACAACACCCATTGAATAAGATGGGATACGCAAATGAAGTGCGAATGTGGCAGTTGATTCAGGTGTCACCACGATGCTGACCTCACCGGACGATGGAAAATCTGTGGTTTGCTCAAGCGTAACCGGAGGCAGACCTGGTGCCCGAACGACAGTCTTGCTCTCCGAATAAATCAGGATCGCCGGACAATCCTGGTGCAGTCCGGTAAGGTAGGTGGGCATCCGGCTTGCGATACGTTGACCGGAGGCATTACAGCAGTTGGGATGAACCGGTTCCTGAGCGTGCCCATTCATCGGCGTCATATAGCTCCAGTTTGAGCCATCGGCCAATTGTGCGGCCAGAAATTGATTGAACAAATCACGCTCAATCGGTTCCAGGTAGCGTGATTTGCCTGTCCATTGATAAAGTTGTTCAAGCAGCAAAATCCATGTATGTTGTGGGCAGACCTCGATTTCACCTGTCGCGTGATAGAAACGTGGTGGAATATAGCGTTCGCCCGAACTCATGCCTCCCGTCAAAAATATCCAATCACTGGCGATCCGATTCACACAGCCCGTTACGATCTGGCGGTAATCTTCCTTGCCTGTCGCGTTATACAGCGCCGCTATACCCAGTAGATTCATATGGAAAGTGTGTGCGTGCAGATTGTCACGAAGATCATCGATCTGTTTTTCGCCAGCAGCATACTGTTTCATCGCCGCAAAACTGCATGAGTGAACTGATTTAGGCGAAGCGGCATACCAGGCATCCCATTGAGCGACAGTCTGTTCACCCCATGCAATAAAACGCTGATCATCAAGCCGAGTGCCTAACAAAACAATCGGCTCCAGGATGAGCGATCCTTCACCGCCATCATGACCGTTACCAGGGTATAACCCTACCAATGGAAACTGCTCCGGCTCAACCCCCCAGGTTCGGATGATGAACTCTCCGAGCCGTTTGGCGATCCCAAGCGCAATTTCACTATTGAGCAGGTCAGCACATATCAGCAGACCATGCAGAACATAGTACCATTCATAAAGCTGCATCCCACGTACTGGTGTTCGATGATAAGGAACGGTGATTCCCAGGTACCCATCCGCCTCTTGCGAACGAGCCAAACGCTCGATGATCTCATGGACACGCTCAATCAAGGCTTGATCTTTGGCAATCAAGCCCGAATAGGCCGCCGAATCAAGCCATTTGCCGATCTGTTCGCCCGCCCAGAACCAGTCATCGTAGTTCTTCAATTCGTGTTGTTGAATGAACTGTTCAGAAAGGACGTAATTCTTTAGGCGATGTTCATGGTTAACTGCAAAACGATCTCCAATGAAACCCGATACCGAGACGATATCAGTTGGGGCGCTCATCTTATGGTGCAGTTTGGATGCTTCTGCTTGCATGGTCATCTTATTAACCCTTCAGCCCGGTCATCACAATACCCCGGATAAAATAACGCTGCGCGAAGAAAAACAGGATGATCACCGGGAGGATAGTTGCGGTGGAAGCCGCTAGCTGAAGGTCCCAACTGACATCAAGTGTGCTTCGGAAGGATGCCAGTCCGACGGCCAGCGTAAAGTTTTGTGGGGAGCGCAGATAAATAATCGGGCCAAGTAAATCGTTCCAGGCACCCAGGAAAGTGAAAATTGCAACAGTGATCAGCGCCGGACGGGCCAAAGGCAGCATGATTCGCCAGTAGATTCCAAACTCACTACATCCATCAATACGCGCCGCATCCGCCAAATCTTCAGGAATCCCCCGGAAAAACTGACGCAGCAGAAAAATGTTGAACGCGCCGCCGCCAAAGAAAAGGGGCACAACCAGTGGTAGGAGCGTATCGACCCAGCCTAACTGAGTAAAAATCAGGAAGCTCGGCACGATCAGGATCGCATACGGCAGGAACAGCGTTGCCAGCACGACCCCGAACCAGAAATCGCGGCCAGGAAAGCGAATACGGGCAAAACCATATGCACAAAAAGAGGATGAAAAGACAACCGCGATCACATTCAAGGATGCAATGATTAGCGTGTTTTTAAGATATAAACCAAAGGGCTTGGCAGTCAGCGCCTTGGTGTAATTGTCCCAATGGATCGGGTTCGGAATCCACTGTGGTGGATACTGAAAGATTTGTATTTGCGCTTTGAGCGAACTGGTTACTAACCAGATGAAGGGCATGATCATAATTAACGCGACGACCACGCGTGTGGTTGCGGTGACGCCATTCCAGGTCAAATCGGCGTTCCGCGCCGAACGACCACGCCTGCGAATGCGGGCTGTGTTGTTGTTTCCAGCCGCTGCCTTATCGAGTGTACTCATGGCTTTAATCTCCTGGGTTCTCGTAATAAACACGGCTTCCCAAATACTTGAAGACGATGAACGACAGCGCAACCAGTATGAAGAACAACAGCCAGGAAAGAGTCGCAGCATAGCCCATGTTCTGGCTTCGGAATGCGGTACGGTAGATGTACAGGACGAGGAACAACGTCGAGTTATCCGGTCCGCCGTTCGTTACCAGATAGCCAATCGCAAACACCTGGAATGAGTTGATGATCCCGATCACGAAATTGAAAAAAATGATGGGCGACATCAGAGGTAGTGTGATGTGGCGAAGTTTTTGCCAACGGCCTGCACCATCAATATCCGAAGCCTCGTAAAAAATTTCCGGGATGCTTTGCAAGCCTGCCATAAAGATGACCATCGAGCCGCC
>JBBSEU010000419.1:0-3093 GCA_038239365.1 Aggregatilineales bacterium
CCAATGCTTCCCGCGTTTCTCGTTCCGCTGCTGCCAACGCGCCTATCTCATCGTCCGTCAATTTAAATCGTCGGTGTTTCATCCCTGTAGTCTATCATACGCGACGTTTACTTGGTTTCACCATAAGCCGTCTTGCACTGCTGCAACGCAGCGTTGTACACCTCACGCCCCTGTTCAAGCATCTGCTCAAGGGCAGCGCGTTCCCGTTCGCGCGGATACAGACGGTACTCGTAAATCAGTCGGTGCATTTAACTTCGTCTCTGTTCAGCGATATATCGCTTAATGATACGCCACGAGTTGATGACCCGACTAACATCCATAAACGAAATGTAGCACACGACTTTAACCTATGCAAACATTCGTTAATCAAGGAAGGAGAAAGCGCATTCCCCACCGGGTTATAACCCGGTGGGGAATGCGCGTAATCTATAGACGCGCACCCAATCACTACGCCTTCGCGTGGAACAGACTGGCATGAACCAGTTTATCTTCCCAGAGCAAGCCGCTGCCCGTCACGACGCCGCCGCTCAAGCGAATATCTTTTCCCAGACCCACCGACTCGTAAATTTCATCATTGGCTGTCCCTACGGCGGTGATGAATTCCTTCGTATCGGTCAGGGCATTTTCTTTGCCAGTCGTGCGATCAATAGCATCCAGGGCGTAACCGCGCAGCAGCTTCGGCCACAACGCGCGCAGCGTTTCAGCATGGTCGAACAGATCGCCGCCGATCACTTCGCCATTCACGGCGACGATCATCCCCTGCGCTTCGGGCGGTGTGAAGGCGTTCAGGTAGCTTATCAGTCGAGTTTCGCTCTGCTCGTAAACATCGTGGAGCGCGCTCGTTGTCGAAAGTGAACCCGTCGTCGTGATCTTGCGATCTACTTCTTTCCAGACGGCGCGCTGATCGGCATCGAAGCCTGTCTTGGCGCGTAAGCTGGTCGTCACGTTTTCGGTTTGCGCTTTTCGCAGCGAAAAATGTGAAGTCGTGACGCTTGAGTCGAAGTTGCGGCTGCGATATGACCAGCGCCCACGCTCGACACAGCTTACCGGGATCGCCAGATCGCTTTCGGCGGGTACTAACAGTGATGTGTTGAGTACGCGGTTTTGCTTTGCGCCAACCAGTTCTTCGCCAATGACCAGCAAAACAGGCTTTTTGCCGTGATTGTGGACTTTCAAATTGGGGACGCTGCCGCTTTCACTGACTTCACTCACTTCAAGTGTTTTGGCAGCCAGGGCTTCATCCAGCGTATCATAAGCGCGTTGATGTCCATTTTGCAGATGCAGTGGGTAGACGGCCATATTGTCGTGAACCTGCGGCTGACCAATCGTGACTCCGCTTAAAAACTGTGCAACCTTGTTCATGTTCGTACCTCGTAAAACCGTACATCCATTATACGCTTATTCACGCCACAACGTTTTTATTTACAGGTTGTTTATACTTGCCCTGGCTCCCAGGCTTTGAAGACCAACACCGAGTTGTGGCCGCCGAATCCCAGTGAATTGGACATAACGTAGCGCAATTTTTTGGCGCGCGGCTCATTTGGCACATAGTCGAGATCGCAGTCTGGATCGGGGTGTTCGTAGTTGATCGTCGGCGGCATGAGTCCGTCACGGATTGCCAGCATAGAGAAGATCGCTTCCATCGCTCCAGCGGCGCTCATCGGATGCCCGGTCATCGACTTGGTGGAACTGACGGGCACGTTATATGCATGATCGCCAAACACTTTCTTGATGACCATCGTTTCAGCGGCGTCATTCAGTTTGGTACTCGTGCCGTGCGCGTTGATATAGTCGATCTGCTCCGGGCCGATCCCGGCTTTTTGCAAAGCACGGCGCATCGCGTGAGAGGCGGCGCGGCCTTCCGAGTCGGGGGCGCTCAGGTGAACCGCATCGCATGACGCGCCATAGCCAACCAGTTCACCCAGAATCGTCGCGCCGCGTGCCAGCGCATGATCCAACGATTCCAGCACCAATGCCGCGCCGGCTTCACTCGGCACAAAACCATCCCGTTCCGCATCGAAGGGGCGGCTGGCGCGTGTCGGTTCATCATTGCGAGTCGAGAGCGCACGCATCGAATTGAGGCCGCCCAATGCCAGATCGACCATGCCCGCTTCGCTGCCGCCAACAATCGCCACGTTCGCATCACCGCGCTTAATGATCTCCGCGCCTTCGCCAATCGCGTTGCTGCCTGTCGCGCACGCCGACGAAATGCTGAAATTGATCCCACGGATGCCAAGCTGCATGGCGGTTTGGGCGGAGGCCATGTTGTTGAGCGACATGGGAAAGGCCATCGGGCGAATCTTGCTCGGCCCATGTTCGATCATAATATGAAAGTTTTCGCTGATCGTCTCGATGCCGCCGAACCCGGCACTGATCAGGATGCAGGTGTCGAACTGGTTATCCTCGGTCACGATATTGCCGGATTGTTCCCAGGCTTGCAGCGCCGAAGCGACCACAATCTGCGAATAGCGATCCATGCGGCGCGCTTCTTTGTGGCCGAAAACCTTCACCGGATCGAAGTTGCGTACTTCGCCGCCGATCTTCGTTTCGAGCAGGCGGGTATCACAATGGGTGATGCAATCGATCCCGGATTGTCCGGTTTTGATCTTAGCCCAGGTTTCATCGACATTATTGCCCAGGCAGTTGACCGTCCCCCAGCCTGTGACCACAATACGCGGCACGCCCTGACGACTCTCGATGCTCATATTGATAACCCCACGTGCAAGTGATGACGATTGTAGCCCTGACCCTCTGTCCTGGCATTAAAACACCCGATACGCCGCAAAAGTTGTTCTATCCAGGCATAAATTGCCCGAACCAATCGGAGTCAGGGATTTTTTGACAAATGCTGCGGCTGAGTATAGCACCGCCGCCCGATTGAAACTCCATTGGGCGATTTGCTGATCTTCGGACTAGAATTCGCTCTATGAGGGTGGCACGCGAGTTTTTGCCCGATTGTCACGACTGCATTTCTCCGTTACAATGCGCGCGATGATCATTTTTTATCCGCCACATCTCGCAGCAAGGAGTCGTTTGTGAGCGCAACTGGAGCCTTTACGTTCGTCTTGCACAGTCATCTGCCCTACGCTCGCA
>JBBSEU010000420.1:0-3084 GCA_038239365.1 Aggregatilineales bacterium
CGTATACTTCGCACCTTTCATTCACACACGCTAAACTTTCCAATGGCGGTCGTGGTTGGGGGATTGTGTTTTTGTTCATACCACCATCCTACCCCACGACCCGGCCTCAAATACCCTGAGATAATCTCACCCCACTATCGAACTGCTCAAGACGTTGTTTATTAAAGACTGTATCATTACTGTCGATGCGCTTAATTGTCAGAAGGACACCGCCCGCACCATTGTCGAAGGTGGCGCGGATTATGTGTTTGCCCTTAAAGGTAACCATCCGCAGCTTCACCAGGATGTAGTAGATTGGTTCGAATGGGCGAACGCACGTCATTTTCATGAGATTGACCATACATTTTGCCAGACCATTAACAAGGGACATGGGCGGCTTGAGGTGCGGCGCTGCTATGCCCTATCCGACCCGCACGCTTTTCAGGCATTGGCGCATTATGACGGTTGGCTCCATTGCCGTTGTTTATCGTGAGCGCCGCTTTGCTGACCAGCACCGCCAAGCTGAAACTGCCTACTTTTTAGCGAGCCTGCTCGCTGACGCCGAACGCATCTTGGCCGCGACGCGCGCTCATTGGTCCGTCGAAAATACGTTCCATTGGACATTAGATGTCACTTTTGCTGAGGACGCCTCCCGCGTCCGTCTCGATAACGCCCCTGAAAACTTGGCTGTTCTCCGTCACCTCCCCTTTAATTTACTTAAACGCCATCCCAGCACCGCCAGTCTCAAGCGCAAACGCTTTCACGCTGCCTTAGATGATGCTTTCTTGCTCGAATTGCTCTCTCAATTTTGATGCGTTTGCCCTGACCATATCACCCACTGACTTGACGCTCCGCTCAGTGCGTGATATGATCACCTATAACAATTTCAGAACTCATCCAGAGCAGCGGAGGGAACGGCCCAACGAAGCTGCGGCAACCCCTGAAGCGTCGGGAAGGTGCTAATTCCGGCAGGTCACCTGCAAGATGAGAGGACACACAGCGCACACTCGTGACGCGCCCCTCAGTTGCAGGGCGCGTTTTTTGTTTAGAAGAGCGGAGCAATAGCTATGCAACACAATCTACGGTATCTCGACGCGATCAATGACCATGTGCTGATCTTTGACGGGGCAATGGGCACCAGCATTCAACGCTATAACCTGACTGCACAGGACTTCGGCGGCGAAAAACTGAACGGCTGTAACGATTATCTGGTGATCACCCGCCCGGATGTGATCGAAGCGATTCACACCAGCTTCCTTGAAGTCGGCTGCGAAGTGATCGAGACGGACACTTTCCGCTCGAATCGCCTGACTCTGGCCGAATATGGCTTGCAGGATCAGGTTTTGGGGATCAACCGGACAGCAGCACAGTTAGCGCGGCGTGCGGCAGATCGAATCGCGGCAATGACTGGTAAACCGCGCTACGTGGCGGGCAGCATTGGGCCAAGCGGCAAATTACCCTCCTCTGATGATCCCGAACTTTCCAACATTCGCTTTGATGAACTTTCTGCCCTGTTTGCGGAGCAGGCGCAAGGCTTAATCGAAGGCGGCGCGGACGTACTGCTTGTCGAAACCAGCCAGGACATCCTAGAAGTACGCGCAGCGGTGGCCGGAATCGCCCGTTATTTTGAGCAGAGCGGTCAGCGCGTCGCGTTGCAGGTACAGGTCACGCTCGATGTGTCCGGGCGAATGCTGCTCGGCACGGACATCGCCAGCGCCCTGACCACGCTCGAATCACTGCCCATTGACGTGATCGGCCTGAACTGCTCGACAGGGCCGGAACACATGCGCGAACCAATCCGCTACCTGACCGAACACAGCACCAAGCCGATCAGCGTTTTGCCGAATGCTGGTTTGCCGATCAACGTCGATGGTGAAGCGGTCTACCCGATGGAGCCGGAGCCGTTCGCCAAAATGATGGCCGAGTTTGCCGACTGGGGTGTGAGCGTCATTGGTGGCTGCTGTGGTACGCGCCCTGAACATCTCAAAAAGGTGATCGAATATGTGGGCGAAAACCGTCCGCAAAAGCAGCGCGTCCCGGAAACCGAACCAAGTGTTTCGTCGGGAATGCGCGCTATGCCGATGATGCAGAAGCCTGGCCCGACGATGGTTGGGGAGCGCGTCAACAGTCAGGGCAGTCGTAAGGTTAAGCGGCTGCTGCTGGAAGACGATTACGACGGCATTTTGCAGATCGCCCGCGAACAATTGGAGAATGGCGCGCATGTGCTGGATGTGTGCGTGGCGCTGACCGAACGTGCCGACGAAGCCGCGCAGATGCAAAAAGTCATCAAAAAGCTGAGCATGGGCATCGAACTCCCGTTGATGATCGATTCGACAGAAGCGGATGTAGTCGAGGCGGCGCTGAGCATCTATCCGGGACGCGGCATTATCAACGGTAACAACCTTGAGAATGGCCGCGAACGCATTGATAAAATCCTGCCGATTGCCCGCAAGCACGGCGCGGCAGTCCTGTCGATGACCATTGATCAGGTCGGCATGGCGAAAACGGCAGAGCGCAAATTGGAAGTCGCGCGTGCCATCCGCGATATTGCGGTCAATGAATATGGCATGAAGCCTGAAGACTTGATCTTCGATGCGCTGGTCTTCACACTGGCGACAGGCGATCCGGAATTTGCCAACAGTGCCGTTGAGACGCTTGAAGGAATCAAGCTGATCAAGAAGGATTTGCCCGGTGTGATGACCTCACTCGGCGTCAGCAACCTGAGTTTCGGTCTGGGTGAGGCGGCGCGTGCTGTCCTGAACAGTGTGTTCATGTATCACGCCGTCCTGGCTGGGCTGGATATGGCGATTGTCAACCCGAAGTTCATCAAGCCCTACGCCGAAATTCCCGAAGAACAGCGCGAATTGGCAAACGACCTGATCTTCAATCGCCGTGAAGACGCGCTAGCCCGTTACATTCAGTTCTTCGAGCAGAACAACATCACGCTTGACGATGGTGACAGCGAGGTTGATCCCACCGAAGGCATGACGCCCGAACAAAAGCTGCACTGGCAAATCCTTCACCGCAAAAAGGAAGGCGTCGAGGCGTTGGTAGATGCTGCCCTCAAAAATCAGAGTGCCGTTGGCGTGTTGAACAACGTCCTGC
>JBBSEU010000421.1:0-3053 GCA_038239365.1 Aggregatilineales bacterium
CGACATTATTGCCCAGGCAGTTGACCGTCCCCCAGCCTGTGACCACAATACGCGGCACGCCCTGACGACTCTCGATGCTCATTTTTGATAAAACACCGTGCGAGTGCTGGCACTGAGTATACCACTCGTTTGAAACTCGATTGGGCGATTTGCTGATCTTCGGAATAGAATTCGCTCTATAACATTGGCAAGCGAGTTTTTGACTGATTGTCACAGCTGCATTTCTCCGTTACAATGCGCGCGATGATCAATTTTTATCCGCCACATCTCGCAGCAAGGAGTCGTTTGTGAGCGCAACTGGAGCCTTTACGTTCGTCTTGCACAGTCATCTGCCCTACGCTCGCATGGCGGGCCGATGGCCCCACGGTGAGGAGTGGATTCACGAAGCCGCGACAGAAACTTATCTGCCGCTGCTGCAAGCCCTGTACGATTTGAGGGACGAAGGAGTGAAGTACAAAATTACGATAGGAATCACCCCCATTCTGGCCGAGCAGCTTGCCGATGCCGACGTTCTGCACAATCTGAACGAATACATTGATGACAAGATCGAACGCGCCCGCAAGGACATTGAACGTTTTAGCACCCTGCCCACTGAACCGCTTGACCTCGACGATGACGAAGAAGAAGAACCGTTCGAGGAAGACGACCTTGATGACGATGATGACTTCGACGATGACGATGATTTCGATGATGATGACGACGACCTCGATGATGATGAAGATGATGAACTGTTCGACGATGACGATGATTTTGATGCGTCCATTGAAGACCAGGAAAAGAAGAAGTTCGCCGAGCCGGAGCCAATTGTGGCCCCGGCCTGGTGGGCGGAACAGCAGCCGCATGTTGTGTACCTTGCCAACTGGTATCTGAATTACTTCGAGGGCACCAAGCGTGCCCTCCATGATCGGTTTGGTGGCGACATTGTGGGCGCGTTCAAAAAGTTGCAGGATGAAGGCTATATCGAGATCACCACCTGTGCCGCCACACACGGCTACCTGCCCTTGATCGGCACAGACTCGGCAATCAACGCTCAGCTTCACACAGGTGTCGAAAGCTACCGACGGCACTTCGGGCGCGATCCACGTGGGATATGGCTGCCCGAATGTGCCTATCGTCCCGCTTATTTTGATGAGAATGGTAAAGTTCGGCCTGGTATCGAAAAATTTTTAGCAGAACAGAATTTAAAAGTTTTTTTTAGCGAGACACACTTAATTACGGGGGGGCAGCCAGTGGGCGTGGCCGCAGCGGACATTATCGGCCCATATGGGGCGATTAAGCGCCGTTACACTATTCAAATGTCTGAGAAAAAATCTGAAAAAGATGGCGGTTCGACTTTTCAAGCGTACTATGTGTCCGACTCAACCGGTGGATCAAATGCCAGTAGTCACAGCGGCGTGGCGGTGATCGGGCGCAACAATCGGCTGGGGATGCAGGTCTGGAGTTCGGAGTGGGGCTATCCGGGCGATGTTGATTACCGTGAATTTCACCGCAAAGACGATGTGAGCGGTTTTCAGTATTGGCGTGTGAGCGGCAAAGTCGATCTGGGTGAAAAAGATGTGTGGCATCCCGAATGGGCAGCCGCCAAAGTGCAGGCGCAGGCGGATGATTTTACACGGCTGGCCGAGGCCGAACTGACCCGCTATCACAGCGAGACGGGCAAATTTGGCCTGATCTCGTGCAACTATGATACGGAGTTATTCGGGCACTGGTGGTTCGAGGGCGTGGATTGGATTAAGGGCGTGCTGCGTCGGCTGGCTTCTAACCCGAATGTGCAGTTGACCACCGCCAGCGAATTCGTGGAGCAGCATCACCCGGACGGCATTATGAACATCCCCGAAGGATCATGGGGCGCGGGCGGCACACACTTCACCTGGGATAACGAAGATACGCATTGGATGTGGGCACCCATTCACGAAGCCGAAGCGCGCATGGAAGCGTTAGTTGCCACGCACGGTGATGCGGATGAGGGCACACGCAGCGTTCTGAACCAATGTGCGCGCGAATTGCTGCTGCTCGAATCGAGCGATTGGCCGTTTCTGGTCACGACGGGGCAGGCACGCGAATACGCCATCCAACGCTTTAGCCAGCACGTCGAACGCTTCACGAATCTGGCCGACAGCCTGGAACAGGGCAAGCCGAACGGCGCACTGGCCGCGCAATTGTGGGAACTGGATCGCGTCTTTCCGGCCATCGATTACACGGATTGGGCCGCGCGCTAACCGCTATGAATGTCCTATTTACCTCGGCGGAAATGGTGCCGTTTGCGAAGGCGGGCGGCCTGGGCGATGTGATCGGCAGCTTGCCAAAGGCGCTCCGAAAGCATGGCGTCGATGCGCGCGTCCTGATGCCGATGTACGGCTTCATTGATCGGTCTGCGTACAAGATCGCGCCGCTGTTCAATTTTCAGTTTCCGCGACTGAATGGCATTGCCGATATTTTCATCAGCTATACCGAATATGACGGCGTGCCTGTCTATTTTCTGACAAGCTGGCCGTTTTTCGGTGACGGTGGTTATCTGTATTCGACCTGGGAATGGGACGTGCCGCGTTTCGTTTTCTTCAGTCAGGCGATTCTGGCGACGGCCTGGCAGTTAAGCCAGGGTGCAGGACGGCAGTCGGGGTGGTTCCCGGATGTGCTGCACGCCAACGACTGGCATACCGCGCTGGCTCCTTTCCTGATCGATTACAGCCGCTTTGGTGATCCGAACTGGTCAGATATGGGCACGATTTTGACCATTCACAACATGGCCTACCAGGGACCGTATGCAGGCGGTTGGCTGTTCGATGCAGGTGTGCCGCCGCGCACTAATCCCAATCTGGTGTATCAGGATAAAACCGATAACCTGATGGGGATCGGGATCGCCTACAGCGATACGGCCAGCACCGTTAGCCAACGCTACGCTGAGGAGATGATGGGATCGCGTTTTGGCGAAGGGTTGGAAGGGCTGGTACGGGTTCGTAAGACAACGGGCGATGTGATGGGCATCCTCAATGGGCTGGATGTTGATCGCTGGAATCCGGCCACTGATCCCTGGCTGATCCGCAATTTTGACA
>JBBSEU010000422.1:0-2997 GCA_038239365.1 Aggregatilineales bacterium
GGGTGTGTCGTGATCATAGCTGAGCAGGTGCAGCGTGCCATGAATGACCAGCAGCACCAACTCATCCTCTATTGAGTGCCCCGACTCTGCGGCTTGATGCGCCGTGTACGGGTAAGCGATGATCAGATCACCCAGGTAGGGCGGCTCCGTTTCGGTGTCAAGATCATCCGGTGGAAGCGGCGGCGCGTCTGCCGGGAACGAGAGAACATCGGTGGGTGCATCAACCTGCCGAAACTGGCGGTTCAGATCGCGGACATGTTCATCATCGGTGATCACCACGCTAAGCGCCGTATCCGGGTGAATTTCGTGCTGATCTAAAACATCCCGGATAGCCGCCGCCATGCGCGCCTCCGGGATCGTGACATTCGAGAGTTCGATCTGAAAGTCGATGCTGTACATTTATTTTTTGAGCATCGCCCCAACCACTTCGTTGACCAGCTTGCCATCGGCTTTGCCTTTGACGCGCGGCATCAGTACCTTCATAATCGCGCCCATTTCTTTCGCCGACGTTGCGCCCGTTTCCGCGATCACGGCGGCCACTTCTTTTTCAAGATCGGCGCGGCTCATCTGTGCAGGCAGGTATGATTCGAGCAGTGCAAGTTCCATTTCTTCTTTCGTTACTGCATCTTCGCGCCCGGCCTTGCGATATTCCACGATGCTGTCGCGGCGTTTGGCGGCCTCTTTTTGGAGCAGTTTGAACGTTTCTTCCTCGTCAAGTGTCGTGCGGGTATCGATCTCCACCTGCTTGATCGCGGACAGGATGAAACGAATCGCATCTTTACGGGCACCATCGCCCGCTTTCATGGCGGCTTTCAGGTCTTCATTCAGCCGTTCTTTGGGAGTTGCCATTTGATTATCAACCTTCTCGAAAATTATAGAGCAAAAGGGTAGCCCTCAGCCGGGCGGCCAGGCCATCCGACGACCCGCCAAAAAGTGCATATGCAGGTGATTGACCGACTGACCGCCATCGCTGCCATTGTTGAACACCAGTCGGAAACCATTCGTCTCGGCTTTTTCGGCGGCGGCGATACTTTTAGCGGCCAGCATCATGCGCGAAACGAGCGGCACGGTCTCCTCATCAAGCGCATACATATTCGGGATATGCTGACGCGGCACGATCAAGATGTGCGTGGGCGCGGCGGGATTCACGTCGCGGAAAGCCATTATATCCGCGTCCTGATAGACAATATTGGAACTCATTTCACCCCGGATGATCCGGCAGAAAATGCAATCATCAACCGATGCAGCCATCATATACTCTCCTTCGCAACGTTCAGCCCGTCGCGTTCAAGATCGCCCAACGTCACGCGGGTGACGGTGTTGGTCAGAATGTGCGGGACTGTCCAGTAGACTCGCACATAATACCCGGTCAGCCCGGTATTGATCCAGCCGTCTTCCGTCGCGCCGATCACGCTTTCCCATAGCACATTCTCAGTTCGCCCGCGCAGCCGTTCCCGGTAGTGCCGATCCCCATTATTGGAAAGTTGGCGCAATCGTTCGGCGCGCGCTTTGCGGGTCTGTGGATCAGTCTGGCCGCGCATTCGCGCCGCTGCCGTGCCGGGACGTGCTGAGTACGGGAAAACGTGCAGCTTCATAAAATCCATCTCGGCAATGAACGACTCGCTGATCGCAAATTCGGCATCGGTTTCGCCGGGGAAGCCGACGATCACATCGGTACTCAAGGCCAAGTCGGGAATCGCGGCGCGTGCCATGTTCACCAACGCGCGATAACTGGCCTGATCAGTGCGGCGCAGCATCCGCTTGAGTGTCGCGTCACAACCGCTTTGCAAGGGCAGATGCAAATGTGGGCACAGACGCGGATTTTCCCAGAGCATGAAAAACGACTTGTCCAAATCCCAGGGTTCGAGCGATGACAGACGCAGGCGCGGCATATCCGTATCAGTTAGCACCGCCTGAATCAGATCACGTAACCCGCCGGGCTGCTCTGCATAAGAGCCAAGCTGAACACCGCTCAACACTGCTTCCTGATAACCCGCTGCGGTCATCGCCTGAATTTCGGCTACGATCTCCGCTATTGGGCGACTGCGCCCTGCTCCGCGTGCGATCTTCGTGACGCAAAAGGTACAGTGATTGTCGCAGCCATCCTGCACTTTGACGAAGGCGCGTGTGTGGCCGTGCGTGCCCGGTACATAGTCGAGCGTGATCGGTTCGGCGTCCATCGGTTCATGCAGTACCAACGGCACCAGCCGATCTTTGTCCAGATTATCGATGATCCGGGTCACACCGGGCAGCGCGTTCACTTCGCCGGGCGAAAGTTGTGAGTAGCAGCCGGTCACGATCACTTTGGCACTCGGCTGCGCGCGGTTGATCTGGCGAATACGCTGGCGGCTGGCACGGCTGGCGTCCGAGGTGACGGCGCACGTATTCACCACGCACAGTTCGGCCTCAGTCGCATCCTGAACAACCTGATGCCCTGCCCCGGCAAACTGCCGCGCCATCGTTTCGATCTCGCTCTCGTTGAGCCGACAGCCAAGCGTTTCCAGATAGACTTTCATTCCACCGCAACCGTTAAAGGTAGTTCCAACGTCAAGGCATTAGCTGTGCCTAAAAGCCGCCGCGCATCCAAAATTTCAATTGTCAGCGGCAAACCCTGATCGTCAAAATCAATGATTATGTTGGGGGCAACTTCGTCGCTCTCGGCGTAGTCACCTGCTCGAAGCCGAATCATCAGCACATCCACATCTGCGTCATAGTTGATTTTCATACTACTGCGGTGCGCTGTACACGACTAAATTATCGAAGGCAACGGTCACAGGCGAACCGTTTTCGAATACACCTAACCCCAGCTTGCCATCCGGGAACGTCGTATCAATAAGCTCCTGGGTGGTCTGCTTGTTGTTGCTGGCACACTGACCGCTGTGATCATCATTCCAGGTGGCGCGCTTATCATTTCCCTTCAGACACAGCGCCAACAATTGATCGTTGATATAGAACTTGAAATGATCACCATTGCCGACGATCCGTAAATCGTTGATA
>JBBSEU010000423.1:0-2994 GCA_038239365.1 Aggregatilineales bacterium
AGAATCAGGATTTTGCAGTCCCGGTATAGCGCCTTGAGGATTTCGACGCGCTGCTGTTCACCGACGGCCAACCGCCGTACCTGCACATTCGGGTCAATCGTCAACCCGTAGCGATTTGCGATGTCACTCACCCGCTCAGACGTTTTGCGACGATTCAGCGCCAGACCTTCATCGAGTCCCAACACGATATTTTCCGCAACGGTGAAGCCCGGCACGAGCGCGAAATGCTGCGTGACCATGCCGACTCCGGCGCGGATCGCAGCGGCGGGCGAACTGAGTTGAACCGTTCGCCCGTAAACGTTGATTTGCCCTTCGTCGGGTTGGTACAGGCCGTACAGAATCTTGCTGAGTGTCGATTTACCAGCCCCGTTTTCGCCAAGCAGCGCGTGAATGCGCCCCACGCTAAGGGTCAGGTCAACGTGATCGTTGGCAAGCAGCGCCCCGAAGCGTTTGGTGATGCCGCGCATCTCGACGGCGACTCCCCCCTCTCCGTTAACGGGGATGCTCTCTCCCCAAAGTTGGGGAGAGCCGGAGTGGGGCAAGTTGGGGGTGAGGTCAATCATTTACTGCCCGCCGCCTGCTGCGCCTTCTGATCGATGCTGATCCAGTCGAAGTGCGCGCCGCCGTATAGTCCATCGGTATCAAACGGGCCTGTCACCCACGTCTTTTTCAGGCCGATGTTCACCAGCACGAACAGCGGTGCCATCGGGAATGAGCCATCTTTGCCAAAGAAACGCCCCTCTAAGTCGCGGTACTGCGCCAATCGCTTCTGACGATCCGGCTCAATTTGCGCGGCGTCGATCAGCGGATCAACCTCATCGCATGACCGCTTGAAGTCATTTTCGGCATGGCAGCTTAGCAAGTCGTGCATCCAATTTTGCGCGTCGGGATAATCTGCCGCCCAACCGCTGAAGTACATATTCGGGCGCTGCGCCGTCGGTTGATTGGGCTTGATCGTGCTAATGAATGTCTGCGATTCCAGTTCGGTGATCTCGATTTTGGCCGCGTCGCAACCCAGATTCTTGACCAGCGCATTCTGGATGAACGTCGCTTCATCGGTTGTACCGGTCTGCACCACAAATTTGATCGTCGGCAAGTTCTGGCAGTTCGGATAACCACCCGCCGCCAATTCCGCTTTGGCGAACTCCAGATCAGTGCCGTTTTCACCGATCTGCACTTCATTGATCGGCACTGCGCCAAAAATGCCGGGTGGCATCAGATGGGCAATCGGCAGCCCGATTCCCTGTCGCGTGCCATCGACCAGCGCCTTTCGATCCAGCGCGGCGGAGACGGCACGGCGCACATGCACGTTATCGAAGGGCGGCTTATCGTAGGCGAAACCGATGTAAACGACGGCCAGCGAAGTCGTTTGTGTCAGTTCTTTGCTGCGTTCCGGGTCTTGCCGGATTTTGTCGAGTTCGGTAGCGGGCGGCCCGGCCACGTCGAGTTCATTGTTTTGATATTTGGCATAGACCGTCCCGCCGTCCTTGACCACGATCACGCTGATGCGCTGAATATTGCCCGGTCCTTGCAGGTCTTTGGGCAGTAGTGGATTGCGTACCAGCACGCGATTCACGTTGCGATCATATTGATCCAGCACAAACGCGCCGCTGGTCACGATGTTTTGCACGCGCGTCCACTTGCTGGCCGCTTTTTGCAGCGTTTCGCGGTGAACCGGGCGATACATGCTCATCGGCGTGGTTTGCAAAAAGTAGGTGAGCGGCCCGATCAACGTGATCTGTAACTGCGAGTCGCTCAACGCCTTGACGCCAACCGCATTCAGCGTCTCGTCGGTCACGTTGGCGTCCGGCATTTTCGAGACTTCGGCGCAACCCTTGATGATCGAGGACATGATCAGCGAGTACTGCGCGCCCAGACGCGGATCGCATTCACGCTTGATTGCATATTCAATATCGCCCGCGACCACGTTCCGAATCGGGTTGGCTTTTTGCCCAGCCGAGTCCCACTGCACCCAGGGCACATCCGTCCGAATCGTGAACGTCCAGACGGTGCCATCGGCGTTTTTGTCCCATTTTGTCGCCAGTGACGGCACGATCTTCTGTGTCACCGGGTCAACGCTGGTCAGGCCGATGAACAGGTTGTTCACGACGTTGGCCGACAGATCATCTTCGACCAACTGCGGGTCAAGCGTGCGAATGATCGCTGCCGACGCGCTGCGATAGGTGATCGGTTCGGCGGCCTGTCGGCTCGCAACCGATGGCGCGGCAATGATCATAATCAATGCTAGAGAGAGCAATCGACGCATAACGATCCCCTTCAATTCATCACTTTCGTCACGTGCAGAAAGTCGCCGCGTTCGGCGTTGGCCGTATCAATCGCCGTTTGTGAGCCGACGACCACCACGCGCCCCTTGTCATTGAGCGCCGTCAACACCGTCCCGAAAGTACGGAAATCTTCCAACGATGTGGCTAGCACCTGATCGCGCTTTTCCTGCAAATAGTCGGGCGTCTGATGGGTCAGGTAGCGCAGCAGCGATGTATAGCCTTTGGCGTCGGGCAGTTGGTAATCATCAATCTCACCAATCGCGCCGATGATATTGCGCGTGATCTCGTCGCTGTCGATCTCGACTTCGCACAGGAATTGCGCGGCTTTGTCGTAATTTTCGATGGTACTGAGCAGATTCGGATCGCGGTACGACAGAAAACTAAACACACCTGACAATGTATTGAAGACACAGAACCCGCCGTAAGCGCCGCCCTGCACCCGCACGCGCTCCCAGAGCCACGTGGTACGCAGGAAATTCGTGATCACCTGCTGCGAACCCTTGAGCGTGTAGCCGTGATCGAACAGGTTTGCGCCCTTCGCCACATAGTTCACCTGTGCCGGGATCGCCAACCCTTCATCTTCGGCGTGGTAATTGGGCGTCCACTGGACAAGCGGCGAGTCGCTATCGGGCAGGGTTGACAAGAACGCGGCCAGCTTGGGTTGCACCTGTGACCAGTTCTGCGCGTCAAGCGTCACATTGGCGATCAG
>JBBSEU010000424.1:0-2969 GCA_038239365.1 Aggregatilineales bacterium
AAAATCGACGATACTATACATTGAAGATGATCCCGGCAGTCAATTGCTGGTACAGCGAATGCTTTCATTTGCGGGCTACCATGTGATCGTGGCCTCACGCGGCCTGGATGGTATCGACATGGCGAAGCGTGAAATGCCCGACTTGATCCTGATGGACATCAACCTGCCGGATATGAGCGGGCGCGAAGTGACGACTCGTTTGCGCTCGGACGAGAAGTTTCGCAATGTGCCGATTGTGGCCTTGACCGCTCAGGCGCACGCCGGGGAACGTGAAAAGGCGCTGGTGGCCGGGGCGACAGGCTATCTGAACAAGCCGATTGATATTGATCGCCTGCCCGGTCAGGTGGCGCACTATCTGAGCGGTGGCAAAGATACTGCCGATGATGCGTCACTTCGCACGGCGCAGACCGCCTACAATCAGGAAATCGTTTCCCGGCTCGAGTCGAAAATCCGCGAACTGGAAAAAGTGAACGCCGAACTACGCCGCATGGATAAAGTCAAAGACGATTTTATCCAACTGACGGCGCACGAACTGCGTACCCCACTCACCCTGATTTATGGCTACAGCCGCCTGTTACAGGAATCGCCCGTCGTGCGGCGGCTCAAGCAGGAAACCAGCGAAATAGGCTCATTTGTGGATGGTCTGGTCGATTCGATTGAACGCATGTCGAAGGTGATCAACGAAATTCTGACGATTTCCCGGATCGCCACCGGGCGCATCGAACTGACGGTTGCGCCGCTGAACATCGGCGAACTGGCCGCGCGCGTGATCAAGAGCTTTGAGCAGGCCGCCAAACAGCGTAATCTGCTGATCAGCTTCAACCTGAGTCAATGGCCGCTCGCATTACAAGGCGATGTCGATCTGCTGGAACTGGCGCTCTACAACATCATCGGCAACGCGATCAAATATACACCCGATGGCGGCGTGATCAATGTCACCTGTAAGACGGGCGTCACGCATCTGCTGATTATCATACAAGACACCGGGATCGGGATCAATCAGGAAGATCAGGCGCGCATCTTTGATCGGTTCTACACGGCCAGCGATACGCAGTTGCATTCGACCAGCAAGACGGCTTTTCGGGGCGGCGGGTTGGGTCTGGGATTGGCGATCAGTCATGGGATTGTTGAAGCACATGGCGGGCGAATCTGGGTGGAGAGCGCCGGACGGGATGAAGAAAAAATGCCGGGCAGCACCTTCTACCTCGATCTGCCCTTACAGGCGCATACCAGCAGCCCGTATCGTAAGGCGCAGGTTGAGGCATAGGGGCGGATGAACCGCGACTCTAAACGGCTCTTGGATTGGCTTTCACCCGCGCTGCTCTCGCCAATCTTTCTGGGCATGGCACCGGTACTCGGCAAACTGGCCTACATGGGCGGTTCTGATCCGTTCACCGTAGCTGCCGTGCGTACTGTCCTGGCCGCGCTGCTCCTGTGGGTGATTTACTTGTTGTTCGCCCGGCAGTTCATCTTCATCTATCCAGCAGGTTTGTTGGGCTGTGTGGTGGTGGGCACAGTCAACGGGATCGGCTCGTTGATGTACTACAACGGTCTCAGTTTGCTGAACGCTTCTATCGCGCAACTACTCAATGCCTCGTACCTGATCTTCGTCGTGGTCATGGCACGATTGGCCGGACAGCATCTCACCACCCGAACATTGATCCGGGTAGGGCTGACTTTTTTTGCCATTTTGCTACTAACGGGCGGCATTGGCGGCACAAATAACTGGCTCGGCGTGGGACTGATGCTCGGTAATGCGATCTTATTTGCCGGGACGGTGGTACTCAGTCAGCGTGTTTTGTATGAAATGCCTTCACCAACCGTCACCCTTTATACACTCACGACGATGGCCGTTGTGGTGGTCATGGCGCGGGCGATCTACAAACTCGAATGGTTTCCGCAAACGAGTGAGGCGGCCTGGGCAATTGCCGCGCTCGGCCTGACAACGGCACTTTCGCGTCTGACCTTGTTCGCGGGCGTCAAGCAGATTGGCAGCTTGCAAACGGTGCTGTTAGGGGTGCTGGAAACGGGCGTGGCACTGCTCTTATCGTTCGCGCTGCTGCGTGAGGTTTTCACGCCGATTCAATGGGGCGCGGTGGGCATTCTGGGCGTAAGTTTGTTGCTGGCACGCGGCAACGACTTGAAAAAACGAGCGACAGTGACGGTTCCGCTGGTCAATATGGCAGGTATTCAATTTAACAGCCACTCAGAAGCCTTTGTTGAGGCCTTTGGCGCACGCAAAACCGATACAACAGGGAACGCCGAAGCGGGATCCCTGAGCAATCTCACGTTGTCCGAGCCGGCTGCCGATACGCCTTCAACCAGTGGATGATCTCCCGGCCAACGCTGACCCGCAATGCAGGCGGAAGTTCCCCCACAAACCAGACGGTCAGGCGTAGTTCAGACGTGCTGAACAACATGCGTTCGCTCTTGGTTGCCGGATCAATCCCCAATTGAGTGGGGCTGCCTCCGTTCATTAACAGCACGCCATTTTCATGTTTGATGGTGATGTCTTCTGATCGCATGGCTGTTTTGCTCTGTCTTGTCTCAGGATGCGTCAAACCCAACGCCAGATTATAGCGTAAACAACCCGTTCGCCCTTTACATTTTATACAAAAATCTGCTTTTCACGGCTCACAGGTCTTGCTGGCCTTCCAACCAGTCGGGCAGATGGGTTACATCGTCCAGGATGGCCTCACAACCACTGTGCAGCAGCAGCCGTTGACGTTCCTGAATGGCCGCCGCGCCGCGAACGCCCGTCAGCACACCCACCGAGGCGCAGCCTGCCGCTTTTGCCATGATCACGTCGCTGGTTGAATCACCGACCACCACCACATTATGCCGCTTCAATTTCTGAAACTCTTCGTCCATCAAGACCAGATCATCGGCGCGCGGATAGAGCGCACGCAGCAGCGAATAAGGATGCGGCTTGACCAATCCACTGATGTTCAGTTTGGCTTCGGCATGGC
>JBBSEU010000425.1:0-2926 GCA_038239365.1 Aggregatilineales bacterium
ATTCGAGCGGCTTACCCGCCTGGCTCAATCTGCGCGAAGCCGATGATGAGCCATCTCGCCTGGCAATGTGCCTGAACACACCGTTCGCCTACCCGCCTGGTATGCGCGTCGTGTACAGCGATGTTGGGTTCATTCTGATCGGTCTGGCGATTGAAAAATTGTACGGCGCACCGCTGGATCGGGCGATGGATGGGTTGGTGATCAAGCCGTTTGGTTTTTCGGCGCGTTACGGCCCAATCATGGTGAACGTTGCCCCAACTGAATTTTGTAACTGGCGCAAGCGGCGGATCATTGGTGAGGTTCACGACGAAAACTCGGCAACGCTGCATGGTGTGGCCGGGCACGCGGGTTTGTTTGGCACCAGTGGCGACGTGGCGGCGCTCGGTCAGATTTATCTCGACGGCGGCCAAAACCTGATCAGTCCGGCACTCGTCAAAGAGGCAACTCAGCAGCACATCGAGGATCGCGGCCTGGGCTGGATGATGCGTTCGCCGGAAGGATCATCCAGCGGAAAGTATTTCAGCCCCAACAGTTATGGGCACACGGGTTTTGTCGGCACGTCGCTATGGGTCGATCCAGAACGCAAGCTGGTTTGCGCGCTGCTGACCAATAACGTCTTTTTTGGCCGCGACAAAGACCACATCATCGCGTTCCGCAAGCAGTTTCACGATACCGTGCTTGAAGCGTTAGAAGGCATTCCAGGCGAATAAAACGATGATCCGAACCGGGTTGGATATGTTTGTGATGTGGCCGAACGTAAGCGGCCCTGTCGGCCTACTGACGAATGTCGCCAGCCTGTCGCGTGATGGCCGAACGACATTAAGTGCGCTCACTGAGGCGGGCGTACAGGTAAACGCACTGTTTTCGCCCGAACACGGCTATTATGGATTAGGCGCAGCAGGCGAAATGATCCCTGACGATCAGGCAGGCAGCGTGCCGATCTACAGTTTATATGGGGCAGCACGTGCGCCATCGCTCGATGTGCTGCGGACACTATCGGCGGTGCTGATCGATTTACAGGACACGGGCACACGCTGGTATACCTTTCTGGCAACGATGCAGCATGTTCTCAAAGCGTGTATGCAGGCCAATGCCCGGGTGATCGTCCTGGATCGGCCTAATCCACAGGGCGGCTTGATGGTTGAAGGCAGCTTTGCCGAACCGGAATTTTTTTCCAGTGTTGCGCCCGCCGCGCTGCCGGTTCGCTATGGGTTGACCATCGCGGAAGCGGCACGCTGGATGAATGACGAAATCGGCGCAGAGTTAGAGGTTTGCACACTCGAAGGTTGGCGACGCGAAATGCTTTTCGCTGATACCGGGCTGGCCTGGACAGCGCCATCGCCGAACATGCCGCACGCCCACTCCACCCTTGCCTACACGGGCACCTGCCTGATCGAAGGAACGAATCTGAGTGAAGGGCGTGGTACGGCGCTGCCCTTTGAGCAGATCGGTGCCCCCTTTATGCACGCGGAAATGCTGTCCGATGTACTCAACGATCTGGAATTGCCCGATGTCTGGTTTTCTCCAGCCTGGTTTCGGCCTTCGCTAAGTAAACACGCCGGACTTCGTTGCGAAGGGGTACGACTGCACATAACGGATCCGGGACGTGTGCGTGGCTTCGCGGTAGGCTTGTCGATCATTGAAACAGTACGCCGTTTGTACCCGGAGTTCGCCTGGAGTCGCTGGGGAGATGCGTATGGCTTCGATCAGCTAACCGCGACGACCCGCATTCGGGAAGGGATCGAACGCGGCCAGCCTATCGCGGAGATCATCGCCTGGTGTGATGAGGAAGCCCTCCAGTTTCAAGCCGAGTCGGAGGCGTTCTGGCTATATGAGTAACCCATTTTTGATTGGCATCAACGGCGGCGGCACACGCACGACATTGATTGCCGTCGATCCCGACTTGAATATCCTGGCGCGTGTAGAAACCGGACCGTCGAATATGCACAATGTCGGCCTGACAATAGTTCGGCACACACTCAGTGGGGCAATTAATCAATTGATCACCCAGGCAGGTCGTACACTCTCCGATCTGGCCGGAATCGGCGCGGCCATTGCGGGCATGGATCGCCCGGAAGAACATCGCCTTGTTGAAAAAATGTTCGCAGAATTGTATCCGAATGTACCCGTCACACTCGATAATGATGCGATTGCGGCATTGGTGGCCGGGGTTGGACGGCGCTACGGAATCGTGGTGATCAGTGGCACCGGCTCCATCATTTACGGTATCAGTGAAGATGGTACGCGCGCCCGCAGCGACGGTTGGGGCTATCTGCTCGATCAGGGCAGCGGCTACCGGATGGGTTGCGAGGCGCTCATGGCAATTGTACGTGCCCAGGATGGCACCGCCCTTCCGACGGCGCTCACCGAACGAGTATTGTCAAAACTCAAACTGAAAGAGCCTTTCGATTTGATCCAGTGGATGTATACGCCCGAGCGCGAAATTCGTGAAATCGCTTATCTGGCTGTCGAAGTGATTGCGATGGAACGTAGTGATGTGGCGGCTACCGGAATCATCGTGCGAACCGCCGACGCGCTGGCCGCCAACGCAATTTCGGTTGCAAAGCGATTAGGCTTTGGCACGACCCCTTTTCCCGTCGTATTATCGGGCGGCCTGATTGAAAATTCGGCGCTGATGTGGGATCGATTCGTCGCCTCGGTGCAGGCCGTACTGCCGCGTGCTTATCCAGTCCGTAGCGAGAGGGACGCGGCAGTTGGCGCGGCGATGATGGCGTTGACCTCACCCCCCTCCGTTTACAGAGAGGGTGCGTCAACGCACGGAACTGAACTCAGCTTGCCGAAGAAACCTACCGAGCAGCGCAACCCGCTCACAACCCAGATCGCACAACGCCCGACGCTTGATCTGGTTCGATTGATGAATCTTGAAGACAGCCACATCGCAGACAAAATCGCGCCGGAACTGCCC
>JBBSEU010000426.1:0-2924 GCA_038239365.1 Aggregatilineales bacterium
GCACGATGACCACACACGACATTCAAAAACAGAATGCCGTGCGCTGGCAAATCGAGCAACTGCATCGTGAATTGAAGCAACTGACTGGCTCAGAAAAATGCGAGTGTCGCAAAGCCCGGTCGCAACGGAACCATCTTGGCTGTTGTTACCATGCCTGGCTTGCGCTACGTCTACGCGCTCACCAGCTTGGTCAGACGGTATATGCCGTGCACCACGCTTTATTTAGCGACTATTTACGGGCTGAACTTCAGTGTCCGCATATCCCGGCTTTTTCAACTATCTAAAGCGAAAGTCCTGAAGACTTAACGACGAATAGGTTACGCTTTACGACAGTGACAGCATGATCTGAACATCCAGTGCGATGAGTTGCTCAGAGTGCCTAGCTTGCAGCGTTGATTATAGCAAACGCAAGTGCAATATGAACAAGTGGTTAAACACTCAACAACCAAGCCTTAATGTGCGAGAAAATATGTCGGTTTACGCACTGTGTTGCATTTTTCACTTCCCGGTTTCCCCGAATCGAACCTTGCCAGTAGCGCCGCCCATCCGGTATAATAGGGCGGCAATTTGACAAGTGGGAAGCACATTCCCAGGGATGGTTTCGGATGATTGAAGCGGGCGACCTGAAAAAAGGCGTAACACTCAAACTTGACGGCAACCTGTACCGCGTGATGGACACGGCCTATAACAAGCCGGGGCGCGGCACGGCGTCGATGCGCGCTACGCTGCTGGACATTCGCACCGGGCAGAACTCAACGCGCGTTTTTCCGGCCAGTGATCGGCTGGATGATATTTTCGTGGACATTGAAGCAGTGGAGTACCTCTACAATGACGGGGATACGCTGCACTTTATGAACACGGCCACCTACGAACAATACGAAGTGCTCGCCGAATTGTTTGGCAAAGAAGTTTCGTACCTCAAAGAAAACATGCAGCTTGAACTGAAGTTTTACGAAGGCACGCCCATTGACTATCAGTTCCCGATGACGGTCATCTACAAAGTTGTGGATGGCGAAATCGCCGTTGCTGGTGACTCGTCAGGCAGCGTGACCAAGAAAGTCACTACTGAAAGCGGCCTGAGTGTTCAGGTGCCCTTGTTCGTGAACATCGGCGACAACATCAAAGTTGATACCCGCGACGGCTCATACCTGACGCGCGTCTAATCAGGTTTCGGCGTGCTGCTCGAACAGTGCCCGATGTGGGAAAACAAGTTGTTCGGGCTGGCGAATGCCGCGTTCAAGTGCATGTCGGTTAGCCCGTTCAAAATCATAATGCAAATCACGCGACAGGCTCACCTGCTGCGTGGCCGGTTCCAGCGAAAAGAGTGCGACAGCGGCGGTATAGCGCCCCGGCACGATCACCAGCCAGCGCCCGTTGTCGATCTTACGCGACAGCGGTTTGAGGTCTTTCCGGCTGCGAAGGACGATGTATAACGCGGTCAGGATCGGTTGAACGGTTTCGAGGGGGATCGGCATCGTTCCCTGTGCGGCAATCGGCTCAAACTGACCCATATCGTACACGCCAAAAGCCAACACCCGCGCCTCGAAGTGCTGCCGTAAAAAGGTGGTATGTCCCGGCTGCGCGACTTGCTGCCAGGCTTGCGTACCCGGATCGCGCATCAATAATCGTTCGATGATCACGCGCTTCTCATTATAATAGGCGTACATCGAACTGAACTGCGCGCGATTGATCTTCCCATCGGCAAATTCATTGGCGATCTGCGCCGTCTTTTTGCGGAGCGTTTCCAGGGCGGCCTCAGCTTCGAGTCGTTTTTCGGGGCTGGTAATCGGCTTGACCGTTGTGATCGTCTGTGTGGCGCGTGGATTCATCGGGGTCAATTGTGCAGGTGGCGGCGCGGGCGCGGGCATCGGCGGGCGAATCGGTGAGGACGCCGTGACGCGCGGCGAATTGGTAGCTTCAACCGGAGTCGGCTCAGGCACGACGCTTTGATCAGCTTGCTTGAGCAGCCGCCGCAGCAGCGAACGAGGTTCGTCAGGTCTTTTATTCACAGGTTACGGCGTGGCTCCTTCCGGTCATTAATTATAGCAATCTTAAAATGAAAACTGACTCCTATCATCATAACAATTATTTCTCTATGGCGAAAGTGATCTGATGATCCCGTTATATGAACTTCGCCCCTTGCTTCTCACTGATGTTCCCGCACTGCATGATGCGTGCTGGCCTGACCACCCGCTCGATTCCATCAGCGAAATGTTGGCGCGCGTGTTGGTGATGATGCAGGACGAACGGGCACTAGGGCTTGTGGCGCTCAGCAATACACAGGTAATCGCCTATGGGCAATTGACACTGTGGCCGCACACTGCCGAGATCAGCGATCTGATTGTGATGCCCGCCTACCGCGATCAGGGGATCGGCACAGCCATCATTCGTCATCTGATCAGCGTTGCTCAAAGCGGGTCATCACCCCAGGTAGAGATCGGCGCGGCACTGAACAATCCACGCGCGATTGCCCTCTATCGGCGGCTTGGCTTCCACGATGATCGAACCATTGAGATCGATTTGGGGCACGGTCTGGAACAGGTGTTGTACCTTTCACAAACCCTCATCCCATTTGCTTTGTGAAGAATTTCTCTTACTTTGCCTTATTGACACCGCTCAAACAACGATTTATACTGATCGCGTCCAATTATTTATGTGCCCCTGCGCTGTTGATGCAGCCAGAGGCGTGGTGTACCCGTATAGGAGGTAACACAATGGTCGACTCTACCCTGAATCCGCTGTCCTTTCCAAACGCTGATGATCCCCAACCCGATCAGCGCCCGCTCCCCGAAATCGTAGCCGCTGGAAAACCCGACGAACCTGAAAATCCCGGATGGGAGTCGTTTCCGCTTGCCTATCACGATGTTGACGGCAAACGCTACTACTCGATCCAAGATTGGATTGTCGGTGTCGCACCCACAGCA
>JBBSEU010000427.1:0-2884 GCA_038239365.1 Aggregatilineales bacterium
CACGGTCTTGAATATGGGCTGGGTGAACAAGCGCATGGAGCAGGTTACCCAGCGTATCCACGACGATGTGCCGCTTACGTCCGTTGACTTTCTTGCCGCCATCGTAGCCGCGCTCACCGCCCGCCTGGGTCGTCTTCACGCTCTGACTATCGATAATCGCCGCACTCGGTTTAGCATCGCGTTGGTTGTCCAGGCGAACCTGTTCACGCAAGCTGTCGTTGATGGCTTCCCAGACCTGGCGCTGAGACCACTGCCGAAAGTGCTAGTACACACTTTGCCACTTTGGATAGCACGTCGGCAGATACGCCCAGCCGCATCCCGTTCGCAGCACGTAGAAGATGGCATTCACCACCAGGCGCGCATCCAATCTCATCCGCCGTCCCCAGCCTTGATAGGCCACATACCTTTCGATGAGCGCCCATTCTGCATCGCTCAAGTCGCTGGCGTAGTCTTGCTTTGTGTGACACACTTGCTTTGCTCCTGTTGCGTTTTCCTGGTTGTTTGGTTACTCCCAAGTCTACCCAACAGGGCTTTTTTATTCCCAAAAACGCTCTAAGGATACGACCAATCAGGTGATCGCCTTCCGTTACGTGTGTTCGTACACCGCTCTGCCTGGGGGTTGTGGTGGATCGAGTGTGGTACGTGGCACAGTGATTGACCTGGGAACATTGATCGCAGGTGTCGACAGCTACATCGAACTGAGTTTCACGGGTGGAACGCTGGCCGCCAACAGTCAAACCGACGAAATCCTGTCGTATGTGAACAAGTCCGACTTTAGGAACTACACGCAGAGCAACGACTACTCGTTCGATGGCACACGTAACACGGAGACGTTCACCGACTGGAACAAGGTGACGCTCTATCGGAATGGCGTGCTGGTGTGGGGCATCGAACCACAATGAAAAAGGAAACAACCATGCGACGCTTGATGATGGGATTGCTGGCGGGTCTGCTCGTGGTGGGCGTGCTGTTGAGCGGGCGTGGATCATCGCCGGTGCAGGGCTTCGCGGCAACGGCAGCCGTCACGCCTGATGCCGCGACGAAACAGATCGAGACGGCGCTGCTCTTGCCATCCGATCAATGTGTCACGCCGTGCTTCTGGACGTTGCAGTCGGGTAAAGTTACCTTGCGTGAGTTCAAAGCGTTTGCCGCAAGTGCCTTCCTTGCCGCGCCCGCCGTCGATGCAGCGGCGATTCTACCCGGTGTTGAGTTAAATGGTGTTGGCCTGCACGCAGTCAGCACGCCGAATTCCACACTCGATACGGTTGCTGATTACGTGTACCTGCGCGTCAGTCCGACGGAAGCCAGCGCCGCCGGGCTGAACGTTGGGAATGTTGCTCCGGCAGGTATCATCGGCGCGTTCGGCAACCCAGATGATGCTTTTCTACTCTATGGCAAAAAGAAAACGGGCAGCTATCGGCTGATGTTGCTGTACCTGTCCAGGAGCATGGTGTATACCGTTCGCGGCACGTTTCAGAATGGCAAGGCGTGTCTGGCGCTCAGTGGCCTGGATAACCTGACGATCTACCGCTTTGCCGACGCGCCCACTGCTCAGAAATTCATCGGCACGACGGCTACCAATGACGGTAAACTGCCGCCGTCGATCAGCCTGAATACGCAGCAGAAGGCGAATGGTTTCACAACGTTGGTAAAGTCGCCCACCGCCTGCCTGACGCCAACGCCGTAAATCACTCAAAGTACGCCTCTGATTCTACACAAGCGCGCAACTTGGATTCAAGCGTCAGGTTCGCTAAACTGTGGTGGTGTTAATCAGGTGAGACATGCCACACGAGTCCAAGTCTGTTTATGATCTCATTGGCGAAGCGGCTTTTACGCGGCTGGTGAGCGCCTTTTATCACGGTGTTGCCGATGATCCGATCTTGCGGCCATTGTACCCGGAAGCTGATCTGACGGGTGCGGAAAATCGGTTGCGAATGTTTCTCATACAGTATTTTGGCGGACCCAGCACCTATTCCGCTGAACGTGGACACCCGCGCCTGCGAATGCGGCACGCCCCTTATGTGATCGGTGAACGAGAGCGCGATGCGTGGCTGCATCACATGCTGGCCGCGCTGGATGAAGCAGCGATCCCCGAACCCGCCTATAGCACCATGAAAGATTACTTTGGGACGGGCGCGAATTTTATGATGAACGCAACGCCTTTTGGCGGAATGCTGCGCGAATAGATTGTGACCAAAAAACGCCGTAAATCGCCACCTCGTCATATCATAATTGCACCAAACCAGCCGCCCATTGACCGACTGGCAACCTGGCTGGGTAATCGTTCGCGCGCGGTTCGCGGCTTGATTTGTGGTGGTGTAGCACTGTCGTTCACCATTGCGCTAGCCCTGCTGCTCTATGGTTCGCTGTTCAACGTCCCGGCCAATCAGGCGAAGATCGGCCCCATCAATCTGTCTGATCTGCCACTGGTGTTGTTGGTGCTGCTCTCCATCACCGGGCTAGTCTTGTACTGGGTTGGCTGGCGTGTGATGATTGGGTTTGACGCCGATGAAATGCCGCTGCAACCAGGGCGTCCAGCCGCATTGTGGGTACTGATTGGGGCGTCGGTCTTTGTGTTGACAGTTTTGGGCGCAGTCATATCATTGATCCTGGCAATAGGGAGCTAAAGGACGCAGAATGCACAAATCAGGATTATTGATCGTTTTCGTGTTGCTCGTGACAGGCTGTGCCCAACAGCCGCAAACCCCCACGAAGACGATAACGCCTACGCCGCCGCCATCTGCCACCCGCCGCCCCTTGCCGCCCACCTGGACAGCAGGCCCGTCGCCAACCGATGCACTGCTCACCGCGACTTCCGCTGAATTGCGCCCGATGTTGAACTCAACCGCACTGACCGGCTTGCCGCCCACCTGGACGCCTGCCC
>JBBSEU010000428.1:0-2883 GCA_038239365.1 Aggregatilineales bacterium
GGCAAATCGGCCTTGCGTCCGTTCAGTCCGGCGGCCTTCAATGCCGAACTGGATGCCGACTGGCTGGAAGTGCTGGCCGCGTCCAAGCGTCATCGGGCAATGACGCTCAGTGAAGCCGAAGATACGCTGCGTCAGGCCCGCGCTCAGCGACAGGCAGGTGAGCGATGAACGACTATCAACAGCGCACACTGCGCCGGATGATCACGGCACTGGATCGACGTTATCAGCAGGTGAATGGCGATCTGTGTGATGGGATTGATGCACTGGAAAAAGTGCTGGCTCGGATGAGCGCCGATCAGCCGTTGGGAGATGAGATCGAAGCGATCCTGAAACAGTTGATCAAGGCGGCGGGCGACTCCTCAGAATTGCGGATAGCGGTAGCCGATCTGTTGAGTCGGCAGGTCGCGCAGATGCGTTCTGCCAAAAAAGCCTATGAGCAGGGTTGGGACGCCCACCTGTTCGAGTTGTTGAGTCAGGCAACCCCTGAACAAGCCGCTGTTTTGCGTGCCTTGCTGCTGGACATGGAGAACGACGACGATTTGCCGTTCTGAGGGTAGGCGATAACGAGGCAAGCACGTGCCGTACCCGCTTGCGCGAGATAGCTGAACTACCGATAAAACTGGAATGAAACGGGTAAGCGGGCGGCTACTCCACCCAGATTTCGACTCGTTCGCCTTCGCCTTTGTCTTCAATGTCGACGATCTTGCCAATCGTGCCGTTGCGAAGGGCTTCCATCACGCCGGGGTAGTCGAAGTTGGCGTCACGCGGGGCAAAGCGTGCGCCCATTTTGATCCCGACGCTGACCAGGCTCATCGGGATATTGACGCTCACTTTGGACGCGCCGCTCTTGAGGTCAGTCACTTTGACGCGCATCCAACGCGGATCGCGGCCTTCGGTGCCACGTTTGGCCTGCGATTGCAGCGCCTGTAGCAAGCGCGCGCCTTCTTCGGCACTGATCTTGCCATCTTTGACCATATCCAGAATTTTCATACGTTCTTCAGCGGTAGTCATGGGTACTCTCCTTATTGAGTATTGCTTACGAGAAATCAAGTCGCATGTTGATGACGGTGTGACGCGGTTCAAACAGATATTTGCGGAACACAGTGCTGGCACTTTCATCATCAGTCGGGTGTTCGATGATCAGGGAGCGGCGGCGGCCTTCGAGTCGGCGCAGCATATAGTTGATGAGCGGGTCTTCAAGTTTGCCCTGCTCAAACGGATGTACCAGCAGATCGAGTCGATCTGCGCCACCGAACACCATGTGCAGCCGCGCCGAACCGAGGATGCCGTCCCGTTCGCGCGTGTTCGGGTTGCGGTAGATGATCATCGTTTCTTCGCTGCGCCCGGTGAAGCCATAGAAAAACGATTTGAGTGGCGATATCCGAAACAGCGCCGGATGAATTGGACGCAGCCAACCCATCCCGCCGCGTCGGTTCGGACGCACCAACTCGGCCAGTTCGTACTCAGCGCGCCATTCATGCGATTGGCGCAGAGACATGGGCGGCATGATCAGCAAACGGTTTGGCGTGCGCTGATGTGAGGATCGCTGCCAGCGGGTGAATGTTCGTTCGGCGCGGAAGTCCAACCCTTCATACAAACGCTGCGCGCCGTCGTTATCAGCGTCAACTTGCAGCACGGCGAAACGATTGCCTTGCGAACGGATCAGGTCAAGCGACGCCTCGACCAGTATCCGTGCCAGCCCCTGCCGTCGGTAGTCGGGGTGAACGGCCACGTTGGCGATGATCGATCCGCGCCCCATCGAGCGCGGATAGTTGGCGGGCGTGACCGTCGTGTTGCCGATCAGACGACCATCATCCATCCAGACGAAGCCCTGCTGCAAACCACCCAACAACCGATCAAACCGATTGAGCCATGTCGCCAGCGATCCGGCACGACTCAGCGCGCGCAGTTCGCGGATCGTGGCGCGGCCAGCTTCGTCCATCGTATCGTTGAAACAAATTTCGAGCAGTTCCGCCAGGCTTGCCAGATCGGTACTCAGGTTGATCGGGCGCAGTCCGTTACGCCCGCCACCTTCGGCCAGCGCCGCCGCTGCGGCCACGTTTAAGCGCGCCCTTCAAGCGCCGCCAGCAGGTGTTCGGCTTGCTCCACGCTGATCTGTTTGGCCTCGACCATTCGCAAAATCGCCAGCCGTTCATCATTCGTCACAGGTTCATCGGCTGGCCGTGACTGGTACATACCGGGTATGGGTGGAATCGGAGGAATTGGGGGAATAGGCGGGATGGGTGGAACAGGTGGGCGGGCGGTTGCACCGCGTCGATTAGAACGTTCATCGCCCCATGACCAACCGAAATTAAATCCGCGCTTACCTTGTTGGCGCTGGATGCGTTCGGCTTCGCGCTGTGCCTGCTGCGCGGCGCGTTCGGCCTGACGACGCACCTGTTCAGCGGCGCGTTCGGCTTCGCGCTGAATCTGCTGCGTCATACGTTCGGCTTCACGGCGGGCGCGCTCCGTGACGCGGGCGGTCTCCTCGAAGGCGCGCTCAAAATCGAAATCGACATCAAAATTGAAATCGAAACCATGACCCGATAGCGGATTCATATCATCGCTGTCAATGATACGAACGCTTGAACCCGCGTTCAGACGCACCACTACCACGCCGTCACCAAATTGGACGAGGTGATGATTGTCTTCGGACTTGAGCAAATGACCATTTTCGGCTTCCACGTCCAGTTGATCGCCCACTTCCATATCAAAACGCACATTGGCATCGGGCGCGATGCGGCAGATCACATCGGACGACGCCTCGAAACTGTATTCGTGGCCGGGTGTGAACGCAACAGCCAGAATCAAGTCCGAGCCAACACTTCCGATCACGCAGTTTTCGGTCACATCCTGAACCAGTGCGTCCGAGCCGATGTCACC
>JBBSEU010000429.1:0-2839 GCA_038239365.1 Aggregatilineales bacterium
ATGGGTCAATCCAGACGCCGTACCGGGCGCACGACGACCACTACACAGGTCACCGCGCCCTTCCGCCAAACCTTCAACCCGTTTCCGCCGATGAGCATCCTCAGCGATGAACAGGTTGAACGAATCGAAGAGGCGTCATTTTTGATTCTGGAACGCACCGGAATCGAGTTCTTATCGAAAGAGGCGCTCGATCTGTGGCGCGATGCGGGTGCAGAAGTCGATTATGAGGCACAGCGCGTTCACATGGAGCGCAAGCTGATCCTGGAACTGATCAAGACCGCGCCTCCACAGTTCACGATGCACGCCCGCAACGCCGCTCATAATACGATCATGGGCGGCGGCTACATGATCTTTTCGATGGTCAGCGGCCCCGGCTATTCGTATGACATCAAACGCGGGCGGCGTTCCGGCACGTTTGCCGATTATCTGGATTTTCTCAAACTGGCGCAGAGCTTCAACGTGATTCATAACGTGGGCGGCTTCATTTGTGAAAACAACGATACCCATGAAGACATCCGCCACTTGCAGCTTTATCAGGCACAGCACGTCTACGCCGATAAGTGCATCAACCCCTCGGCACGCGGCGTCAACAGTGCCCATGACGCCGTCGAGATGGCGGCGATTGTGCATGGTGGCCGCGAATATCTGATGACTCATCCGGTAACGCTCAGTGTGGTCAACGCCAATAGCCCGCTCCGTTACGACACGCCCATGATCGAAGGCTTGATCACCTATGCGCGTGCCGGACAATGCGTGATTGTGACGCCCTTTACATTGGCCGGAGCGATGGCACCGATCACGGTAGCGGGCGCACTGGCACAGCAGAACGCCGAAGCATTGGCCGGAATCGCACTGACACAATTGGTGCATCCCGGAACGCCAGTGGTCTATGGCGGCTTCACCAGTAACGTCGATATGCAGAGTGGCTCACCTGCCTTTGGGACACCGGAAGGCGCGCTGGCAACGTTGGCCGGGGGACAAATGGCGCGGCGCTATAACCTGCCGTACCGCAGCAGCAATGTCGCCAGCTCCAAAACGCCCGACGCCCAAGCCGCCTATGAGTCGATGATGTCCCTGTGGCCTGTCACGTTAGCGCACGCCAATTACATTTTGCACGCGGCGGGCTGGCTTGATGGCGGACTCTCGGCGAGCTACGAAAAAGTGATCATCGACGTAGAGCAGTTGCAAATGATCGATGTGTTCCTGCGCGGCCTGACGGTTGATGATACAACGCTGGCACTTGAGGCGATTGACGAAGTGGGGCCGGGCGGGCACTTTTTCGGCACGCCGCACACGATGGATCGTTACCGCACGGAATTTTACCGCCCGCTGATCAGCGACTTGCAGAACTATGATAACTGGCTGGACGGCGGCGCAAAAACCGCCGCCGAACGCGCTCACGAAAAGTATAAAGAAGTGATCGCCGCGTATGAGCAGCCGCCACTTGATCCCGGAATCGCGGAGGCACTCCAGGACTACGTGGATCGGCGCACGGTGGAAATTATGAAGAATGCCTAGTGCCGAAATTAGCCTTTGCCGTTCGCATCAAACGGAATAGCCGGGAATCCGCCCGCAAACGGCACATCGGGACGTTCATAGTCGCCCATCAGTGCGCGACGCAGTGGCGTGGTGCGTTCCAAAAATGCCGGATCGGTGGCGTCTCTATCGGAGCGACGCAGCCAGGGCGGGCTGAAAATGTAGTGCATGTTGTAGCGATCAAAATCCCGATCATTGGGCATCGGTGAGTGGTATACGCCGTTATGAAAGATCAGCACACTTCCAGGACGTGCAAGGATCGTCTGCTGCACCGGACAGGCGTTAACCTCGTGGCGTGCGGCCTGCGGCATTGGGAGTCGGCTACGATGGCTGCCCGGTATCATCATCATATTGCCCATGAAAGGCTGCGTCTGATCGGTCAGGTTGTAGCTGACGCGCAGTTGAAGCAGCGGCACCGGGTAGCCCAGGTCTTTGAAATCAAACGCGCCTGAGCCGTCCTGATGCCAGCCGACAGACTGCGAACCTGCCGGTTGAACGGTACACCACGCCGCCTGCAAAACGAATCGCTCACCCAGCAGCGCACGGATTTTCGGCAAGATCGCGGGATGATCGATCAGATTTTCAAGGGCGGGTTCCTGCTCGAAGCCCTTGCCGATCTGGAGCAGTTTAGTCTTGGCGTGTCCGGCATGGAGTCGAATAGCCGCCTGGAGTGTTTCTTCGACTTCGGGTTGGCTCAGCACATCTTCGATCACGATGTAGCCGAAGCAGTCAAAGACGAATTGATCCATCTCGGTCATTTCGCCGGATTTTGATAAGGGTAGTAAATCCATATTTGATCTCGCTTTCGAATAGTCAAATAATATTGAAAAGTGCTGGCCGCGACCAGCACCCCACCAAGCATTACTTAAAACGTTTACCAGCCGCGCCGGGCGAAGCGTTCCTCGTCCCAGATGCCTGCGGTCATCGAGTAGCCCGCCTGCTCCCAGAAGCCGGGGCGATCTTCACTGACGAATTCCAAGCCGCGCAACCACTTGCCGCCCTTCCACAAGTAGCGATCCGATGGCGCGTGCCGATTCGGGATCGCGCCGATTACGCCGCGTAGTGGGTAGCCGTGATCAGCTTCGAGCGGCTGGCCGTTGAAGTGCGTCGCAAACAGGAAATTTTGATCGAGCATCGACTCCACGTCAAGGTTCACGGTGAAGCCATACTCGCAGTGCTGCACGCAATATTTGGCTTCGGGCTTCAGGGTGATGATCCCCTGATCGATCAAATCTCTGAGGTGAACGCCTTCCCAATGGGTGTCGAACTTGCTCCAACGGGTGACGCAGTGAATATCCATCTC
>JBBSEU010000430.1:0-2833 GCA_038239365.1 Aggregatilineales bacterium
CCGGGGGTGAGGCAAAAATGATCCTGGATGGTATCGAGTTAAACATGACTGTCGCCGGAGAGGGCGATCCGGTGCTGGTGTTGCATGGCTGGGGTGCGCGGATCGAGAGCGTTGCCATGATTCAGCAGCGACTCGCGCCGCTTGGCTACCGTGTATACGCGATTGATTTTCCGGGCTTCGGCAAAAGCGACTTGCCACCAACGGCCTGGGGCGTGGCCGATTACGCGCGATTCGTGGCGCATTTGTTGGATCATCTGGGCTTGGAACGGGTTCACCTGATCGGGCATTCCTTCGGCGGACGAATCAGTATCGTATTGGGTGCGGACTACCCCGAACGGGTCAAAAAGATCGTCCTGACCGACAGCGCCGGAGTGATCATGCCGCCCAGCAGCAAGCAGCAGGTCACGCGCGGCATTGGCCGGATTGTCAAGGACTTGTTCGCGCTGCCCGGCCTGAAAATTTTTGAACCCGCCGTACAGGACTGGTATCGGGATCGGTTTGGCTCCGAAGATTACAAAAGTGCCGGACCGCTGATGCCCACTTTCCTGAAAGTCGTCAACGAGGATTTGCTGCCACGTGCCGCCCGCATCAAAGCCTCGACGCTGCTCATCTGGGGCGATCAGGATCAGGACACCCCGCTCTGGCAAGGGCAGTTACTCGAAAAGACGATCCCGGACGGCGGTTTGGTGGTCTTTCAGGGCGCGGGGCATTTCGCCTATCAGGAACGCATCAGCGACTTTATCCGCATTGTAGACACATTCTTCAAGGGCAAATAAATGGTTTACGGTCAACTTCTGGCGTTGGCGTGGTGGCTGGCGGGCTGCTGGCGACTGTATGGGCTGGCACGCTTCTTCCAGCTTGAAGGCTACAACAGTCGGCGCTACGTGCGCTGGATAAACACCAATCCGCTTGAAGTTGCCTATAACATGCGGATCGTCGGGATATTTCTGGCCTACAGCGTCCTGATTTTGGTCATCGCCCGAATCGGCCTTGAACCGCGCATTGTTGCCTCGATCATTTTAGCGGCCTCGGTGATCACACTGGCCGCGATTTTAATCCGTCCCGGTCAGCGCGAAGTGAAACAGGTTTTCACGCCCACTCAGCGCGCGGTACGGCTGCTCATCACGGCTTTCGTGGTACAGGGTGCGTTTCTGGTATTGGTGCTGACAGTAGTCCCGCTGCTCGGTTCACCGCTCACGGCGGCGGGCATTTCCGGCGAAGGAATCGTCACCTTCGTGATCGCGCCGCTGGCACTGCCCATCGCCAATGTGCTGATGTACCCGGTTGAAGCCGCCTTTCGACAGGTCTTTTTGCGAAATGCGCGGTTAGCCTTGCAGCGCGCCAACCCAACCGTCATTGCGATCACGGGCAGCTATGGCAAAACCACCACGAAGGAATACATGGCGCATTTGCTTGGCGCGCGCTTCCGAGTCCTCAAAACGCCCAAAAGTTACAATACGCTGATGGGCGTTAGCAAAGTGATCAACCAGATTTTGCCGAATGACAACAGTTACGATTACTTCATCGTTGAGATGGGCGCGTATATCCCCGGTGAGATCGCCGCGATTTGCCGCCTTGCCAAGCCCGCCATCAGTCTTGTAACCGCCGTCGGGCCGATGCACCTGGAACGTTTTGGCAGCATCGAGAACACTGCCAAAGCCAAGTATGAGATCATCGAAGCACTGCCCGCTGATGGTCTGGCTGTTTTCAATGACGACGATCCGCGCGTCAAGGCGATGAATGATCGTGGCTATCCGGCCACACGAATCGGCGTCACGCAAAAAGACGCCCCCGGCGCGCGTTTCAACGCCCATAACGTAACGATGACGATCAACGGTTTAGACTTCGATGTACTGGACACCCAAACGGGCGAACAACAGCACATTCACGCGCCGGTGTATGGCGAACACAACGTCTCGAATATCTTGATGGCATTGGCCGTCGCCCGACATTTGGGACTCTCGTTCGCGGAGTTGGCGATGCGCGCGGCCACGCTTGAACCCGCCGAACATCGACTGGTGCGGCGCGTATTGCCCAATGGCGTAATCACTATTGACGATGCGTACAGCGCAAACCCGATTGGCACGCGGCAGGCGTTGGCCGTGCTGAAACTTTCGGACAAAGGGCAGCGCATTGTGATCACATCGGGCATGGTCGAGTTGGGGCCGATTCAGGATGAGGAAAATCGCAAGTTGGGAGCAGCCATTGCGGGCGTGGCAACCGACGTGGTATTGATCAATGATCGGCAGACGAAGCCAGTACAGCAGGGTCTAACCGAGATGAATTTCTCGACAGATCACACGCATGTTGTCGAAACTACCGCCGAAGCCTTGCGCTGGATGCACGAGCATACTCAATCGGGCGATGCGGTGCTGATCATGTCTGATCTGCCGGATACGTATTAAGGAAAGCAATCAGCGGTCAGCTTTCAGCAGTCAGCTAAGACATTTCTTGACGGTATAATATTTAGGATAATATTCCAGCGGAATTAGAACGTCTGGTTCTTGCTAAAAGCTGACCGCTGATTGCTGATTGCTAAAGGAACTATGCAATGACCAACTCCCCAGGACGGAAACAAACGGTAGGCGTCGTGTTCGGCAGCCGATCCGTTGAGCATGATGTGTCGATTGTAACAGCGCAGCAGGTGATCAAGGCGCTTGATGCAAACAAGTACGAAGTCGTGCCGCTGTACATCACGCGCGATGGCAAATGGCTGACCGGTAGCGCGCTAGCTGATCTGAACACCTTCAAGGCGCAGGACGTGAGCGACATCGCAGGTGTCAGCGAGACCGTCCTTTCACCAGGCATCCAGCATCATGGCATCATCACGCCA
>JBBSEU010000431.1:0-2791 GCA_038239365.1 Aggregatilineales bacterium
CACGCACTGACGTACCATAGCGCAAAGCGAGTTTTCCGAGCGTATCGCCACTCCGTACCACATACACGAAGCGGGCACGCGCAACGCCGAACCGGAAAATCCCCGGTGCGACTCCACCCGTTACGCCCACAATCACAGGAAGCTGTGCGCCCGCCAGATTAAAGGCCGCACGCACCGCCCAGCCATTGGCAATTGCCCCGACCTGAATCTTCACCCAACGCCCGCTAGTATCCGTACCCAGCACGTACCAAGTTTGACCGGAAAGCAGCGTTCCGGTCTGGTTGGAATTGGCGCGCGGTTCGCTGTACAGTGGAATAGTCACCAGCACCAGTGCCAGCACGGGTTGTGTGTTTTGCTGTGCGGCGACGGGCGAAACGGGCATGAAGCCGAAAACGAGCGCAATGATGGCGGCGAACAGGATGGCACAACTGCTGATTTTTGAGTTAGTCATATCCTACCCCCTTGTAGCCAATACATAGATAGCATACGACGAATTATTTTTCAGTGCAGTACGCTCACCTGACGCCGACCTGAACAAGCTAATCGAAATGTCCGTCGTCGGGTGCTGGCGTGACGTGGGCAGGTTTAGCCGACGCGGGCGACACGATCATGTTGGCGGTGGCGTCGCTCGATGGGGAGCTACCCGGCTGTTTCCAGTGTCCGGCCAATGGAATATCGCCCGGGCTGCCAAAGACTGCGCGCGTATCGACAGCAGCCGTATAATTCGATCCGGCGGGGAAGCTGTTCAGCAGTGAAAAGACCCCCGTCGAATTATGGTACACGCCGATCCCGTCCATGCCAGAGCCGATCCAATCGCCCTTGATCGGTATGTCATTGGCTGAACCCAGGAACACATCATGCGTGGAAAATTGCAGACAGAACACGTTTGGCCCCGGCGCAATGCCATTGCACGATTGGCTGGTCATATAAAAGCGTGAAGTATCGAAGCGATAGACAGCAGCGGTATCGAGTATGCCGCCCGTCCATTTCCCGGCAAGGCCGCGCCAGCCGGGATTGCCCAACACAATCGTATAGTCCGCGAAAACGGTCAGGCTGGGCGGCTGCGGCCACGCGCTGATCAGGTAGATCAACCCATTCGACGGACGGAAAACACCCACACCGTCGTGAAATTTGCCCGCACTGCCCACCGGATCATTTTGCAGTGCCGTCACCCAACGCCCCGAAATCGGAATATCGTTGGGGTTGCCAAAGACGAACTGCCGAGTGATGGCAGCCGTCGGCGTGTTGCTGTCATACAGGTTGAAAACACCGACATTCTGATAGTACAACCCGGCGGTATCAAAGCCATCGCCGTCCCAATCGCCCACAACCGGAAACGCGCCGCTGTTGCCGAGCGCGGCTACGATGTTTGCGGCGGGGGCAGTGTTGCTGTTGCTCAGGTAGAAGGTGTGGTTAGCAGGGCGGTAAATACCCACTGTGTCGATGGGACCAGCCGCGTTCGCAATAGTTTGTACGACTTCGAATGCGCCGCCGGGGACGGTCTTGATCTGATTCAAATCATTATCATCCCAGCGTGTATCGGTCACGCCAGAGATGAACCAGTTCGAGCCGTTATCGGCGACGATCATCCCATACTTTTTGAGCGCCGTCAGAATCACCCGCGACTCGCCCGTAAAACCCGAAATGTTATAGCTGGCCTTGAGCCGCAGACGCAGACCCATCGGCGGATCGTTCGGGTTGGTGCTGCTTGAAGCGTAGTGCGTGGCCGGGTGAATAAACTTCTTCTGAGTCCGAACGACCGTGAAGCGCAGGGCATGATTGATCGCGCCTGCCGTAGCCTCATCATAGCGGGCTAGCCCAGGGAAAATCGGCAGCCCGGCAGCATCCGCCGATGTCCAACCGTCGGGGCGCAGTTGATTCGAGTTCAGATCATAAACTGCCCCCGACGCCGCATTCCAACCCGCCCCGGACTGCTGAGCCTGATACAACTCGTAGAGTACACAGTTATCTTTATCAATGACGAGCGAGTGCCCATCGCTGCCCGCCTCTACAGGTGCATTCAACGGGAACGGATACGGACCGGGATCACTTTGGCTGCCATAGGATGTAAAGTTGATCGGTACTTTGGGTTGCGTGCCCGACACCACTGTATAGGGGATGCCGTAGCTTGGGTTGGAACCGAAGTCCGGGTGCAGTTTGGTTGATGCGCCGATAGTAGCGATGTAGTTATCGGAGTTCGGATCAACTGGATCAGCAGAGATGTCACGATTCCAGGCATTGTTGGCCGGAAAGACGCTGCAACTGCCGACAAAACCACTGGCGTGCGACGTTGTTTTTTCAACTAGCAGCAGCGCCAGCAAACATGGGATGATGAGGATAAGACGTTTACTAAAAGGATGAGCCATGAGATTACCTTATGAGTCAGTATCTACAAATAAGGCGATCTTAATGCTATTTCACGGTAAGCAGAATAGGACTAGCGGGTTAACCAACAAGACTCGTACAAAATGCTGACAACGCGAGTCAAATCACATCTCAAAAATATCTTTTAAGGGCACCGAAAATTCGGGCAAAAGAACATCGCCTGTCAAGGTATCGCTTTCTGTCAGAATATCGCGGGTTGTGGGCGTATGAACTTCAACAATGCGCTTCTCAGGATAGGCTAGCCAGACCATTTTTGCGCCGGTAGCTAGAGCGTTTTTGGGAATAAAAAAGCCCTGATGGGTAGACTTGGGAGTGGCTAAACGACCAAGAGTACTCGACAGGAGCAAAGCAAGTGTGTCACACAAAGCAACAGTATGCCAGCGATGTGAGCGATGAAGAATGGGCA
>JBBSEU010000432.1:0-2767 GCA_038239365.1 Aggregatilineales bacterium
ACATTTCCGCTCCCTTGACGATCTTCAGGCCGCCCTCCTCACGCGCTGTTGCTGGCTCCAAGACCAGCTTGATCTCGTCCGAGCTGCCACCCTATTTCCCTGGTGGTCTCATTTTGTCTAATAATGTCTGTTTATCCGGATGAGGGATTAGCTGGTGCGGCCTTCAATCTTGGTCACAAAACGTGCCGCATTCCCGGCTAATTGATAAAACGTCACTTCATAATGGGACGACTCGCCGGGGAGCAGATCAGACTTCTCGACAAAGGCACTTTCCGTGCCGACGATGCGCTGTAGCTCGTCGCGTACTGTGACTGTGACGCGGATTGCCTGGGCACGGCCTTTCGTGCCGTTAACCACATCTCCACTGACTACCAGGAATCCGCCCGCGTTGTAGGAGGCTTTCTCATTGCCCTTGATGAAACTGTCGGGTGCCAGATAATTTTGCAGGTTGTATTCGGCGTTGCGGGCAGACGCTTGTAATTCATAGCGAACCACCTGCGAAGGTTTGCCCGCGCGGAAATGAATCGAAAACGAGGCGCTGTCATTGGCTTGCACAACTTCGGACGCGATCACATCGCCCTGTTCAGCAAGGATGCGGTTATCCGCATCGTAGAGCAAGGCCGTGATACGAACCGCTTCTAAAGCTGTGCCAGAGGTGTTGCCGAGTTCACCGTTGATGTTGAAACTGCCAGAACTGTCTGTCCAGGCGAACATGCCCGAAAATGAGATCGAACCGGACGACGTATTCACGCTCGGATTGGGCGCATTGCTGAGTGTACTGGCCGTCAACACGGCGTTGGGATCGGCGCGATAGGTATTGATAATCGTCCGAAACAGGTTCAAACGGGTTTCATCTGCACCGGTAATGTCCACTTCGATAGCCGTTAAAAAGGATTTATCGGCCTGCAAAAAAGTGTTCAACTGGCGCGGGCCAATCGAGGTTTGGCGCACACCTGCCAGTCGCCACGAACCATCACCCTGAGCGTTACGGGTAACTTCGGTATAGACGCTGGCATCACCATTGACCACCGACTGATATTTGTTGATCGCGTCCAGCAGTGAAGGTGCATCCAGGACCGATCCGGTATTCACGACATAGACGGTCATTGGCAAACCGCTGTTGCCCGGCGGTGAAAATTCAACGCGCACCGAATCGCTCCGACTCACATCACGGATCGACCAGTCCGCAGGCAGCCGAATTTGAAACGCGCTGCTGGGATGACGGTACGTGTGAAAAGACAGATCGGGCGGCACTGGCGTCGCCACCAGGACAGTAGGCGATGATTGACAGGCGGTGAGACCTATCAAGGCTGCGTAGAAAAGTGCAAAAGCGACAATAGATTTGATCGGTCTCATCAACTTACTTAAGCCGTCCAATTTTCGATATTTACGCCGAGCTGAGCAAAGTCCTTTTCGTTATCGGTGTCAAGTGTTGCGCTGCGGTTTCGTGCAAAGACAGCAATGAACAGATCGGCGTCTGCGATAGGCAACCCCTGTACGCGGCGCTGTCTCCACAAATCGGCAGCTAATTCCCAATCATTGCGGGCGTACTCCTGCCAGATAAAAGTTGCAAAAAGTGTCGCAAATTGCCCGATTTGTTTTTGGGCATCCTGCGCTAAAAGGCCGCGTTGTAATTCATACCATACAATAGGGCAGCCTATAATCGTATCATCCGCTAACCGTGCCAGTCGATACCGTTTAGTGACTGCTTCGTTCCGGCGCAACAATAATGAGATGATATTGGTGTCTAAAACGTATCTCATCGTGAAAGATCAAATCTGTTGTCTTTCAGAAATTGTTGAAATTGATCCCACCACTCATCTGGCGTGTCATCTGGGTTAGCCTCCCATTCGTCCAGCAACGCTAATGCTTGTTGATTCTCTGGGCGCAATTCCTGAATGGATTTTGGTTGTTGCGCTAACCACTCGTCCCACAACTCACGCGGGATTTGCACGACGGGTTTACCCTGCTCATTGACGGTACTTTGAGCCGCTTCTTTAATATCTTCCAGCCTGATCATCTATCACCTCAATATTCATAGGCAATTTTAACGGCGTTGCGCCACTATTTCGGCTATTAACGCCTTAATCCGTTCCTGATCGGCATCGCTATATGTTTGAACTTCAATGGGTTCCTGAGCGTAATCGACGACACGTGCATAGGTTGGCGTCTCCGCAAAAGTAGCTGCATAGGCGATACCGAAATCGAACGCAGCCAATGCTTCGCCTTCCTCTAAAGGTACATCGATCAGCGGAAACGGCGTATCTACATCGAAACCGTGCAAATGCGATAACCCTTCTTTGAGCGACGGGCGCGGATCGCTCACAACAATTGAGTAGGCGTGCGATCCAGTTTCTGGATATACGGGCATCTTCCTGAGAACAGGTGGCGATTGATGCAAGTAATCGATCTCGATCAAGGGCATTCGACTATCCAGAGTGGCATTGCGTTTATCTCGATACCGAAAATAACCGTCCTGTGGCGGCTTATTGGTTGGTGAAAGCAGTTCGATGCGTGTTACTGGCCTGCCCATCAAGGAGTCTGCACTGATTTTGTAGATCAAGGCAGCATCAAGTAAATCTTCGGCGTCAACATCCATTGTTTCGAGAATTGGCAAGGTCAATTCTGGGGTAGTCATGTGAGATTATCCCGTATTGGGTACGGGACAAAGGGGGGTAAGAAGCAGGTCACGGATTGACCAAATACGGTTGGTGAGAAAAAGAGCCATGGCCGGGGTGCGTTGTTCAAACTTTTTTTGTCGGTTGGC
>JBBSEU010000433.1:0-2739 GCA_038239365.1 Aggregatilineales bacterium
ATTGTGTAGCAACCATCGTGTCTTTTATCCTTGTTGAGGCGTTTTGAAGGTGGGCATAACGTGTTTTGCGAACAACTCCATACCCTTCATATCGGGCGCATCCAGAAACCACAACATGAAGTGCGACACGCCGATTGCCCGATAGGTTTGTATCTGCTGTATAACCTCGTCAGGCGTGCCGACAAATCCGGTGTCGGTTAAATAGCGGGGGTATTCATCACTCTCGCCGCTGACAAAGGCCACGAAGTCCGCATCCGTAGGCGTCCGGGTGTCTGGCGGAGTCAAGGCCAGCATCGCTTTTAGTTTTTCGCGGATCGCCGCGCGGCTTGGCGCGATCAGGATTTGAACCTCGTAACTGATTTCCAGATCATCAATGGAGCGTCCAGCCTGTTCGCAGGCCAGTTGCAATGTACCCAGGCGGCGTTGCATTTCGCTCAGACCCACCGGGACACTGTTCCAACCCTGCCCGTAACGGGCGCACGCCTGAAGCGTGAGTGGGTGTGACTCCCCAAACCAGATCGGCGGGTGCGGTTGGCTCACGGGCGGCGGCGTGCAAACGGCATCCTTCACATGGTAGAAGCGCCCTTCAAAGGTGAGCGGTTTATCCGCTGTCGTTTGCCACAAGGCGAGTGTCAGTTCCAGCCCTTCAAGGAAGTCTGGCATTCGATCTTCCATCGCGTCTGGATAGTTCAATCCATAGGCATGATGTTCACCCGCGCGTGTGCCTGTATCGGCAAAATAGATGAAACGTCCCCCCGAAAGTTGATCGAGTGTGGCGACCATCTTGGCCGCAACCGCTGGATGGCGAAAAAAGTGCGCCTGATGAATGATACCGAGCCGGGCATGGCTCGTTGCTCCGGCAATGGCGGCCAGCGTTGTCCAGCCCTCCAATATCGCCTGATCTTTGCCAAGCATCAGGTGATCGGCCACCCAAAGCGAGTCAAAGCCTAGCACATCGGCGGCACGCGCGCTTTGCAGGGCTACCTGACTATCCAGTGTTGGAAAGTTGGGCGTTCGGAACAAACCGCCACCCGGCCATGCGAAAATCGGGATACAAAAGCCAAATTGAATAGGGTGTATCACTGCTCACCCAACCTGATAGTGCAATGGTTCGCCGCGCAAATGATGCAGCACGTTTTCCCAGATGTTGAGCGAGTCGCGTACCCATGTCCACGGCCCCTGCCACGCCGAATGCGAGGTGAGGGTGACGTTATAGCTCAGGTCTTCGTGCAACTCATGGAGCGGATCATCAATCGGCAGCGGTTCTTCGTACATCACATCTAATGCCGCGCCGCCCAACTTGCGCTGCTTGAGCGCGTCTACCAGCGTCGCCTGATCAACTAATTTGCCACGCGCCGTATTGATGAAAAACGCATCCGGTTTCATCAGCCCAATTTCGCGGGCACCGATGATCTTCTCGGTTTCGGGCTTGATCGGAATTTGCACGCTCAACACGTCCGAACGCGCGAATAGTTCATCCCAGGGTACATACTCGACATGATACTCTGCTTCTAATTCTGGGAAGCGCACCTTGTCCCAATAGATAGTTTTCATCTCGAAGGCGTGTGCATAACGCGCCAACGGGCGGGCGATCTCGCCAAAGCCAAGCAAACCAAGCGTATAATCCTGCACGATCCGCACGTTAGGGACGGTCGCCCCCCAACCCAACGTCTGATAGGCGCGGGTCTGTATATGAAGGCGCTGATACGGCATTTGCTTGTAGTGGTTGAGCAACAACGCCCAAACATGTTCAGCTACTGCAATGTAGTTGATCAGCGGCGTCGCGCAGACCGGGACGCCCATTGAGCGTGCTGTTTCCATCGGAACGCCCCGGTAATCCAGTCCCAAATGCTGGATCAGCCGCAGTTTTTTCCCTTTGGCAAGCACTTCCGGCGTCACGTATTCTTTATGAACGACCAGATAATCGGCGTCAGCGATCACCGCGTCAAGTTCGCCTAAGGTCTTAACTTCGTGCAGGGTCGTTTCATAGTCAGCAAAAAGCTCCTCGTACAGCGGCGCGGAGTCAATCGCCGCCGGATCATCGGGGCGAAGATGTTTTTGCCACTCATTGTCATAAGTCTTGCGAAGCCGAACGCCCAACAGAACGTTACCGATATTGTCCCAAACAACGATGTTGATCATGGATGTACCTGTGCCCATGCACGCATAAACGTTCGCTTTCCATTGGCAAGTACGGCTTCCGGGTTTTCTTCGCCGGGCACGGGTCGAAGCTCCATTGACAGGATCGGCAGCGTACCGAGGCGCTCCCGTGTGCGTGTCCAATACTGCACTGCGTCAAGCTGTTTCAGGTAGTCGATCACCTGAGGTAGATCGTTTCGCCCCAAAGGATGCCCAAAGCGGGGATGAAAATCGCCATACAGCGCCGAGTCAGGATGATCGATCACGCAGTTGCCGATATGGGCATGGATGAGATGTGCTGCTGCCGTGTGAAGGGCATAGGCGGGCGTCTCGTCAAGCAGCGGTAAATGGCTCAGGTCAATGGTTAGCCCGAAGTTGGGTCGGTTGATGGCTTCTGCGAGTTGCACTGCCTCTGCTGTTGGGCCGATCAACCGCTTCTTTTCGATGTCGCGGTCAAAGTTCTCGAAAGTGATATGCAGCAGCCGCTTGTGCGATTTTGCTGCTGCAAAATCGCACAAGGCCTGCATATCTTCGACTAGTCGTTCGGTGGTTGCGGCGCGTTGATCAGGTCCCGGATCGAGTGGGTCTTGCAACATCGCC
>JBBSEU010000434.1:0-2713 GCA_038239365.1 Aggregatilineales bacterium
AACAGCGGAATGATCAACAGCACCACCGGGAACATACGGATGACCAGATAAAACTGCAAAATAAAAGTGCGACCACGAAATTGATAGCGAGACATGCTGTACGCGCCAAGTGTCCCGATCAGCATACAGTTAATCAGGGTGAACACGGTGACAATGGTGCTGTTCAGGATGAGTATTGGAAAGCCGGAACGATTCCAGATGGCCGTGTAATTATCGAAGGTGATGTGCTGCGGGATGTATTGGAGATTCGTCGTGATGATGTCTTTTTCCAGCTTCAACGACGTGAGAAATGTCCAGACCACCGGGAAAATGGCAAAGAAAATGACCGTGATCACCACGCCATAGGTGACCAGATCAAGGATACGTTCGCCGATACGTCGATTTTGAAAGGTACTTATTGGGTAGTTTCTATTCACGAGTCACGCCCGATACCCGGATATAAATCACGGAAAATATCATCAAAATGATCAGCATAACGACGGACAGCGCCCCCGCATAGCCAAAATCGAAACTTTGGTAGGCCGTGTCGAAGGCGTAGGACGAGAGCAGTTCAGTCGAGTGTCCTGGTCCGCCATTCGTCAGAATTACGATCAGGTCAGGTGAGTTCACCATACCAATCGTGCGAAGGACGACCAGCGCAACGATGATCGGCCTGAGCATCGGCAGGGTGATGAAACGAAACTGATGCACACGGTTTGCACCATCGACAGCCGCCGCTTCGTACAAATCCTCGGAAATGCCTTGCAGTCCGGCCAGCAGCAGCAGCACAAAAAACGGGAAGCCCTGCCAGAGCGCAACTAATAAGGCCGCTGGAAAAGCCGTTGCCGGGTCGGAAAACCAGGCTTTATAGTTTTGCAATAAACCCAATTTGACCAGCATATCATTGATCACGCCCAGACGCGCATCCAGAAGCAATGCCCACATATTCCCGGCCACCACCGACGGCAAAAACCAGGGTAGCAGCACCAGCGTTCGGGCTAGGCGCATCCCCCGTAAGCGTCGGTTCAGCGCCAATGCCGTGATCATGCCCAGCGTGAATTGCGAAGCGATCCCGAAGACGACCCACCAGAAGGTATTGATCGCCGCCTTAATGAACACCGGATCATGCAAAATCTCGATGTAATGATCCAGCCCGACAAAGCCGCTCAGCTTGGGGCGATTCAGGCGCACCTGTTGGAAACTGAGCAGAATGCCCGAAAAGATCGGATAGATAACGATGATGAAAACCAGGATCAAACTGGGCGCGATCAGCAGATAAGCCCAGTGACGACCTTCCGACAGGGCAGCAAGCGCGCGAAACGGATTGAACGACGCCGGAGCTACTGGTTTGGGCGTCTCTTTTTTTATCGCATTTTTGGGAGCGTTTTCCGTAACCGCCATTAAATACGTTCTCTCAAAAATTTATGGAGTACAACACAAGGTCACACTTTCCCAGGAATTATACTCTATAAATTATAATTTTCAAGCAATTGTTTTTACAGCCATTGTCACATTGACCCGGCACGTGGTAAAATTATCCTAAAATGGGCTATCTCATCTTGCCTACGTTCACCAGCGCGCATAAAGTTCGAGCAAAACTGGTAGCAAATGCCAATGTGCCTTCAATTTGCCAGGTAAAGGAAGTTCATTTTGGCGTCATTCCTTGAAGCCCGCCCTTTTTTGCCGATTGACTTGCCCCTCGTCCGTCGCCTGACGCCGCAGGGTGTGAGCCTGGACAGCGAAGTGAGCCTGACGCGCGGCGTTCACACGATTGGCGGCGCGGTCTGGAGTTCGCTCCCGCTGACCGATCTGGGCACACCAACGTTCGTTTTACGCGATGGCGAAAACGAATTTGTAGGGCAATTCCGGCATCGAATGGGCGATCAGCACGCGCATATTGTCTTCATCGCGCCCGACCTGAACCTGTGTGAAACCGAAGACGGTTGGTTCGCGCTGCTCGATGCGATGGTGGTGGCCGCCGGGAAACGTGGCGCGTTGACGCTTAACGCCGAAGTCGATGAGAACAGCATGGCTTTTGTCGCGCTGCGGCAGTGTGGCTTTGCGATCTATGCCCGTCAGGAGATTTTGAAGCGCGATCCTGCGCCGTTACCCGCCGCAACAGGTGACTTGGTGCGGCCAGAACTGGATAGCGATGCCTTTGGGATCAATGCCCTGTATACGAGTATCGTGCCGCGTCTGGTCTTGCAGGCCGATGCGCCACCCGAACCGGGACGTGGTTTTATATGTGAAGTGAGTGGGCGAATCGTAGCTTATTGTTCGGTATCAGAGGGGCGCAGTGGGATATTCGTACAGTCTTTTCTGCACCCGGAGATGTATGATCAGTCGCAAGCGATACACAGTGCGGTTTTAGCCCGGCTGCCTCGTGCGGATCGCTGTTCGGTGTATATCTGTGTGCGGCGCTATCAGGACTGGCTGCGCGGCCCATTGACCGATCTGGGCTTCGAGTCGTGGGCGAGTCAGGCAGTCATGGTCAAGCACACCGTAGCGCGCATCACACACCCGATTTTGCGAAAGGTCACGACACTCGAAGGCGCGGTTCGGGTTGGGCCGCCAATTAAAATGGTCAAATAGCAGCAGGTGTTATGGAATATCACATCACAGACGATCTCGAAAAGCTGAAAGCCGTCTTGCCCGATTATCTGGTGGACTCGTTAGAGGCGATTGGGCGCAAAGACGATTTGTTTGAAGTGATCATGGATTTGGGGCGCGTACC
>JBBSEU010000435.1:0-2706 GCA_038239365.1 Aggregatilineales bacterium
AGGCTGGCAAAAACCGCCTTGAGCCGCGCGGCTAACGTTTCGCTGGCTTTGACGCGCGCACTCAGTTCACGGTTGGCCGCACGCAGCACAGCAGCCGGATCGGCCTCTGGCGGGACAGATGCCTGATTCGACCCTTTAGCTTGCTTTTGCTTGTTGCCGAGACTCTGGTAGACACGTCCAAACAACATTTGTGCGGCGTTCCCCAACGTTTCGATCAGGCTTAGAAAGCTGGTGACTTCGTGTTCGCGGGTATCCAGGCCCGACAGCGGACGATTATCCATATTCAATCATCTAAGCCGTATCAAAACAGGTTTGATACTAAGGCTGGCTTTTGGATTGTGAGGCGAGTTGTTTGCGCTTTTCATCGCGTACCTTGTACAGCGTGGACTTGAATACGTCCATATCCGGCAGCGGCTTTTTAATCAGATGATCGACGCCGGAGCGAGCCATCATTGATTGTACTTCACCATCGCTCAGAGTGAAAGCGGTCATTAAAATGATCGGAATATCCTTGAGTGCTTCGGTTATCCGAATGCGCGCCGCGATCTGATCACCGGTATGGCCGGGCATCCGAATATCCATTAATGCCAGTTCTGGCAAATCGTCTTTGTACGTTCCGGCAGCAACACCATCCAACCAGCGCCAGGCAGCATTGCCATCAGCCAGTGCCAGCGCCTTTTCCCCCCAAAGCTGCATCATGACCGCGACAACATTCCGAATGTCGGGATCATCCTCTACAAGCAACCAAGCCACTGCATCCTCCGCCCCATCCCATGCTTATTTGCTGAATGTGTCAGTCTGTTAAGCATTGATCGTACCAGTGTAACGATTGCTTGACAACCTGACCACGCCTTTGCAGGCGATTGACAGTATCAGTGTATCATAGAGAGGCGTCGCAAAGTTATCACATATTAGCCTTGAATTTGGGAGTGGTCACATGATCGTTTACCCGGCGCTCGATTTGCGCGGTGGAAAAGTGGTTCGGTTGCAGCAAGGCGATCCAGATCGTCAGACTGTTTATGCTGACGATCCGCTGGCAGTGGCGCAGCGTTGGGTAGACCTGGGGGCGGGCTGGCTGCACATCGTCAATCTGGATGGCACACTCGGCGCGGCCAACGATAATGAAACGGTGGTCAGGCAATTGGCCGGATTGGGCGTGTTGACCCAGTTCGGCGGCGGTTTACGTTCTGTAGAAGATGTGGCGCGCGCCTTTGACCTGGGCGTAAGTCGGGTGGTGCTGGGTACACTGGCTGTCGAAAACCCGGTAGTGGTTGGCGAATTGATCCGGCAGTGGGGCGCGGATCGCATCGCTGTTGCACTCGATGCACGCGACGGCTTTGTGGCGACGCATGGTTGGCAGCGCGCCAGTCTTGTCACACCCGCTGATCTGGGGCGCGTATTTGCTTCGTTCGGCGCGCGACACGCCTTGTATACCGATGTGAGCCGCGATGGAGAACTGAGCGGCGTCAACGTGACGGCTACCGCTGATTTGGCGACTCAGACGCGGCTGGAGGTGATCGCATCGGGAGGCGTGGGCAGTTTGCAGGACGTGATCGCATTACACGCGACGGGTATCGTCGCCGGTGTGGTGCTGGGCAAAGCACTTTACGAGAATCGGATCGATCTGGCCGCTGCATTACGCGCGGCCAATGAAAAAGGAATCGAACAATGACCAGCATTGAGCGCGAACGTATTGAAGGCATGAGCGTTGATGAGTTTTTGCGGTTGTATGATGAAGCGCCATTCGAGCTGATTAGAGGAGTACGTGTCCCATTGAGTCCAACAAAACGGCCTCACAGCATTATCACTCGTAATTTGTTTCGCGCTTTAGATGCTTTTTGTTCCGAACATAAACTAGGGGAAGTCTTTTCGGAAACGACGTTTGTGACTAGTGACATTACCGATTGGGTCAAGGGATCGCGCCAACCGGATGTGATGTTCATCAACAATGAACGCTACGCTGCCGCCCTTGCCCACGATGATCCTGAGGGGCCATTTATCCTTGTGCCTACCCTGGCCGTTGAGATTATGTCGCCAACAGATCGTTTGAAGGATGTGCTGGATAAGGTGGCACTGTACCTGAGTGATGGTGTTCAATTAGTATGGATCGTCAACCGCAAGAAACGAATTGTCACGGTTTATCAGGCTGACGCCGACGAGGTAATCAAGCTGACGATTAAGGATACATTGACGGGTGATGATGTGATTCCCGGCTTCTCAATCCCGGTGGCCGCGTTATTCGAGGGGGCATAAGTGGAACTCAGTGACTTTATCGCCAAAGTTAAAGGGCGTGTGCTGCCCGCCAATCCAATGGCGCGCGTTCGTACACTGGCAAAAGAATTGGCGGAAGGCGCTGCCGAAAATGTGTGGGGCATCGCTATCTATCTCTTTCGAGGTGCGATTGCCGATGAACAGGTCAACACCTATCTTGCCGAACGATGGGCAGGCAATTCGCCAAATATCGGCCTGTTAATCTCGAACGATTACGTGCGTGTGGTAGAACAAACCACTCAACAGGCGCATTTGCACATCACGCGAAATGCCTTCGATCTGTTGGAGATCACCGAACCCGCCTCGATCTTCATCTCCTATCGGCGCGAAGACTCCAGCGCGTTTGCCCTGTTAATTCTGGCAAGGCTCAAGGCAGAGGGGTTAAATGCCTTCTTGGATTTGACCATTCAACCCGGCGATAACTGGCGCGAACAC
>JBBSEU010000436.1:0-2703 GCA_038239365.1 Aggregatilineales bacterium
CCAGCCCATCGCCTGATCTGAGCATCTTTCTATTCGGGGCGGTGGTCGCACTGGCCTTTGTCCGATTTCTGTTTGAACCCGATGGCACCATTAATCAGCAGCGATTTACCGTGTTTTTTATCATGGTGCTATCGGCTGTTGGCATTACCAGCAAACTGAGTTTTATCGGGTTCGGCGCGGCGGCAGTGATCGTGGCGCTGGGCGTTTGGGTCTGGCGGGAACGGCAAACTTTCCAAGCGGTTGTGCGCCGTTCAGTCGTTTATCTGCTGATCGTCGGCGGCTTGATCGGCTTTCCCTGGATGGTACGCGGCATCATCACCAGCGGTTATCCAGCCTTTCCAAGTAGTGTAGCCGCGTTGCCCGTCGATTGGCGTATTCCGCGCGCGATCACTCGTGAGGCGGAGTTATGGGTATACAGTTTCGCGCGTCAACCAAACGGCGATATGGACACTGTGCTAAGCACCTGGGATTGGATTCCGGGGTGGTGGGATCGCGTGCAGGGATCGTTTGATGTCTACTTGTTCGTGCTGCCGCTGGAAATCGGCGCGGTTACGGTGCTGCTCTCATTGATCAGTTTGGCAATTCGCGCACTATTTCGTAAATTCACGCATTGGGATTGGTTATATTGCCTGCCATTAATTCCGGCATTTGTGGCGGGACTGTTCTGGTTTCTGAGCGCGCCTGATCCACGTTTCGCGGGTTCGGCTTTTTGGATTTGGGGAGTGTGGGGCGCAACGTGGCTGTTGTTCAGTTTGAGGCGAATGCCGCCGCGCTGGATCAGTGTCCTGCTGTTGATCGCGCCAACGCTGATCGCATTGCTCATTGTGGCGACAGAATATGATCACGGCACTTATCTTGACGAATTTCCGCGCGTGCCAACCGCCCCGGTAAAACCGTATATCACCGCGTCGGGCTTGAGCGTCAACATTTCTGACGATCCGAATAATTCGCTGCAATTATGGGATGCGCCGCTGCCTGCTTCACCGTACAGCTTGCCATCGCTGCAACTACGTGGCACAACACTGCGTGAGGGCTTTCGCCTTTCGCCTGATGCGGTGCTAGCGCCGCCCTGATTGTCAGGCGCTTTTTTGCGTGGGTAGGCGAATGCGAAACGATGTTCCCTTACCGGGTTGACTGTTCACTTCAACTGAGCCGCCGTGTATCTCGACGATCTTCTTGACGATAGATAACCCTAACCCAGTGCCATTCCGTTCGGAAGCGCGGGCTTCTGGTGCGCGATAGAATCGTTCAAAGATGCGCGACATATCTTCGGGCTTGATGCCAATGCCCGTGTCTGTGATTTGGATCAGTACATTGCCATTCTGGGTCTGGGTCGAAACACTCACCTGACCCTGCGCGGGCGTGTAATTGATCGCATTTTCTACCAGATTGACCAACACCCGTAGAATCTGTTCCTGATCGCCCATCACCTCAGCCAGATCAGTTTGTGGGCTGAACTGATAGCCGATGCTCTTTTTCTCTAATCGGGGACGTAGCAGATCGACGACTTCCTGCATAAGCGAATTAATGTCGATTGCCTCCACTTTCACCGACGGCAGATGTTCCAGGCGCGCGACGGTCAACATATCCTGAATGTACTTATCCAGCAGTGCGACTTGTTCTTTCATCTGAGCCATTCTCGGCTGCCGCTGTGCGTCTTCATGCGCGCGTTCCAACAAAAACAGGCTGGTATTCATCACGCTCAGCGGCGTTTTCAGATTGTGCGAAACGGTGCTGAAAAAATCAGTCAGAAACACATTTCGTTCGCGGGCAAGTGCAAGTTCCTGCTCACGCTGTTCTGCTTTTTTCTGCTCAGTCAGATCAGTGGTGATGACCAGCACTTGCGGCTTTTTCTGCTCTGATTCGGTAAATTGCGGGAGTGGCACTACATGGCGCAGATAATAAATTTCGTGGCCGTTCGGGAAGCGAAAGTTGCCAGTTGAGCGGTCTGCCACTTTGCTGGAGATCACTTGCAAATGTTCCTGCTTAAGATCGTCAGCATCTGTCGTTGAGAACAAATCGTACAGCGTTTGGCCTTCCAAAGCGTCAGGAGTCGAGTCAAATTGTTGTGCGGTGACGCTGTTCATCAGGATAATCGTGCCATCCGCGTCGTAGACAGCGCACATCAAATTAGCATTCTCAAAAAGCAGGCGATACTTTTCCTCACTGGCACGCAGTTGAGCCTCGGCGCGTTTACGCTCGATGATCTCATTTTCCAGAGCGTGGTTATGCTCGATCAGGGTTTGCCGATTTTGGCTGATACGAGTGAAACTGTTGCGAATCACTTGCGAAGCCGCCGAGAGCAGTATCCCTGCCGATCCGAAAAGGGCGACTTGCTGAAAAAACCGATCTGCCAGGAACAGCGGGGTTGTTCGCAGCGGTAGTATCCCCTGTGTTTCGCCCACCACCAGTAAAATCCCCGACAAAATGCTGATGCCCATGAACAGCAGCGCGGCACGATCTGCAAAGAGGATGGCCGCGAAAATGATCACGATGGCATAGGCGCTGAAGCTGGCGTTGCGAATGCCATTCAGGCTGAACGAGGCAACGGTGATGATGCTCTTAGACGTTACGCAGTTGATGGTAAAGGGATGGAAGGATTGAGCAGATAAAGGCGAATGGCCTGACGAATGATGGATTGCTTGGCTTCGTGCAAAGGAACAAACTGCTTAATAGGGCCTTATGCTAGATCGGATTGAAGAA
>JBBSEU010000437.1:0-2697 GCA_038239365.1 Aggregatilineales bacterium
CAGCAGAATTAGGTGTGTCTACCTCTTGAACGAAAACGTGTAGAATTCAGTTTACCTGGCACACTTTCCAAGCGAGTTAATCTGATGCCTACTCTTTTCATTTCCTACAAACGTGGTATATCCAGCAGCATCCCGCTGAAAAATGACGCTGACGAGGCGGCGTTATAGCGATAAGCCGCAATCCCAACTTACGCCCGTAGAAAGTTCAATTTAGCAGGCATTTAGTTAACCGTTGTCAGGCTGATGACCTGATACCGCTTCTCACCACGGCCATGTTTGCCGTCTTCTTCAACGGGCATTTCACCTGGACGGCGAGCCGTACTCAGTCGTCCGCCGTCGGACGGATCGAAGAACAGCGTACCGAAGCCTGCGCCACCTGCCGGACTGTGTGAAACCCCAGCGTCCGGGTCACTGAAGACAAATGAATTATCACTCAGGTCATAGGCAATAATCAGCAGCGAATGTTCTTCTGGCGGCGGTATCCCCAGCACGACGGGTTTGAAGCCAGGTTTGGGAGCGACGACTGTGCTGCCCGCGCCGACGCCGCTCATCACCCGCGCGTGAATGACCAAACCGCCATCCAGTGCATCTCGCATCAGCTTGACAACGGCACCTGCCCCCTGTTGATGAAACACATCGCCGAGCAAGAATTTGCCCGTCGCTTTTGCGGCGCTGTCAGACCCCGGCGGAAAGGCGCTCGACGGTTGACCCATCGGTCTCAGATCGCGTGTCAAACCGCCAGCCACAAGCGACTGCGAGAACTGGCGTGCTTTGGGATCGCGTGCCGTGAGTCCGCCCTTCTGTTTGAGACGCGCCGCAACTGTTAAGGCATGTGTGCCGCAGCCCACTTTATCGAAGCGGCGCAGCGTCTGGAGCGTCGGCAGTGACAGAAACCGAAAAATATTGGGCAATTTATTCGTTGGGTCATTGTTGAGCGCCGACCATAGGCTCGCTTCCAGCGCACCACCCGATAAACGGTTATTTTTCACGAGCCGAAGCATGTTGGGTTTTTCGGGCGATGTAGATGTGCGTGCTATGCCCTGAAGTTCCGCAATGAGTGCGCTGGCATCCTTATTAGCCATAATCGTATTGAATGCTACACGCGCCTTGGCGACAAAGGGTAGCGCCGTTGGCTCGCTTGCCATTAGGGTTAGTTCCTGGTCGGTCTCAATGGCGAACTGGCGACTCCAGAAGAACTGGCCTTTCGCACTCACATTCAGATCATCGGAGATATCCGACACGTTCACTTTGGACTTGAAGCGGGCAATAGCATCTGGAACGCTGACATGGCCGCTGCCGCCCGGAGCGGTAACAAGGCCACCCGCAGGGGCGCTCGTCAGCGAGACTCGTTCCTGGGCAGCCTCGGCCAGTGCTGGCTGCGCCTGGATGGCAGTCACGATCTCATCATCGACCGGGCACGACTGCTCGCCTTCATCGCCAAAATCGTCGCCAGTGTTCGCCGGGGTGGGTGCCGCTCCGGGAAAGAGTTCATCCAACCGTTTCATCGTGCCCGGCCCGACATCGCCTATCGTCTCAAAGCCCAGGTGTTCATCCGCCTTGAACTTTTTGACGGCGTTCGCGGTGGCTGGGCCGTAATTGCCATCAGCGCCTTTTGGCCCCAGCTCGCCGCCGAGATCAATCAGAGCTTGCTGCACCGCGGTAACGGCGTCCCCTTGAGCGCCCTGCGTTAAGCGCGCTTTATCATCGAAGCACGCCTCAAGTGTCTGATCGCCAGCAAATCGAGGCGATTTCAGATCATGACCATCGCCAATCGTGCGCCGAACGCGATCAGGTGTAGGTTGTTGTCCACGCTGTTTCGCCAACCGCTGCTGGGAGACTTGGTTGCCCATCGTGCGTTGTACTGCCAAAATATCAGCGGAACCGCGCATCGGTAAGTTCGCATCGATACGTTTTTCAGGCTGCTCAACGTCGGGTTGAGAACTCTGTAGGGTGCTGTGCTGAAGTCGTGTGCTTGGTGAGACATCGGGGAAAGAGGGTTGGCTGCCAGTTCGGCTGAATTCTCGTACACGGATACGCATATGCCTCCTGAAGCCAAGAATAATCCCGTCACTTTTACTATTTTAACTGGGAATACAATTTTGTGCGCGTTACGAGCTGCCTTCAAAGCCGAATACTGCACCAAACACGTAGGAGTGTGACCCTCGAAACGGTGGAGCATTTGTCCTGTTCCAATTTCCTACAGAATGGCTATAAGAGAAGTTGGCGACCATTGGTACTGGATTGGATGATTTGTATCCCGGAAATTTGCCCTCTATAAACATGGTGTTGGTTTTTTCGTCCGCAAAGGCACACTGAATGCCGAATTGACGCTTCCCGTTCGATAGGATGAAATCAACGATGTGCTGAAAAATTTATCGATCTTCGATAGCGTGAGCGGTCAGGGCTGTTCAGTTGAAAGCTGGTGGATACTTAGGAGAAGTTTCACTGAATTTGCCGGAGTACCAGCGCAGAGCCATCTGTCCCGTGGCCTGTGCAAATGCGTAATTGACAGCGAATCCGATGACCGCTCCAATAGCCGGAACGAGTACCGAGAGTGACTCACCCAAAAGCCGCAAAATGAATTTCATGATGAGGCTGAATGTCGTTTCGGTCACCTCGACGCTACCTGACGTAACCAAGTAGGTTTGTAACTTCAAGCCTGCATTGTTGAGCGGCGACTGACCATAGGTCATGGCA
>JBBSEU010000438.1:0-2685 GCA_038239365.1 Aggregatilineales bacterium
CTTTGGCGAACTCCTAAACCATGTTGGGAGGCCTGTTTGTATTTACCCTGATCCGAAGCTAACACTGATATTGGAAGCTGATGCGACGGGTGCATTGAGTACCGAAATGACGCTTACTCGATGGGAATGGGCTGCTCCTGTCTGGTACATGGGCTTTCATAGTCATGCAAACCTACCTCCAAGCGATTGTAGCATTGAAGGTTCGCAGCCGTGGAAGGGTCTAACGTCGCGTTGAAGCCATCATTTGTTTGAGCATTTGACGGGTTTTCAGGCGGCGATACACAAACATCAACGCAATCGGCGGCCACCCGACCAGCCACGTTACGATCTCGCCCAACAACCCATCGAACAGGCGGAACGTTGCATCATCCGTGACGGTACTCGTGCCATCCCCCAGATCGCGGAAGGTGTGCCGATGTACCCAATATTTGAATGGGCTGCTCAACGAACGATCCACGAAGTTGCAGACCGTCGCGCCCGGCTGGTACGGGTTGAATTCATCGTAAATGGCGTGCCAGGTTGCCGCCAGCGGACCAACGCTCAGCCGAAATTTCAGTTCCGCACCGGTTCGTAACGGTTGATCCATCGACAAGATTGTGACCTGTGTCGGCGGCGGTGTCAGTTCCTTGAGCGCCTTCGGATCGTCGTGCATTTGCCAGACGGCGCTCAACGGTGCATTCACCCGAAACGTTTGTTTGAAGTGTGCCATAAGTCAGGAGACCTCTATAGGGGGAGTATCAAGCATCGCATTCATGACGATGTGCAGCACTTCGCGCAAATCCGAGCCGAGATATTCACAGGCAATGTGTACTTTCAATTCCGGCGCGATCTCCAGCGCACGGCCACAACACATGATCCGCACCGGGTCAGCGGCGGTGGTACGCGGCATCTCGAAGCCCACCAGTTGAATCACATGCTTCGGATCATCCGCATAAAAAATGACGAGTCGCGCGTTCAGGTGATCCAGCGCGTGTTCAAGCATTTTCGGCTCCAGGTCACTGCCCAGATACGTGACCGGGATGCCCTGTCGCCGCAGCAAAATCGCCAGGATCAACAAATCGATCTCGTTGTGTTCGGCGCTAAAGCCAACGGTAATCACCGACTTGCTCAAGTGGCGCGCGCTGGGCAGCGTCTGCGCCATGTTCAGCAGTCGTTGATGGATGTAGTTTAACGCAAGATGCTGCGTCGTCGTTGGGATTTTGCCGTCGTGGTGCAGTTCGCGGACAGTCCGCACTGCGCTTTGCAAGATCGAGATGAGCGCCGTTTCGAGCGTATAAATCGCCAGGGCTTCGCTCAAAAGGTGTTCGGCGGCGCGTTCATCCAGATCGATCAATGCCTGAACGATCTCATCCCGCAAAACGTCCGGGGAACGCGGGCTGTTCGTAGTCTGGGCAGGCAGCGGCGGGATCGTGACCGACGGATCGTGTCCACTGCCAAGCAGCGACTCCAGATGGTGAACGGCATGGGCGATGCTGACCCCATTTTCGATCTGGCGACGCAGCCAGAACAGGATCGCAATATCCCGCTCAGAGTACAGTCGATAACCTTGATCGGATCGGTTCGGCTGTGGCAGTCCATAGCGCCGTTCCCAGGCACGCAGTGTCGCGGCGGTGAGGCCGGTTCGTTTGCAAACTGCTTTGACGTTGTACACAGGCTCAGTGGCAAGCGTGGAAAAAGAAACAGGCGCGTCAGCCGGGTTCATACGCATCTCGATAGACAACCATAGAAACGATTGTAGCAACTTTATACTACAATCGTCAAATGTTTGTCTAATTCGAGAGTTAGCCCGCCCAATCGCGCAAGTACAGAAAGTCGTGCCCGATGCTGCGCCGACTCAGTTTGGCGACGTTCGGCATGGTGCGTTTGTAGTGATTCATCCGCACTTTGCGCCACACACTCTCTACGAACGACTTGTCAAAGCCCTGTTCCGCCGCTTCATCGACGCTGTAACGGCCATCAATCAGCAGATACAGCAGCTTATCGACTTGTTCATAGGTGTAACCGAGTTCAGCTTCGTCGGTTTGCCCGATCCACAAATCAGCCGAAGGTGGCTTTTCGATCACCGACGCGGGCAGATTCATTGCGCGCGAAAGCTGCCGAACCTGTGTTTTGTACAGATCCGCAATCGGCTGCATGGCTGCTGCGCTGTCGCCAAAAATCGTTGTGTAGCCAAGCATGAATTCCGTCTTGTTACTTGTGCCGATGACCAGCGAACGAGTGGCCGCCGACTGATCGTACAGCACGATCATCCGCTGCCGCGCCATGATGTTCGCCTTCCGCATCTGGTTCATATCCGTGAACTGCTCGATCAACGGGTCAACCATTGGCGTAATCGGGATCGTCAGTGCCTCGATGCCGAGTTGATCGATCACCTGCTGCGCGTCGGTCAGGCTGCCCTCAGACGATGTTCGATAGGGCATTCGCACACCCAGCACGTTTTCCGCGCCAAGCGCCTCAGCCGCCAAAAACGCCACCAATGCCGAATCGATTCCGCCCGATAAGCCCAACACGACGCGCTCAAAGCCAACTTTCGTGACCGCGTCCTGAATGAAGCCTGTGATCACTTTGCAGGCAATATCGCTATTGATCCGCAGTTGTTCGGCCAGTCGCCGCGTCGATTCGGTCTGAGATTCGTGAAGCTGTACATCGGCCACCATGCGTTACACTCTCCCGGCAGCGATTGGC
>JBBSEU010000439.1:0-2675 GCA_038239365.1 Aggregatilineales bacterium
CCAAATTTGAACACGTATAATTATCTGACGTGCTGATCAGATATTCGATATACTCGCGTCGGTTTATCATTTCCTGAGATTAACCGCTTTTTACCCTAAGCGAAAGTCCTGATTATATATGTTTTCCCCGCAGTCTCAGACTATTGGAAACCACACTGACGCTTGAAAAGGCCATTGCAAAGGCGGCCAGCATCGGGTTTAACTGGCGCAGGAAGTCTGGTGCCCAGTTTGCATTTGCCAGAACGCCCATCGCAATCGGGATCAAGGCCACATTATAGCCAAATGCCCAACCCAGGTTTTGCCGAATGGTATTCATCGTGGCGCGTGACAGACGGATGGAGCGCACGACTCCGCTCAAATCGCCGCTCATCAGTGTTACATCGGCGGCTTCTATTGCTACGTCTGTACCCGTGCCAATCGCAATACCCACATCGGCCTGTGCCAGTGCGGGCGCATCATTGACGCCATCACCGACCATCGCCACAACTAGCCCTTCCGTCTGCAACTGTTTGACGGCAGCGGCTTTATCGGCGGGCAGCACATCGGCCAAAACCCGATCTACGCCAACTTCCGCGCCGATGGCCTGTGCGGTGGCGTTGTTATCGCCTGTGATCATGATCACCTGCAAACCGAGCGCCTTCATTTCCGCGATGGCTGCCGCCGAACTCGGCTTGACCGTATCTGCAACACCGATCAGCCCTACGATTTTCTGATCGAGTGCGAACCAGAGCGTTGTTTTCGCCTCTCGTTGCATGCGAGCCACGTCAGGTTCAAGACCATCCAGGCTCACGCCGCGTTCGATCATCAATTTTCGGTTGCCGATCAAGACAGCCTGATCGTCCACAGTGGTCTGCAAGCCGAAGCCGGAAATCGCCTGAAAATGCGTCGGCTCACTCAGGTGCAGCCCCGCCTTTTGCGCCGCGTTGATGACTGCTAACCCGATTGGGTGTTCGCTGCCACGTTCGGCAGAAGCGGCCAGTTGCAACAATCGCGTCGAATCTCCTAACCATGTTTTACTGATGACCACATCGGTAACGGTAGGTTCGCCGCGCGTGATCGTCCCGGTCTTATCCAGAATCACCGCGTCGATTTTGAGCGCCTTTTCAAGTGCCGCGCTGTTCTTGAACAAGACGCCGTTTTCCGCGCCCTTGCCGATCCCGACCATGATCGCAGTCGGCGTCGCCAAGCCCATCGCGCACGGGCAGGCGATCACCAACACGGCCACCAGATGAATCAGGCTGATCGTCAAATCCCCAGTGCCCAGATACCACAAAACGAAGGTCAGCGCGGCGATCCCGATCACCACCGGGACGAACACTGCCGCCACCTGATCAACCAGACGTTGGATTGGCGCTTTAGAACCTTGCGCCTGCTCTACCATTCGAATAATCTGCGCCAGCGCCGTTTCACGCCCAACGCGAGTTGCCCGAAACTTGATCAAGCCCTGTTTGTTGAGCGTTGCGCCGATCACTTCATCGCCTACTGTGCGTGTCACTGGTAAACTTTCACCGGTGATCATGCTCTGATCGACACTGGTTTCGCCTTCCAACACAACGCCATCCACCGGGAATTTTTCGCCGGGACGCACGATGACCGTATCCTCAACGCGCACCTGTTCAATCGGGATGTCCGCCTCGACGCCATTCCGAATAACGCGCGCTGTCTTAACGCGCAAGCCCATCAGCTTCTTGATAGCGGCGCTGGTTTCACCTTTGGCACGCGCTTCGAGTAGCTTGCCCAGTACGATCAGGGTGATGATCACTGCCGCCGTCTCAAAGTAAACGTGATAGGCGGGTTGTGCGGCACTGCCCATATCGGTCATCGTGGTTGCCGTGCCGAATGCCCCTAACGTGACCGGGATGCTGTACAGATACGCGACGGACGAACCGAGCGCAACCAGCACGTCCATGTTTGCGCTGCCCGCCCGCAGTGACCGATACGCGCCGATGTAATAATCCCAACCCACATAGAACTGCACCGGAGTCGCCAGCGCCCACATCAGGACGTTGACCCAGGGCGCGGCTGCCCACGCCCCGAACAGTCCCAGATCGCGCCCCATGCTCAAGGCAAGCAGCGGAACGGTGAACAGCACGCCAACAGTCAAACGGCGCTGTTGGTGGTTCAGTTCGGTGTGGCGCGCTTTAGCCTCCGCATCTTCAAGCGTTTCATCGGCGGTGATGGTGGGCACATCGTAGCCTGCCTTGCGAACACGCGCGACGATCTCATCATGGCTCAACACCGCCGGATCGTAGGCAACACTCAGCCGTTCGTTTGCCAGATTGACCTCAGCCTGGGCAATTCCCGGCAGCTTTTTGACGTTGCGTTCAATCGTGGCCGCGCAGTTGGCGCAGGTCATGCCGATGATCGGCAGCGTCTCTTGCTTTTGCATGGCTTGTTCTCCACCGCCGAAGGTGCTACGCCTCTGGCGGATAATTGATCTCGGTCAGGGTTTGCACGATCTTCGGCCAGGTTGCGGGAACGTCCCATTCAACCGTCACGCGCTTGCTGGCTTCATCGGCGTGAACAACTTTGACGCCGGGCAGTTCTCCAACTTCACTTTCGACGGTGTGGACGCAGTGTTCACAGCTAATGTTGGGAACGAGAAATGTTTTGCTTTCCATAAATTACGCGCAGGGGACACCGGGTTTTAACCTGGTGGTGAATGCGCTTTCTCC
>JBBSEU010000440.1:0-2519 GCA_038239365.1 Aggregatilineales bacterium
CAATTTTGAGCCACCAGGTCCGCCCCGGCTCAATATCGCTGATCACAGTGAGTTCATTCTGAACGATGACTCGTTCCGTCAAATCCAGCGGCACATCAATCGTTTCGCTGGGTTTGCTGGTATCAAGATTGGCCTTCGACGCGAACAATCCCAAAACGAGCGGCGCGAACACACTGAGCAGCAATCGCACCGGGGCGCTGATAATCGTTTTTAGAATATCATCTGCACTCGGTTCCACTTTTTCCGGCGTGATCGGCAGTTCACTGAGTGTACTCACAAATGGCTCAACGTCTGGCCCGTTCAAGACTGCCGCTAATTTCTCGTGAATGCGCCGATAGCATTTGACCTGTGTGACCGAGCGCCCCGGATAGGCCAGAAAGAACGCCCCGGACGGATACGAATGCACTTTGAGATAATCGGTAAACGCTTTGCGAAACTTTTCCGGGTTGAGCGTTCGTCCGCCGGGGTAGCCTTCGCAGCGCCCCCAGATGTCATCAATGGCCGCGCCCAGATATTCGACCATCCAGCCAATGTAGGCATCCACATCGCCGTCGTGGTTGCTGGTGAACATCAGGCGCGGATTGAGCATCTTTTCATCGAAGATCACCCAGCGTGCAAAGTGAGTGGTTTTGAAACCCGAAAAATCAATATGCGGGTTGTCGTTGATGTGTTCGCCGATTTCGCACAGATAACGATCCAGCGTACCGAGTTCGTCCCGGCGAATATTCACGATCACTGTCAGGGCATTTTGCTTCACTGGCATGATTTCGCCTCTACCGCTGTAGGTTATGTACTGATGAGCGTGTATGAGTAGCATAGGCGAGTTTCAAATTTATGCAAGCGGTGAAAATTGGACGGTTGCACAACGTTCACGCAACGACTGACCGCCGCTGTAGGTCGAATGTTTGTCGTATGAAGCAAACTAATGCTAAACTGCTTTGTAGCAGTTTGAAAAAAGAGAGGGGCGCGATGTTGGTTGGCACTCACTCAAAGATCATTGGCAGGCGTTACCGTCTTCTGGAAAAATTGGGCGCTGGCGGTATGGGCGTTGTGTACAGCGCCATTGACCGCCTGAACGGCCAGACCATCGCGCTTAAACAGGTGACGACGCCCTCTGAACACCTGGAGTTCCGTTCGCTGGATGCAACCCGCACCGCGCCGCGTCTGGCGCTGGCGAATGAGTTCAAGACGCTGGCAACACTGCGCCACCCAAATATTATCAGCGTCCTCGATTACGGCTTCGATGAAAAACGCCAGCCATACTTCACGATGGATAAGCTGGAACACGCCGAAACGATTATTAACGCTGGCCGCCATAAATCGTTCGTTGGGCAGCTTGATTTATTGATACAGGTTTTGCAGGCGCTCAGCTATTTGCATCGACGCGGCATTTTACACCGCGATCTGAAACCGGGTAACGTGCTGGTTGAAAAAGATCAAGTCAAGGTGCTGGACTTTGGCCTGTCAATAGGGCGGGATCGGGCACCCAGCGGCACCTCTGGCACGCTGGCCTATATGGCACCCGAACTGCTGCAAGGTGGCACGCCGAGTGAAGCGTCCGATTTATATGCGTTGGGCATCATTGCCTTTGAATTGTTCGCCGGGGAGCATCCCTTCCGCAATGATACGCCCGCGCATCTCATTGCGGATATTCTGGGAAAAACCCCGGATGTACGCGCCCTGAATCTGGACCCGCGCGTGACGCCTATCCTGGAACGGCTGATTGCCAAACAGCCTACCAATCGTTATTCGGATGCAGGTGAGATCATCAATGCCTATTTTGAGGCGACAGGCCGCCTGTCACATTCTGAAACCGAAGCAACCCGTGAAAGTTTCTTGCAGGCCGCCCAGTTTATCGGGCGCGATGCAGAGTTAAAGCAGTTGGTTGGGGCACTCTCCGGCACGTTGACAGGATACGGCGGGGCGTGGTTGGTGGCGGGCGAAAGCGGTGTCGGCAAATCGCGGCTGATGGACGAACTCCGGGCGCGCGCGCTTGTTGAGGGGGCGGCGGTGCTGCGCGGTCAGACAACCAGTGAAGGCCGCGCCAGTTATCAGCTTTGGCGCGAACCGCTGCGTCGTCTGGTCTTGTTGGTTGATCTATCTGATTTGGAAGCGAGCGCCTTCAAGCCACTGATTCCCGAAATTGGCGCACTCTTGAATCGTGAAATCCCGGATGCGCCCGAACTTGACCCACAAGCGGCGCAAACGCGGCTGCTCTCCACCTTAACGGCTGTTGTTCGCCGTCTGAGTCAACCCGTCGTATTCATCTTGGAAGATTTGCAATGGGCGAATGATGAAAGTCTGGCGCTCTTGACCGCGCTATCACGTATCGCCGCTGAACTGCCACTGTTGATCGTGGGCAATTACCGCGATGACGAACGGCCTGATCTTCCGGCGCGTTTTCCGCTGCTGAACCTCCTCAAGCTGCAACCCCTGACGCCGGAAAGCATCGCTGCTTTAAGCGAGTCAATGCTTGGCAAGCAGGGGCGACGTCCCGAAGTATTGGCGCTTTTGAGCCG
>JBBSEU010000441.1:0-2497 GCA_038239365.1 Aggregatilineales bacterium
GGTAGAAGCCTCAGCCACGACTGCCGATCAGATCATTCAGATGATGGTTGGGCGGCCTGTTTCGGACTTGTTCGCCAAAGAAGCGTCTGAGCCGGGCGAAGTAGTGCTGGAAGTGCGGAACCTGAGCCGCTCCGGGACGCTGGAAGACCCAACGGCAAATGTCATTAAAAATGTCAGCTTTACAGTGCGGCGTGGTGAGATCGTCGGTTTGGCAGGTTTGGTTGGCTCTGGCCGAACCGATGTGGCACGCTGCATCTTTGGCGTCGATGCGCGTGACAGCGGCGATATTTATGTCGATGGGCAGCTTGTGCCGATCCGCTCACCACGTGACGCCATCCGCGCCGGAATGGGACTCGTGCCGGAAGATCGCAAGTTGCAGGCGTTGTTCCTGTCGATGTCAGTGGAGGCCAATGCCACAATGGCCTCACTGGGCGAACTGTCCAGCGGCGGGTTCGTGAACAGTGGCCGCGAACGTTCGCTGGCAAAAACCTACGTTGACACGCTGCGAATTCGGTTATCGCGGCTCGAACAAAAAGTGATCGATTTGAGCGGCGGTAATCAGCAAAAAGTGGTGATCGCGCGCTGGTTGGCGCTCAAACCGCGCATTTTGATCATGGATGAGCCGACACGCGGAATCGACGTGGGTGCAAAGGCCGAAGTCCACGCGCTGATGAGCAAATTAGCGCGCGAAGGCGTGGCGATCATCATGATCTCCTCGGAGTTGCCGGAAGTGATGGGCATGAGTGACCGCATTCTGGTGATGCACGAGGGGCGGCTGGTCGGCGAAGCATCGCGCGCCGAAGCGACTCCCGAACGGCTCATGGCGATGATGACGACTGGTTAAATTTTCAATAGATTTTTGAGGCAACATGGCTGGACTTTCAACCAATCCCGCTGCAACTCCTATCGAAGCGCCTCGGCGAACCACACCCATCGCGTTTCTGGGGCAGTTTCGCGCGCTGATCTTTTTGCTGCTGCTGGTACTGCTTTTCTCGATTATCAAGCCGGAATTTTTATCGCCAACAAACGTGTTCAACATCCTGCGTCAGGCATCGATCACTGGCCTTGTAGCAGTGGGAATGACGTTCGTGATCCTGACGGGCGGAATCGATCTATCGGTTGGATCAATCCTGGCACTGGCCGGGATCGTTGCCGCAGCCGTCTATAAAGGCGGAACGGGGTTACTCGATACTGCCGCCGGGCAAACATCGGGCGCAGGGTTGGGTGGCGCAATTATTGCAGCGTGCATCGTTGGGATTGTGTGCGGATTGATTCAGGGATTGGCGATCACACGGCTAAAATTGCCACCGTTTATCGTGACACTGGGTGGGCTATCGGCCTGGCGCGGTCTCACCCTTTTGATCGGAAATGGTGGTCCGATCAGCGCCTTCGATCAGGCCTTCAACTGGTGGGGACAGGGCAAAATTCAGACGCCACTCGAAGGCTGGAATATCCCGATCCCGGTCATCATCTTTCTGGGAATCGCAGTGGTTGCGTTTATCGTGCTGCGTTATACACAGTATGGTCGTTACATTTATGCGGTTGGTGGCAACCCTGAAGCCGCACGCCTGTCGGGCCTCAATACCAATTTACTGATTCTGAGTGTGTACGTCATTGTAGGCTTGCTGGCCGGGTTCGGTGGGTTTGTGCTGGCTGCGCGCCTGAACTCCGCCGAAGCAGTCGCCGGAACAGGCTACGAACTGACGATTATCGCGGCGGTGGTTATTGGTGGTACGAGTCTGTTTGGGGGTGAAGGTGGCATTTTTGGAACCGTGATCGGTTCGCTGCTGATTCAGGTCCTTACCGGCGGTTTGACGATGCTCAATGTCAAGTCGTACATCCAGCAAATTATTATTGGCGTGATTATTCCGCTGGCCGTGTTTGTAGATCGGCTGACGAAATCCAGACGGCGGTAACTTAGCCTTTTTAAGGGGGTGATGTGTATCGGCTAATCAAGATCGTTCGTTTTTCACCGATTAGTGCCTGTTTAATTTCTCGGAGGATTGAATGTTCAAAAAAGTATTGAGCGCCCTGACTGCTGCCGTCGTCGTCCTTTCCGTTTTCGCCATGAGCAGCGCCCCAACCCATGCTCAGGCCAAAAAACTCAAGATCGCCCTTTCGCTGCCCGATCTGGCCTTCCCGTTTTTCGTGAATATGCAGAAGCAAGTTGAAGACGAAGCCAAAAAACTGGGCGATATTGAACTTGTCACGTTTGACGGCAAGAACGACGTTCCGAAGCAGACCGCCGACGTGGAAAGCATGATTACCCAGAAGTTTGACGGCGTGCTGATTAGCCCGATCACGGCTGACGCAATGGCACCCGCTATTCAGGAATTGGTTGATGCCAAGATTCCAGTGGCGACAATTGACCGCAACGTGTCGGGCGTCAAGACGCTGGCACACGTTGGCGCGGACAATGTCAAGGGCGGTGAGGCGCAAGCTGAACTGATCATGAAGCTGTTCCCGAAGGGCGCAAAGATTTTCAACCTGCAAGGCA
>JBBSEU010000442.1:0-2396 GCA_038239365.1 Aggregatilineales bacterium
GGGGTGGTGGAGCATTAGCGAATCTCGCGCGACTTTTGATGGCTGCTCGTTGTCTTTCGGGCCTTTCAGCGTAATTGTGACTGGCTATTTCGGATGCGGCGCTCGACAGAGCCGATTCTAATCACGGTTGATACGCCAGTGCTGGCCTTCACGCACGCCGAACGCGCCGCCGGAATAATTTGTTTGGCGGCACGAGATGGCATTATCATGGGTGCGATGGATCATGGCGTTGAGTATTCGCTGGGCTGGGTGAACCATTGGGCGCTGGCCGGACTACGTGAGGCGGTTTATGCGGCGCGCGAACTTGGATTGACAACAGACGCGGAACTCTACGAGACCGAAGCCCACGAACTCCAAACGGCACTCGAAGCGTACAGCAGCCGCCACCCGGAATTTTTCACCCATGAGCGCACAGTCAATAGTTTGGTGTGGCCGACGCACGCCTGGGAACATGATCCGGATCGAGTCAAGAAACCCTTTGCGGAATGGTGGACGAAAAATCGACTGAAAGGCGGCGTTTTCACACCCGAACCGTATTGGCTGTACTTCGAGGCGGCGCAGGCACACAACGCATTGTTGTTAGGCGACCCGACACCAGCTTGGGATGTACTCCGCTATCGGTTGGTGAATCAGGATTTGCCGGGGCTGTATGGTTGGCGTGAGGGCGGTCAGGGCGTCGGGACGGAAAATGCGATTTTTGGCGTGACGTTGATCAATCAACTGCGCGGCTGCCACAAATTTGAGAGCATCACCCCGCACGGTTGGTCACAGGCCGAGCTATTTCTGTTGCAGCGCGCCGTCTTGATCGAAGAATGGCAGGAGGGTTTACTGCTGTTCGGAGGTGTTCCGGCGGAATGGCTCAAACCGAACGCGCACATCGCTTTTGAGCGTTTTCCAACGTGGTATGGCGATATTAGCGCGAATTTATCTATTGATAGTACGGGAGGGGCGGCTCAGGTAACAGTACGTGGCGGGAAAGCGGGTACACCTATCAAAGTGCGACTGCCAAATGGTGAGGTAACAGATATGGCAAGCGGCGACAGTGTTTCGTTTCATCTTGCCTTTGGGGAAATAGAGTAACAGCATGATCAGTCTGAGGACAGATGTTGTCGCCGAGCGGGTGCGGCAGGAGATCGCTGAACGTTCGCTGCGCGGCTACGAAATTGATGGCTTACACGAGCAGTGGACACAATCCCAAACCGATTCGGCATCTTTGATGAGGATTTATGAGCGCGTCAAAGGGATGCCACTCCGCGCTGATTGGCCGTATCACGAACCGTCCGACTTGGCAGATATTCGCGCAGCACGTCCTACAGCGATAGAACTGCCCTCGTTTTATCTGGCGGAAGATGAAGTTCGCCAGAAAATTTATGGTGCATGGCTGGGGCGGACGGTGGGTTGTGTGCTGGGCAAGCCCTTCGAGATGGATTTGACGCCAGAGCAAATCAGAGCCTATTTGGAAGGGGCGAATGCCTACCCACTGACGGATTACGTGCCCGCTCAATCGCGTAATGGCAAACCGCTGCGCCGCGACTGTGTGCCGAGTATGCGCGGCTATGTCCAGTATGCACAGGAAGACGACGACCTGAACTATATGTGTCTGGCCGTCAAACTGCTGGAACGTAGCGGCTTGCAGTTCACAACGCTGGATGTGGGGCTGAACTGGCTGGGGTCGATCCCATTCCTGTGGACATGGGGACCGGAACACGTCGTCTATTTGAATCTGGCGACGGCCATTGGAGAACACCAGGCCAAAGACATTGATCTGGAAAGTATTACGGATTACTTGAATCCGGGCGTGGAGTGGATCGGCGCGCAAATCCGGACGGACGTGTACGGTTATGTTTGCCCCGGCAACCCTGAACGGGCGGCGGAATTCGCGTGGCGGGATGCGTACCTGACTCATCGACAAAATGGGATTTACGGCCCAATGTGGGTGAGCGCCATGAACGCGGCGGCTTTCACAGAGTTAGATATGAAAACCGTGATATTGGCGGGGCTGGCGCAAGTGCCAACGCGATCCCGTTTCACAGAAGCGATTCAACAGGTGATCGAATGGGTTCAACAGGATAGCGACTGGCAGCAAACCGGGCAGCATATTCGAGAACACTTCAACAAATATGGTTTCCCCGGCACGATCAACAATGCCTGCTGCGTGGCCGCCGCGCTGCTGTATGGCTGGGGAGATGGTACCGATACGCCCGCCGCGATTTTTGAACGCGCGATCACGATTGCGGTGCAGCTTGGCTACGATACCGATTGCAACGCGGCGACGGTTGGTTCTGTCGTGGGCATGATGCTCGGTGCGGCGGCACTGCCCCAAAAATGGACAGCACCCCTCAATGATACGATGCGAACCTGTGTGGCGGAGTTTGGGCAGGTGAGTATTACCGATA
>JBBSEU010000443.1:0-2390 GCA_038239365.1 Aggregatilineales bacterium
CTTCCGGTAAGCGCAACGGCCAATACGATGGCAGTGCAGGCGGCCAGCAATATACCCAGCGAAAGACGCTTCATCATGCGGCACCGTCTACTTTCGGCTCGGTGATCAATTCGGAGTGGCGTGGTGCGTTGACGCGCTGCGTCAGGACAATATCACGCGGGAGGAAAAACTCGACGATCCAATCGAGCAGGACGCGCACTTTCTTTTCCAGTCCTGGCAATTTGCTCAGGTAGATGCCCCGCCACATGAACCAGGCCAGCAATCCGCTGAACTTCCAGTCGCCGATCTCCGCCGCCGCAGTTCGCTGTCCAAGCACCACCAACAGACCCAATGGCTTGAAGACGAATGGCGTCAAGTGAGTATGGCCTTGCCAGACCGCCAGCATATTATCAGCGGCGAGTTTGCCGCTCCGTGAAGCGTTTTGCGCGGTGGGCGCATACGGTTTGCCATCCGGTGCCGGGTTAAACGCGCAGTCGCCGACTGCCCACAAGGTCGGATGACTCACGCTCCGTAGTGCGGCATCGGTTTGAATGCGATTGCCGGACTTGGCAACATCGAGTGCCTGCAAGACCGGGTGCGGCTTATTGCCTGTTGTCCAAATGAGCGTTCGGGCTACGATAGGCGCTTTATCTTTTAGCAAGACTGAGTTCGTGGTGCAGCCTGCCACACGGACACCCAACATAAACTCGATGCCCCGTTGTGCCAGTTTGCGTTGGGCGTAATCACCCAGGCTAACGCTCAGTTCGGGCAAAACGTGTTCACCCGCATGAACCAAAATGAACTGTGTATCTTCCGGGCGAATAGTCGGATAGTAGCGAATGGCGCTGTGGACAAAATCGAACAGTTCCGCGACGACTTCCATTCCCGAAAAACCACCGCCAGCCACAACAAAAGTGAGCATATCGGGTGGAATCGCCTCACCTAACAAGTCAGCCTGTTCAAGCAAGGTCAGAACATGATCACGGAGTGTGATCGCGTCTTCAAGTGTCTTGAGCGTAAAGGCATAGTCATTGATACCGGGCAATCCAAAATCGAAGGGGGTTGAGCCGAGTGACATCAGGAGTTGGTCATAGGGCAGCGTCACTTTTTCCGCATTTTCGCGGGGCTGGAGCTGAACGGTTTGCGCCTGGGTATCAATCTGCGCCACAACCGCCCGTCGAAAGCGAACACGGTTGAAGAAGGCGCGGACCGAACTGCTGATGTGCGGCGCTTCCAACGCGCCAGACGCGACTTCGGCCAACATAGGCGTGAACAATGAATAATTGTTGTCACTGACGAGCGTCACACTGATCTCAGGGTGTTTGGCGAGATGCGTCTCCCAACGCAGCGCCGCCGCCATCCCGCCAAAGCCACTGCCCAAAATGACGATGCGGTGCGTGATCGGTACAGGTACGGCGGGTTGAGCAAGCACACGCCCTAATAAAAGTTCGCCGATGATCTGAAATGCGATCCCCAACACCAATCCATAAACCAGATGGCCGATGAGCGATGGAAATGCGGTCATTACCGCCGAAAGAGTCCAGGCGACGCTGCCCTGCTGCAACAATGGTGCAAGCGTCATTGTACCCAGCCCCCACCAGACAAAGCCATAGGTCATGCCGTTTGCTGCACCATCGCTATATTTGGATGCACCTTTGAAGATTGAAAACCAAAATCCATAAAGGCCGCCGATGATTGCTGAGAAGAACAAGTGAATGACCCAACCCAGCAGCGTATTATCCAAGTGAAACAATCCGGCAATTCCCGCCATCATGCCCCGGTTAGTAAGCGCGATCCCAAACACGAGGCCACCGAGCAGCCCGGCGACTGCTCCTAGCCAGATGGCACGTCGGCGTATGACATCCATTCGATTCCCCCAGAACTCGCTATATGATTGAGAAAGCTGAGTATGGCGCAAATCGAGCTTTGCAGGAAAATCTTAAGGATGTCTTGCGATTCACCATTCCACGTAAAAATTAGAGGAATTGATCATGCCTTCAGCGACACCGGAATTTGTTCCCTTGTCTTTTCAACGATTAGCGCCCGACGAACAACTTGCCCGATCCCGAAATTTTTTAGTGCAGATGCGGACACGGCGGACAGTACGCCAGTTTTCGAGAGAACCCGTGCCCTACGAATTGATTGAGAATGCCATTGCTACGGCGGCGACTGCACCCTCAGGGGCAAACCAACAACCCTGGACATTTGTCGTGGTGAGCAACGTGGACATGAAACGCCAACTTCGTGAAGTCGCCGAACAAGAAGAAAAAGAGAGCTACGAACATCGCATGAGCGACGAGTGGCTGAATGCCCTTGCGCCGCTGGGTACGGACTGGCGCAAGCCGCATTTGGAAGATGCGCCCTACTTGATCGTTGTTTTTCTCCAGGCATATGGACTCGAAGCTGATCCA
>JBBSEU010000444.1:0-2357 GCA_038239365.1 Aggregatilineales bacterium
ATAGCCTTTGCCGGTTGTCCCTCCCGGATTCTCTTTTGTGGCTTGATGCATCCCTTCCTCAACCACTTTCAGCGTAGCCGGATCGACAAAGGGCGGTTGATAGCCAATCTTCTCGATCTCGTCGGTGGTCAGCGTGCTGCTTTTGAACAAGGCCGGCTCAAGCTGCGCCACCTGAAACTTTGTATCATCACAAATACCATCTGTGAAATCGTAATCAAACGGCACAAATACCGAGTAGTCGACGGCCTGAAAGCTGAACTTCTTGTTAGGGGCGCTGTCGGGTGTCACATCGCGGTCAACCATCACCGTTTGGCGGTAGTTCGCCTCAGCTTTCGCCGGGTCGCAAATGGGCAGCACCGCATTGGAATCATCGGGGTGAGCTGGGTCTTGCTTGCCGTAGCGCTTACGTAGTTCGGGTGTGGAATACTTGCTATCCATCTCGCAGACGCAGGCCAGACTGCTTTCGCCCTTCAGCTTCATGTCCTCTTCGATGTGCAGCACGGCGGTTGAGCCTTCCGTCGGCCAGAGCAGGGTACGCAGCACATGCGGTTTAAAGGGTTGAAGCACGTTGTTTTCAGAGTCAACGAAGCTGTTGATGAGCGTTGGCTGATAGAGAGTGCCGCCGTTAGCAATGGCCGCCGCGACATTGATCAGTTGCAGCGGGGTCACGATTACATACCCCTGGCCGAACGCCGCGTTATAGGTGTCGCCCGTTGACCAGCTTTCGCCATAGTAGCGTCGCTTCCAGTCCCGATCCGGCATGTTGCCCTTGACAGCACCCGGCAGCTCAACGAAGGTTTGCTCCCCAATGCCAAACATCGCTGCGTAGCGATCCAGGTTGTCGATGCCCAGCCCGCCGGGACGCAGCGTTTGTGGACTGACTTTTGGATTGCCGCCACCGACTTGATAAAAATACACGTCGCAGCTTACGGCAATGGCCTTGATCAGGTTGACTGTACCATGTCCCCTTGGATCCCAACACACGAACTTTTGCGCCTTCGCCACATCATTTGGCGCAAAGCTGTTCTCAACAATCAGCTTGCCTTCATCAAACAGATTGGCGTTCGGATCGATCACCTTTTCTTGCATGACGGCCACTGAAGTCAGGATTTTCCAGGTCGAGCCAGGTGGATAAGTCGAGGCAACCGCATGGTTAACCAATGGATACTGAGCAGCGCCAAGAACTTCATTGTAATATCCACCATCAATGAAGCGCGCAAACCGGGTGTTGTCATAGGTCGGCCAACTGACCAGCGCCAGGATTTCGCCAGTCTGCGGGTTAAGCGCCACGACCACGCCTGATTGTGTCCAGTTCACCTTCTTTTCGATGTTGATCTGGTTGATCTGTGCAACCAGCGCCTTCTCTGCGATACGCTGCAACTCAAGATCAATCGTCAACCGGATGTTTGTCCCGGCCACCGCAGGTCGTTCGCTGATCAGGCCGCCTTCGACTTGCCGCCCGGCAACATCGACCTTTTGGGTGCGATCCCCACGCTGCCCAGCCAGCAGTGGATTCATAGAGGCTTCGACGCCTGCGAAACCTGTCCGCTCAAAAGAGGGATTGTAGCCGAGCTGGCGCAGTTGATCGGCTTCTTTTTGACCAATCGGTCCCAGGTAGCCGATCAACTGCGAGGTGGTCTGCCCAGTTGGGTATTGGCGAACTGCCCCCCACTGTACATCCACGCCGGGCAAATCTTGTTTGTTCTCCAAAATTTGCTGTGCAATGCTCTGATCAATATCCGTTTTGACGACCACTGGACGATAAGGCGCGATGCCTTCGCCCTCGCTGACGAATTCTTGCAAACTGCGCTCAGTCTTTTTCCCAGCAGCATCCGCAGCAGCGCGCGTAGCGGGCACTTCGATCAGCGCCGATAGACGATTCAGCACATCCAGCGCAGCTTTCTGATCATCCGGCAAGCGGGCCGGGATCACCGTCACAATCCAGGCAGGCGAGTTGAGTGCCAGCGCCACACCATAGCGATCATAAATCACGCCGCGTGGGGCAGGCAGCGGCACGCTTTGCACCGCGTTTTCGTTGGCCTTCGCCACGTAGCTATCATGATCGGTGAATTGATATTGATACAAGCGCATGACCAGGCTCACCAGTGCGCAAAACATCACAACACACAAAAAAACCAACCGCGATCCCTGAAAGGGCAATAAACGACCTTCTCTCATGGATATTCAATCCTCATCAATAGTTCCATATTCCATTTACAGCGTGACACGCCGTGGACGCGACGCCTCGAACACGACGCCCATCACGCGAAAGACAGGCAGGATCAAGATAGTGTTAAACAAGACAGTCGGTAGCGTCACGTTGAGCAGGTTGTAGCCAAGTGACGCAGGCCGCCCCA
>JBBSEU010000445.1:0-2257 GCA_038239365.1 Aggregatilineales bacterium
CGGATTGACTTCACGGTAGGCCGTCAAAAAAGCGTCCAGTTCAGTATATTCCACCGGGCTGACGACGGCCACCACGTCCTGATGTTCGCCAGTGTGCGCCAATACGTTCAGCTTGGCGATGTCCACAAAGTCGAAGCGCACTTTGTTTTCCTGCGCCAACGTTTTCAATTCGGCGATGTACGGGCGCTTACTGATCGCTGAAAAATAGATGCGATTGATCGGATGACCCGCCCGCAGCGCCTCGGAAACGGCATTGTAGCCGAAAATAACGTCTTTCATCGGATTCGACGGCCTTTTCGTTTTCCCCGTAAGTTGATCCATAACCAGTTATAGAATACCGCACTGATGCACGCGAACATCGGGTGATAGGGCGTTCGGAAACGCGCCTCACCGTATAACGCGGCCACGATGATCAAGGTTGGCAGGAGCAACACCGCAATGAGTCGCAACGGACGCCAACGCCGCTGCAAAATCAGCAACGCAACTCCCTCAAACGTGCTGATCAACAAAAACAGGAAGTAAATCGGCTGAAATAATAACAGGCGGGTGTCGGGTGCCGGGCGTGGAACATAGGCGGCTTGAAGGGCAAATCGCGCCAGTCGTCGCCCAACCATTACCGGTAAATCGCCAGTATGCTGACCCATGAAACTAAATGCAGCATTTGCCCAGGCGCGCTCACGTTCAAGGTAGGGCAGTGCGGCGTAGGGTTGGCCTTCGGGCAGTTCCTTTGGATACAACCACATCCCAAAGGCGTCGGGAGCGTTGAGCGTGAAGTTATTATAGCTACCCAAAAGCAACTGCCCGCTTTGAGGTGCCAGCGGCGAAAACATCCCGGCAACTGTCACGTTACGGATTGTCCAGGGGAGCAGTACCAAACCGAGCCATACAAGGGCAAGTGCGAGTCGTTTGCGCGGCATGAGCAGCAGCCCAATCACTAGGCCGATCCCGTTGCTGCGAACCAGCGTCAGCAATCCCGTGAGCAGACCATAGGCCACCGCGCGCCGCCGGAGCAGCATCCATAAAAGCACGGTCAGGCCGAAGGTGTACAGGCTCTCGGATAACAGCGTTTGATCCTGCACGATCAGGAACGGATCAATCGCCACGAAAAACGCGGCCAGCAGCCCAACGCCCTCACCGCCAATCAGCCGCCCAACCCGCCACGTCGCCGCAACGGTCAACATACCCAGCAGCGCCGTCGCCCATATGCCGATTTCCGGGTGAACCCCGCCGATCACATAGACGCCTGCCAGCAGAATCGGCCAAGCGGGTTGGCGACCATAGGCGAACCCTTCGATCTGAACGTAACCCGTCCCGTTGAGCAGGTTTTCCGCGATGCGGTGATAATCCAGGTGATCATCCTGCAAAACGGGGCGCGAATTGGTATGTGCGCCGCTGAGCCGCAGCGCGAAGGCCAGCAACAAGATTGGGATGAGCCGAAATGGACTGCGATGCAAAGTGTGATCGTCCTGAGCAAATTCGGGTTCAGTGTAACGCCGCGTGGTAAAATTGCCGATCAGAAATATGGATTGAGGATCACGAATATGACTCAACGCCTGGGTTGGGAACGCATCTGGAACAGTGAGAACGTCCCTAAACGCTTTGATAGCTTTTCAGCGCCGAACAACACCCTGGTCGAATGGGCAGACACAGTGCCGCCGGGCGCTCTGGTGTTCGATCTGGGCTGCGGGATGGGGCGGCACTCGGTGTATCTGGGACAGCGCGGCTTCAAGGTGGCCGGGTCGGATATTTCACCGACAGGGATAGAACGGTCTATTGAAGCCTGTGCTAAGCTGGGCATCAGCTTCGATGGCAAAGCCTGCGATATGACAAGCGCGCTGCCCTGGCCGGACTCGACGTTCGATGCGGCGTTCAGCACGTCCACGATTCATCATGCCATGCGCGCGAACGTGCAGCGTGCCATTGACGAAGTCTGGCGCACCCTCAAGCCGGGCGGCCTTTTCATGGCCGATTTTCCTTCAACCCATACGCTCGATTATGATGACCTGCGCGCAAATGTCGCGGCGGGTGTTCAGCTTGAGCCTGAACCGAACACATTTGTTGACGAACGCCCCGACTCAAGGGATATTGATGGTTATTTGCCACATCACTTTTGCGACGAAGCCGATCTGCGCGACCTGATGAGCAAGTTCACAATCCTACGCATGTGGGAGGCGCTGCATGACGCGCGGCCACAACGCGGGCCGGGGGTTGTGGGTAAGTGGGTCGTCTGGGCAAGGAAAGATTCATCAGTTGGAGA
>JBBSEU010000446.1:0-2218 GCA_038239365.1 Aggregatilineales bacterium
CCTCCAGGATCGTGATGCAGAAGAAGACGCACACCTGATGCGGAACCGACATGGTTACCTCGAACAAGTCACCGCCGAACTTGCGGAAGCGGGTTACACGGTTACCCTTGATGTGCGAACAGGTGATGTAGCCAAGACAATTATCAATACTGCCCGTGATGGCTGCGATGTGATCATTATGGCAACCCATGGACGAACCGGACTTTCCAGAGCATTCATGGGCAGCGTGGCCGAAACTGTACTGCATCAGGCACCCTGCCCTGTGCTGCTGATCCCGGTCCGCACCGCCGAACTCGCCAACTAATCGGTTTAGGTGTACCCACGATCCTGTCCAGTGTCTTAGCCCCCACTCCAGGCTGCTGATAGAACGAGGGCTTAGGTCGATTCAAGTGAGGCATCGTTATTATGGATTTAACAACAGACTATTTGGGTAAGCGACTGCGTTCACCACTGGTCGTTTCAGCGAATCCGCTATCAGAAAGTTTGGCGAACATCAAACGCATGGAAGACGCGGGCGCAGGCGCGATTGTGCTTTACTCGTTGTTTGAAGAACAATTGCGTAGCGAGCAGTACTCACTGCGAGGCTACATGACTCACAGCGCAGAAAACTCGCCTGAAGCGATGGCGTATAACGCTGAACAACCGGATTTTACGGCAACGGCAGATGCGTACCTCGAACATATCCACAAGGCCAAGCAAGCCGTCGAAATCCCGATTATTGCCAGCTTGAACGGCTCGACAGGGAATGGCTGGAGTCACTTCGCGCGCCAGATTGAACAAGCCGGCGCGGATGCGCTCGAGCTGAATCTGTACGCCGTTGAGGCAGACCCAAAGGTCTCACCGCACGACATCGAAGCCAATTACGTCGGTATCGCACACACCGCAAAGGCTGTCGTCAAAATTCCAGTGGCGGTCAAACTCAGTCCGTATTTCACGAACATGGCGCGCACTGCCCACCAATTTGACGAGGCCAGGATCGACGCACTGGTTCTGTTCAACCGTTTCTACCAGCCGGATATCGACCTGGAAACGCGGACGGTATATTCGCATGTCTTACTCAGTACATCACAAGACCTACGTCTACCTTTACGCTGGATCGGCATCCTGTATCAGCGCATCGACGCGCAACTGGCCGCCACAGGCGGCATTCATCATGGCGCGGATGCCATCAAGGCAATCATGGCCGGCGCGAATATCGCAATGATGGCATCGGCACTGCTCATGAATGGGATCGATTATTTACGGGTGGTCGAGCAGCAAATACGCGAGTGTATGGACCAATACGGGTATAGCTCAGTGGATAAGCTGCGTGGTATTGTCAGCCAGGTTCGCTGTGATAACCCATCCGAATTTGAACGAGCACAGTATATGCGGGCGCTGACAACTTACCTCCCCAAACCATGATGTCGATAGTCACCCAAAGTATAGCGTTTTATGACACTATCTCTGAGCATTAACCTACGCCCGTTAAAACACGACGAAGCAGCTAACTAGGCGGGCGGATGTACTACGAACACCCGGATGGCTGAGACCATCACTTGGATAAGGCCAAAACCTGCGACACACGCAACCGTCATTTGTGAACACGGAACGTCCGGTACAAATGATTGAGGCACTGTGTTGAACAACCTCATATTTTGATAAACCGAGTTCTTTTCGTCTAGGAAGCCCAGGGTCGCGTCACCTTGCTCTGCCGAAAACATCTGGAACATGACCTGCTGTGCGAGCTGCGGTTTGTTGCGATATATAGCGGCCATGCGCCCTCAACCAGCATCTGTATACCAGTAATTAACACCGTAATTATTGTTAAATAACCCATCCAGTGTGCCGCGAAGTTGCGGGATCGCTAAAATGCAAAATGTCAGCAGATTAGCAAGGGACAATAGTATTTTGATGGATCTCATCTGCTCGCCTCATCATACAGCTTCTGGTGATCAATGATTATTTGCCCATCTTCGCTGGAGTCGAGGCGTAGACAAAACGTATAAGCGAATTCCTGAAACCTGCATCAGATATGCCAGGTCACTGCACAGGCTATAGCGCCAAACTCACAATGGCATCCCTGACAACGCTGGCGGAGTGATGCAGGGCAGATCGTTCATCGCCATTTAACGGTAGCGGGAACGTATTCAGGATGCCATCACCACCCAAAAGATGCGGTAAGGCCGTTCCAGAGAAATAACTACACCTCAACATAAAGGAGCAATCCGTACAAACC
>JBBSEU010000447.1:0-2208 GCA_038239365.1 Aggregatilineales bacterium
AATCCGATCCAACCGTCCGGGGCGCTTGGCGATGCGCCGATCAATGATCTCCGGGTAATTCGTCGTTGCCAGCAGCAGCGCGCCGCGTGGGTTATTGGGTGTCTCCATGCCGTCCAGCACGTTCAGGATTTGCGCCTTGTTCTCTTTGGTGAGGTAGTTATCAAACTCCTCGACGATCAAAACGACGGGTTCTGCCGACTGTGCCACGATCTGCAACGCCTGATGAATCTTCTGGAAAGTTGCGCCTCGAAAATCTGAACCGGACACATAAACGACGATCCGCCCACGTTCCAGCGCGCGCCTTGCCAGTGCCGCACACAACATCGTTTTACCCGTGCCGGGTGGCCCGACCAGCAGCAGCTTGCGGAATGCAGCCAGATTCAACTGCTTGTAGATTTCCACGCCCTTCTCGAAAAAGGCTTCCATGTCGTTCGCCAGATCGGTCTTGAAGGCTTCGGGCAGGATCACATCTTCCCAGGCGATAGTGGGTTTGAAATGGGCATTCGTGCCGCCGATTACATACACATCCTGACGCTTGGGCAGGTTACGCACTAACGACTCGCACACCTTCTGAAAGGCCAACCAATCGCTCAGGTGATCGACAGGCGCAAGGGCAATCGCCATCGTATCATCGTTGGTGTGTTCCGAAGTGTACACCGCTGCATACAATACGCTAAAGGTGCTGAATTGAAACCAGTACGCGCCGGGTGCCCAACCAGGTTCGGCGTTATCTTCGTTTTGCAGCACAAAATGAATCGGCGTCACCAATGGGCAATCGACGCTCTCCATACGCTCGTAGGTGAAGCTGTCGTTAATGGTTTGCCCGGCTTGCAACCGAGTGTGGGCGCGATGGTTCGCGCAATCCGAATCTGCCCACAAGGTCAGGTAGGAGACGCCCGGCTGCTGTTTGTGCCAGACTTTGGCCGCCCATTGAGCCAGCCTTTCGTAGTAGAACAACGTCATAGCGGGCTAAGCCCTTCTGCAAATGATTCAACTTTCATACGTCTTGATCTTAACCTTTATCGGTCTGTAGCACAACTAATTTGAACCGATTTGAAACCTACGTGATCACTGCGTGGTGGACGGTACGAACTGCACCTCGAACAGATGCGGCCAATTTTTGCCTGTGATCAGAAATGTTTTCTGCACCGGATCATAGGCAATTCCGTTGAGTACCCCAGCCGATCCCGCCGCTGCTTTCTCGGTATCCGTGAGCAGTCCGCTGGCATCTACTACCGCCATAACCTGTCCGGTCTTTTTGTCGATTTTCAGGATTTGATCAGTAAGCCAGACATTCGCATAGATCGAATCGTCCGCGCATTCCAGTTCGTTTATCTGCTCAACCGGTTGATCATCGGCAGTCACCTGAATTGCGCGCATCACTTCAAACGTTTGCGGATCGCGCGCCGTAATCGTGTGGGTGCCGTTGCTCATGTATAACTGTGTACCGTCATAACACAGTCCCCAGCCTTCACCCTCATAGTTGAAGGTTCGTAACCGATCAAAAGTGGGCGCGTCGTATTCAAAAGCGGTATTTTCTTTCCAAGTCAGTTGAATTAACTTTCCATCGACAAACGCTAATCCCTCACCGAAGTATTGATCGGCCAGCTTTACCTGATGTAATATCTCACCCGTCTTTGGATCAATCTGTCGCAAGTCCGATTCATTGTAATTCCCGGCACTTTCGTACAGCGCGCCGTCCTGCCATACTAATCCCTCGGTGTAAGCCCGCGTATCATGCGGCCTGACCGATATGATTTTCAACGCTAACTGTTGAATGGGGGCGGGTGTTTGCCCAAACCCGATAACAATAACGATCCCAGCCACAAGCGGTAACACACGATTCCGATACATCACGATTTACCTGATTCCACTAAACGATAAGGATGTAGATTTTAGATGCGCTTGTAAAACTTGTCGAATGAGCTTTTTTTATTGTTGAGAGTTTGTAGGTAAGTTATAATGGCTAAACTTTTTTTCTTAGCTCAAAGAGCATCATCGAACTATGAACTCTACCGCTGAAATTCAATTGTTTGACATTTTGAGAAGCATTTCAGAAGGAAAAACCCAGTTACCCGATTTCCAGCGTGGCTGGGTTTGGGATGATGAACATATAAAGGGATTGCTTGCCAGCATTTCATTAGCTTACCCAATCGGTGCTGTGATGCTTCTACAAACAGGCAATAAGGATGTTCGTTTTAAGCCGCG
>JBBSEU010000448.1:0-2203 GCA_038239365.1 Aggregatilineales bacterium
ACAAATGTCCAGGGGATCGGGCGCTCAGTCGATGAGTCGAGCATCTGACGGGCAAGCACCTGCTCGCGGCGGGTGGGGCCGTTATAAGCGAAGTGATAAACGCTGGCTGCTTCGGATGGCAGAAAGGCGGCCTGCGTGTGCAAGCCCAGATCGAACAATAGTTGCAGCCGTGCCTGCTGAAAATACTTGTAGGACGTGGCAAACCACTTGGTCTGCACACATTCAAGCAGCACATTGACGCTGTGATCGGCGCGGTTTACGATACGCGCGATATTGTCCATCGCTTCCTCGACGGTGCTGTAGGCGACACATACTTCGAGCAGCGGCATGAAAAATGCCCAGTCGTAGTGCTGCTCCTGGTAGGTGCGAAGCGTACACACATCGACCACGAAGCCCAGGTTACGCAGTGCCTCACCGACACGCCGCCCAATATCATCGTAGTAATAGTTCACAGTGCCCGCGATCACGATCACGGCGCTGGGTTGCATTTGTCTGTCGATAGGAAAAATCGGGGAAACCATGCGCTTTCTTGCGTTGAACTGCTGCCCAAAAACCGCCTGATGCTAACGCCAAACGGGTGAGTTTGCAATAAGCGTCTAGCTGAGCAGCTATGGCACGCCGTTTGCCCGTTGCATATTGGTCATTATGGGTAACATGAATGGGGGATGTGATGCAGCTTAATGGAAAAGTGGCGCTGGTGACAGGCGCGGGATCGGGACTTGGCAAAGCCGCCGCGCAATTACTGGCAAAGGAAGGCGCACGAGTAGCCGGGCTTGGTCGCACTGAGGATGAGATCGATAAAACGATCAATGAGATCGCGGTCAATGGCGGCGAAGCGATTAGCGTGGAAGCTGATATTTCGCAGCCGGAGCAGATGAAGAAGGCGGTTCAACAGGTCATTGATCGATGGGGGCGATTGGATATTGTGTTTGCCAACGCCGGGATCAACGGTAAATGGGCACCCATTGAAGAACTCGAACCGGAAGACTGGGATAAGACGCTCAACATCAACCTGAAAGGCACATTTCTAACGGTGAAATATGCAGTGCCGCATCTCAAAAAACAGGGCGGCTCCATTATCGTCACGTCTTCGGTGAACGGGACACGTATGTTCAGCAATACAGGCGCATCAGCTTATTCAAGTTCCAAAGCAGGGCAGGTTGCCTTCACCAAAATGATCGCGCTGGAACTTGCCAAGTATAAGATTCGCGCCAATGTGATCTGTCCCGGTTGGATTGAGTCGAATATCGATCAGAATACCGAAATGAGCGAAAGTCTGGAACGCGAAAAAGTACCGGTCAATTACCCGGAAGGTTCTGTTCCGCTGACGGATGGTCAGCCCGGCTCAGCGGATGATGTGGCACAGTTGGTGTTGTTTCTGGCGTCTGATGCGTCGAAGCACATCAGCGGTACGGAGGTGTGGATTGATGGGGCACAGTCATTGTTGCAGGGCTAATCCAAAGCAGGGCATCGTGATGATGCCCTGCTAATGTTATTTCGCTGCGAATTACTTGATTTCGACGACAGCGCCGTCTTCTTCGAGCTTCTTCTTGGCGTCGTTGGCGGCGTCCTTCGTGACAGCTTCCATCACGTTCTGGGGAGCGCCTTCAACCAGGTCTTTGGCTTCCTTCAGACCCAGGTTGGTGAGCGCGCGCACCGTCTTGATGACGTTGATCTTCTTGGGGCCAACATCCTTGAGGATGACGGTGAATTCCGTCTGCTCCTCGACGGGTTCGGCGGGCGCAGCAGCAGCGGCACCAGCGGCGGGCGCTGCGAACCCGGCGGGCATCGAGAACCCGGCGCTGGCCTGAACGCCCCACTTATCTTCGAGCAACTTTTTCAGTTCAACGGCTTCCAGGACGGTCAGGCCGCCCAATGCGTCTACGAGTTGATTCAAATCTGCCATGATACAGTTTCCTTTCAGGCGGCTTGTTCGCCGCTCGTTTCGTTCTTGTCTTTATCGGAATAGGCTTGCAGAATAGCGGCCAACCCTTGTGCGGGCTGTGCCAGCAGGCTGAGCAGCGACGTTGCGGGCGCAATGATCGTACCGATCAAACCAGCGCGTGCCTCGTCGAGTGTCGGCATCGTCGAGACCATTTCAAGCTGTGCAGCCTTGAAAATCGACTTGCCCATGATCGCGCCCTTTGGCTTGAGCAGTTCGTCTTCTTTGGCGCGTTGCAGGATGGCTTTGGTCAGGCTCGGC
>JBBSEU010000449.1:0-2071 GCA_038239365.1 Aggregatilineales bacterium
GCGAACTGCTCAACCAGATTTTGAAGCAGTTCTTCGCGCGGGCGCGGCCGGTCTTTGCCGATCCAGTTCTGACAGCAGTCAATTACAGTTTCCCAAGCGGACATGCCATGTTTTCGTGTATCATGTATGGGTTGCTGGCCTACTTTGCGCTGCTGGGGCTGCACACACGTCGTACACAAATCGCCGTCATTGTGGCCGCTGTATTCCTGGTGCTGCTGATCGGTTTCAGCCGTCTGTACCTGGGTGTCCACTATTTTAGCGATGTGGTGGCTGGATTCGCGGCGGGGGCGCTGTGGCTAAGCGTGTGTATTACGGGTATGGATGTGTATCGCGCGCATAAATCACCTGCAATGCGTGAGCAATAGCAAGGACATAAATTATCGTCACGGCGTTTGGCTACTTCGATCTGATCGAAACCTTTCCGCAGCCGGGTTGCGCGCTGTGCAATCTGTCGCTGCGGGCAGTAGATCGTTATCTCGATTCGCTGCTCTACGAATACGTCAACACGCGCGAAAGCCATCTGGCCTTTCGCGCCGGGCGCGGCATGTGCAACGAGCATAGCTGGCAGCTTACGCAGTACAAGGGTGGGGCGCTGGGCGTTGCGATTCTGTACCGGGCAGTGGTCGATGAAGCGATGAAGATCACGGCACAAGCACCAACTGAGGCCTCACCGTCGGGTGGATTGGCGCGGCTTTTCGGCAGTTCCAACGCTCCCGGCGAGGGGCTAGCCAAACGCCTTGAGCCAACCGGAGAATGTCTGGCCTGCGAGGCGCTCATTCGATCCGAAAAAAGCTACGTGGAAACACTCAGTACCAGTATCCAGGACGCCAAACTGCGTGATACCTATCGTTCCTCCGCCGGGCTATGCCTGCCACACTTTCGACAGGTGCTAAGCCGAACGGATCAAGCGCCACTGTTCATTACGATTCAGACTGAAATCTGGACGCGCTTAAAAGTTGAGCTAACCGAGTTCATCGACAAAATGGATCATCAGCGCGCACATGAGAAAATGGGCGCAGAAGGCGATAGCTGGCAGCGGGCTATCGGACAAATGGCCGGGGCGAAGGGCGTTTTCGGCCTGAGAGATGAGGACGCCGAACGATAGGTTGATCTCACTCACCCACTTTGTGACGATTCATGCGGCGTTCGGCTAATCGTTCTACGGTATCGTCGGGAAGCACATCCAGCTCACGAATTTTCGATGTGCCGATGCGCTGTGTAACGTAGATGCTGCGATGCCCGGAAGTCAGATAGGCGACGAAACAACCTAATCCCACATACAAAACCGAACCGCCCCCGAATAATTCAACGGCCATCAGTGTACAGGCCAACGGTGTATTGCTGGCACCCGCGAACACCGCCACCATCCCAACAGAAGCCATCGCTGCCGGATCAGCGCCCAGTAATCGCCCCAATGTATAGCCAAGTGTTGCGCCAATCACAAACAGCGGAGTCACTTCGCCGCCCAAAAAGCCCATTCCCAGCGTAACCGCCGTGAAAATCAACTTGAACAGAAAGGCAAAGGTGGTCACGCCCTGACCATTCAGGCTGTTTTGAATCAGTGGCAAGCCTAAGCCCAGATAATCCGGTGAGCCGATGAGCAGCGTCAAGCCTATGATCAACAGGCCGCCCACAAACGGGCGGAACGGCGGCCAGCGCACGAATCGCGCCGCTAGTTGCTTGATGCTGTGTGTCAGTTCCACAAAGATCAGGCTCGTCAGGCCAAAAAGCGCGCCCGCAATAACGAATTTAATCAGCAAATCGGGCGTAATCGGCAAGCTGGTTAAGAGTGGATAATGTGAATGCGTTACGCCTACGGCTTCGATCAAAACCCCTGTAACGCCATCACCCACAATCGCCGCCGCCAAACACGGGATAATCGCCTCATAGCCGATGCGCCCGATACTGCCCACTTCCAGCGCGAACACGAACCCTGCCATTGGCGTTCCAAAGACTGATCCGAACCCGCCGCTGATCCCGGCTAACAAGATCATCTGCCGATCCGTCGGACTCAGGTTCAGGCGGCGTTGCAGCCAGTCGGCAAGGCTTGCGCCCATCTGAATGGCCGTCC
>JBBSEU010000450.1:0-2113 GCA_038239365.1 Aggregatilineales bacterium
CATCTGACTTTTCAAATATCGACCAACGATGCCGATATGGTTAAAGTCCCGCGAGTGCTTCTTGACCGCTTCAATGATCTGTTGTGTTATGCTACCTGATGTTCAAAGTCCAGCTGAGATCTGACGCTGCCATGTTGTTTACTTGAGCGTTCGTGAAATGAGCAATACCGTTCTTGTAGTGCCCATTCCGCCTCGATATGATCAGTTCACTATTCCGCATTAAGAGATGAATTATGCAGCTGATCGAAACCACAATTGGCAAATTGCCCGCCGATCAACTCGGCTGGATTAATGCACACGATCACGTCATCATGGATGGCGGCTATACTGTCGTGAAGACGCCGGATTTCAAGCTGGACAGTGTGGAAAAAGCGGTTGAAGAACTGACCTATTGGAAAAATGCTGGTGGGGGAGCCGTCGTTGATGCCCAGCCGTTCGGCAGCGGACGAAACGTGCGTAAGCTCATTCAGGTAAGTCAGGCGACCAACATCCCGATCATCGTGCCGACGGGGTTTCAATCGCGCGAGTTCTACTTGCCCGATCACTGGCAGTACAAATACGACGAAGAAACGATTGCCGCGCTCTTATATGCCGAGTGTGCAGAGGGCGTTGATCTGAACGGCTATGAAAGCCCGATTGTTGAGCGCAGTCAGGTAAAAGCGGGGTTCATCAAAGTGGCGAGCGATTATCAACTCGTAAGTCCTCACACCCGGAAACATATTCGGGCACTCGGACTGGTCTTCCAGAAGATGGCCGTTCCGGTGCTGGTGCATACCGATATGGGGACGGCCACGGATGACCTTGTGGATGCTTTTGAGCAGTCGGGTATACCGTTGCAGTGTGTCATGCTGTGTCACATGGATCGAAACCCGGATTTTTATGTGCATCGCCGTTTGGCCGAACGCGGCGTCTATCTTCAATACGATTCGCCGAGCCGCATCAAATATCAGCCCGAAAATCTGGTTGTGAAACTGATGCGTGATATGTTCGATGCAGGTCTTGGCGACCATATCCTGCTGGGTGGCGATATGGCGCGGCGTTCGTACTGGAAAGCCTATGGTGGCGGGCCGGGCTTCGATTATTTACTGGTTAAGTTCACGCCACGACTGCGCGATGAAGGCTTTACTGACGCGGAACTGAACACGGTCTGGCATCTAAACCCGGCGCGCTGGCTGGCTTCGGGGCAGGCGCAATAGGGATTATTGCGCTTCAGGCTTCTTTAGAGACGAACGGCGATTCTACCTTGATTTCGCCGAACTTCGCGCCCATCTGGATCAGGCGTTCCTGAAGCGGCGCGATAGCCAACTCGTGCGGCGCAACATCGGCGCGAATGCTCAACGCGCCCGCCGTGCCAACCGCCTGACCCATCGCCATCGTTTGCGCCATCGAACGGCACGAGGCGTGAGCATCATGGGTGGCACTAAAGCAGCGCCCGGCAACGAGCAGCCCTTCGACTTGCTGCGGCAGCAACGTGCTATACGGAATATCGTAGGTCATGCCATCCGGCAAATACGTCCAGGCCGTATCCGCGCCCGCATGGTGATCCTCAATGGGCGCACCACACGCACCAACGGCATCTTCAAACTTGCGCGCAGTCAGGCAGTCTTCACGGGTAAGGCGGTAACGGCCATAGACCCGCCGTGTTTCGCGCACGCCAATCGGCGCAGAAAGCCAGGACAATTCCGCTTTTTCGTAGCCGGGAACATAATTTTTCAGGAAGCGGGCATACTCCAGCGCCTGTCGTCGCCCTTCGATTTCTGCGCCCGTGAGTGCCACCGGGTCTGTTGCATCGACATCGGCCACGCGCGTCATGATCGTGTGAATGACCCCCTGCTGAGTCGTGATGTGCCAGCTACCTTCTTTGCGCGGCAGATCATAACCACCTGTGCTTGAAGCTTCTTCCATCTTTTCCCACATCGCCTTTTTGCTAAAGGCTTTGGCGCGTGGAATATCAACGTTGATCATGCGAAAGGTTGTGGTCAGGGTTTGTGCCGGATCAATATCGCCAGCACGTTCATAAGGCGCTCCTGCCCGAAAACAAACGTCGGCATCCCCGGTGCAGTCAATGACGACGGGTGCAGCCAGTCGCATGAGGCCACGTTTGCCATCGACG
>JBBSEU010000451.1:0-2107 GCA_038239365.1 Aggregatilineales bacterium
GCAAAGGCCGCCGGGATGGTAATGACTGGCAGAAAGAGGAGGATCGTGAAGATGTTGGCGAGGACGTACAGATAGCCGTAGCGCTCAAACTGTACCACTCCCCGCCAAACGACGCGCAATGCGCCGAACACGTTAGCCCTTAACGCCCGTGTACGTCACCCCTTCAACGAAGAAGCGCTGGAACACAAAGAAGATGATCGCCATCGGCAGCGTGGTAATGATCGAGCCAGAGAGCAGCACATCCCAGGGCAGCGCCGCACCCGTATTGCCGCGGACCAGAGCCAAACCGAGCGGTAACGTGTACAGCGTCTTTTCACCACTGACGGCGATTAGCGGGCCAGTGAAATCGTTCCATGAACCCTGAAAGCCGAAGATCGCTAAGGCGGTGAGTGCAGGCAGCGCCATCGGCAAGATGACGACGAAGAACATGCGAAAACGGCTGGCGCCATCGATGGCCGCCGCTTCTTCAATGTCAATCGGGATACCCTCGAAAAACTGCTTCATCAGGAAAATGCCGAAGGCGTCGGCCAGCGTCGGCAAGATCAGCCCCGAATACTGATTGACCATGCCAAGCTGCTTAAATACCAAAAAGCGCGGGATAAGCAAGACGATGCCGGGCACCATCATTGTCCCGACAATCGCCGCGAAAGCCAACGGGCGTCCCGGAAATTTGATGCGCGCCAGGGCATACCCAGCCATGCTGTCGAAGATCAAGTGCGCGACCGTGACGCTGACCGCCACAAATGCACTGTTGAACAGCCAGCGCACGAAATCGCCTTGAAGGATTTTCTGATAGCCCTGCGTACTGATTCCTTCGGTTGGGTACAGCAAGTAGGGATTGGCATTCAGATCAGGCGGCGTCTTGAACGAGTTCACAATCGAGTAGATGAACGGCAAGATCATTGCCAATGCAAACCCGATCAGGACAGCATAAGTCAGCGTGACCACCAGCGTGCGGCGTACTGGCGCCAATGGGCTTTCTTGTTGCGCCGTGACCGGCCCGCCTAATGTACCTGCGGTAGTAGTCGCCATGATTGTTTCCTTTCTATGCCTGACTCGAACTGCCGGTAAGCCGCCGCTGGATCAGCGTCACGACCATGATCATCGCGAAAAGGACTATTGCTGTCGCATCGCCAAGCCCCGCATTGAAGATTTTGAAACCGTTGCGATAGACGTTCAGTGCAATGGTTGAGGTTGTGCCACCAGGACTGCCATCGCCACCAGAAATGACGTACACCTGATCGAAGGCCTGGAACGTTCCAATCAACCCGATGGTGATCACAAAAAACGTTGTTGGGCGCAACAGCGGGAGCGTGATCTTGCGGAACTGCTGCCAGCGTGTCGCGCCATCGACTGACGCAGCCTCGTATAATTGGCCGGGGATGTCTTGCAGCGCCGCCAGGAAAATCAACATGAGCGTGCCCGAAGTCGTCCAGATCGTCAGCAGCATGATCGAAAACATGGCAACGCTTGGGCCACTGATCCAGTCCCACAGTGTATGATTCAAAACGGTGGTTTTGAGCCAATCCGGTGCCGTGTTCAGCTTGAGACCGAACAGCCCTAGGAAGTTATGGATGACACCGTGAATATCGGTTGTCCAGGTGATCGGGTTGTAGTCGCCGCCAAACGCGCGCGCGATTCCGCCCATGAAATAGTTGATGATCCCATCGTGATTGAATAACCATAAAAAGATGATCGAAATAACGATGGAGGAGGTGATCGACGGGAAATAGAAGGCAGTGCGGAAAAAGCCGCGCCCCTTCAGAAACTTCTGATTGACGATCATCGCCAAGAGCAAGGCCAGAATCGTTTGCAGCGGCACGACGCCGATCACGTAATAAGCGGTATTTTTAACGGATTTAAAGAACTCATCACGGACATTGCTGTCTTCGGTGAGCAGCGCCCTGTAGTTGTCCAAGCCGACGCCTTGCGCCTCACTGGGTGGCTGAATACCTGTCCAGTTGGTGAAACTGAGGATTAGGGCGAAGACAACCGGAATGAAAATGAAAATGAACAGGACAATCGCCGCTGGCGCAATAAACGCGAACCCGGCGAACCACTCTTGCGCGGTCTTGCTGCCAAACGGAGAATTGGGCTTTTTGACCGA
>JBBSEU010000452.1:0-2080 GCA_038239365.1 Aggregatilineales bacterium
GAGGCCGGAGTCATCCGGCCTTTTTATTTTTTCAATAATCTCAAATAAAAACAATGACGACGAAACGACGACCCAAAAAAAACGATCAACAGCTTGCCCGGTTACGCAGCCGCAACCAATCGCGTAATGCCATCGCCAACCTGATCACAATCCTGATGCTGCTGCTGACGCTGCTTGTGCTGGGTTGGGTTGCCTATCAAATCAACAACCCGATTGATCTGTATCTGAGTACATTTCTGCACCGCTAACCGCTGCTCAGCCGAGGCGTTCTCCAAACCCTTCATAGAGCGCCGAATAGCGTTGATAGCCGAGTTTTCATAAGCGCGAATCGCGGGCGGATTATCCTGCCGAACATTGAGCGCCACCAGATCGATCCCCAGGCCGAACAATGCCTCTGTCACCGCACCTGTACAGAGCGTTGCATAGCCTTTGCCGCGCGCCGCTCGATGCGTGAACACGTAGCCTACCGCCCCGATCTTTTCCACCTTCGAGATGATGTGTGTCCCGGCGACTGCCATAATTTGACCGTTTTCCTCAACACCATAGAAAATGCCGTCCTCGAAATCTGGCAGGTGAAAATCAAAGGGCACTTCGCCCGGATTATCGCCACCGTTATACATTGCCCCGGCAGAGGCCGCGTCAGCAGGAGTTAAGCGTCGCGCTGATACTGACGGCACAGGCTTTTGAAATTGGTCGGGGGTTACTGTCATGCGCCACATTGCCAGCGGGTTGGGCGTTGCATACCAGTGCTGCACTAACGCCAGATGTTCGGGTTGTGCGTGATAGACAAGTGCGGACAACCGCTCGATCCGCGCGAACTGATCGAGAATGGCACACACACCATCCGAGTCGCCCGCCGTGATCACCGGGGGTGGATCGAACGCCGCATATTTAAGGACGATAGCACGCAGTTCGTCATTCAAAAACGCGCCGAAAAACTCTGCATTTGCCCAATACGGATCACACAAATCGCCCAGCATGTAGGCATGGCGGCCCCGATCCGCGCTTAAAAAAGCGCGAATCTGATCAATATCGGTGAGCGGCTCGACACGCACTTCAACCCGACACGGGCGACGGTTCGCCGCGACTCATCGAATCGAGGACGCCCCCATCATCAAAGGCTGTGCGGAAACGAGTCACAAATTCGTCTGTCGTGTAATGGTGTTCCTGCGTGCCAACATTCTCCAATACATACGCTGAACACAGCGCCGCGACTTGCCCGGTCACATTCCAGTTCCAACCAGCGGCCATGCCTTTCAGGATTCCAGCGCGGAACGTATCGCCAACGCCGGTTGGGTCTGCAATTTCGTGATCAGGTACAGGAAACAGCGGAATGTCGTAATGCTGACCGTCTGTGTAGATTTCTGCGCCGCGCTTGCCATGCGTGATGACCAGCACTTTGACGTGTTGCAGAACATCTTCACGAGTCATGCCTGTTTTATTGACAATCATGCCCCATTCATACTGATTGACGATCAGTGTGTGGCAGCGTTCGATCCCGAAGCGCAGCCCGTCACCATCCAGACGGGGCACCTGCTGACTCGGATCGTACATGAACGGGATGCCGCACACATGGCATTCGTCACACAATTGGTGCATGGCGACTGGATCGTTGGGCGAAATAACCACGTAATCGGGCAGTTTATTAAGCGTATCGGCCAACGTATAGTTGCGGGCAAAGGACATCGCGCCGCTGTAAAACGAGGCGATCTGATTGTTATCAGTATCGGTATTGGCAAAAAAGGACGCCGTGAACACATGATCAATCACTTTGATCGCGCTCGTATCGACTCCGACACGCTCCAGCCGCGCTCGATAATCGCCAAAGTCCTGCCCAACGGTTGCCAGCACACGCGGGCGTTCGCCCAGCAAGGCCAAGCTGTAGGCGATGTTCGCACCAATCCCGCCCCAATGCCGGGTCATATCGTCCACTAGAAAGCTGACGCTCAAGTGGCGTAAATTTTCGGGCAGCAGATGATCTTGAAAGCGGCCAGGGAAACGCATCAAATAGTCGTAAGCGACGGAGCCAGTAATCACGATGTCCATAAGCGTGGGAGTCCTGATCTAAGCAGAAAACAGC
>JBBSEU010000453.1:0-1981 GCA_038239365.1 Aggregatilineales bacterium
CCTTAAGCTCTCCGGCGCGCGCTGGAGCAAAGACGGCGCACGTAAACTTGTCAAAGCCCGTGCTGCCTTCTTATCTAATAAGGGTAATTTCGCTCCCTTTTCCCTGCCACACGTTGCCTGACAACCTTTGCTCGCACCCAAGAGGGCAATGGATGACCCGTGAAACGTAATTCACTGTTATAATCATCTTCCAAGATCCACGCGCCGGATTGGTAAGCCCAGTCCAAAAGTCGCAGTCGGCGCGAAAGTTTCATGGTCACGCCGAGTGGAAATTGATGGGAAGGGGTGACGTAGGCTAATCGTGCATCAGGCGAAATAGTCATTCCCGCTGTGATATCGATGCCGTCGTCATCTACCGGGATAGGCACGACAGCCGCACCAACTCCTTCAAGCGCACGCCGCGCGGCCACATAGCCTGGGTCTTCCATCCAGACCTGATCGCCGGGATCGAGCAGCAAGCGCGCGGCTAAATCTATCGCCTGTTGCGTGCCCGTCACGATCAGAATTTGTGACGGATCACACTTGACCGCCCGTGCCAGCACCAGATATTTTGCCAGAGCCTCACGAAGCGGTTCGTAACCCGCTGGACTGCTGTACGCAAATAGTTCGCGTGGTGCAGTCCGATAGCATTGCGAGCCAAGCTGCCGCCATTCTGCGAAGGGAAAGACATCAAGTGCGGGAATACCCATCGGAAAGGTACGAAGTGGCTTAAAGGCGACGCCTGATTTTGGAGCGAGCACCTCGAAGAAGCTGCCCTGCTTTGAGAGTCGGCGCTCTTTCTGAAGCGTTTTCGATGTGAGAACGGGATCAAAATCCGTCTGTAACTGTTCATCGGGCAGCACATCGGCTACATAAGTGCCCGCTCCCCCTTTGCCTTCGATATAACCTTCGGCCAACAACTGCTCGTAAGCATTGATCACTGTCGTGCGCGAAATATTCAACTCAGAAGCCAGTCGTCGTGTCGAAGGTAATGGGCTGCCACCTGGAATCCGGCGTGCCAGTATCGCCTTACGGAAAGCGTCATAAAGCTGTTGGTACAGCGGCGCATTCTGATCCAGGATGATCGGGAAAATAGGGGCAATGCCACGTTTGGACATACAGGTTTTCCATAGCATAAAGTGGTATGCCCACTATGACCGGAAGTGGATATTGTGTCAATACCAAAGCCATGTTATGGTGACCAGCACAATAAAGGTAAGTGTTTGAGGCAATGTGCAGACAGTAACTTCAACATCTGATAATACAAGCGCCATTCATCAGTTCGATTTTTGGATCGGTGATTGGATTGTCTCATGGGGAAACGGGGCAACGGGCACCAACCATGTAAGCGCCATTCTGGATGGGCGCGTGATTCAGGAAAATTTCAACGGACAACCCGCGATTCCTCTGAACGGCATGAGCGTCTCGACTTACGATACGCGCCTGCAAAAGTGGCGGCAAACATGGGTTGATAACCAGCAGAGTTATATCGACTTAATCGGTCAGTTTGAAAATAACCAGATGACGCTCCTGACCGTGCCGGACGATCAACCAATCCGCTATCGGATGATTTTCTACAATATCACGCCAAACGAATTTGATTGGAATTGGGAAAAATCCGATGATCAGGGTAATTCCTGGCAGCTTCAGTGGCAAATTCATTATCAGCGTAAGTTCGCCTGAGCCAATCGAGGGGACATATGATCAAAAAATATCGGTTACGTCAGCTTTCCATAATGCTGGTGTTGCTTGTGCTGGTAAATTATCGGGTCAGCCGCGCATCGGAGAATCCGCCAAGTTTCAAGGTCTACGGTGATAGTCCGGTATTGGATTATGGCAAATCGGGTTCCTGGAATGAAACTTATACTGATCCGGGTGCTGTGATGTATGCGGACGGCCTTTTCCATATGTTTTACAATGGATTTAATGGCTGGCCGGCCTCGGTACAAATCGGTTATGCCACCTCGAAGGATGGTCTTCACTGGGATAAACAGGGCGACGA
>JBBSEU010000454.1:0-1847 GCA_038239365.1 Aggregatilineales bacterium
CTGACCAAAGAACTGGGGCTAAGCAAACTCTATTTGCCCGAATGTGATGCTGAGGAAGCGGCACTGGTTGAAGGGATCGATGTGATCCCCGTTCCAACACTTGGGCATCTGGTCGAGCATATTTTCCAGCTCAATTTGATCCCGCCACTGGATCGTACTCAAATTACCCTGAACACCGCTCAAACACCCGAACGCCTTGTCGATTTTTCTGACATAAAAGGACAAGAATATGTGAAGCGGGCGATGGAGATCGTCGCGGCAGGCGGCCATCATGCACTGCTTTCGGGTCCGCCGGGATCGGGCAAAACATTGATTGCACGCGCGCTACCGGGCATATTGCCCAAACTTACCCAGGAAGAAGCCCTAGAAATCACGCGGATTTATTCGGTGGCCGACCTGCTGCCGCAAGGCAAGACGCTGGCGCAGCGCCGTCCCTTTCGCGCCCCGCATCACACCGTCTCTGAAGCCGGACTGATCGGCGGGGGAAGCATCCCGCGTCCCGGAGAAATAACCATGAGCCACCGTGGGGTACTTTATCTCGACGAGATTTTGGAGATGGGACGATCCATCGAAGTGCTGCGGCAGCCACTTGAAGATAAAGTCGTCACGATCAGCCGAATACGCGGCTCCACCACTTTTCCAGCCAATATAATACTAGTCGCAAGCATGAATCCGTGTCCATGCGGATATCGTGGCGACTCGATGCGGGCGTGTACCTGCAGTGAACAGGCCGTGCGGAAGTATCAGCAGCGCATCAGCGGCCCGATGTTGGATCGGTTCGATATTCAATTAGACGTGCAGCGCGTCGATTTCGAAAAGCTGACTGACAATCGGCGCGGCGAACCATCAACGGTTATTCAGGCGCGTATTGAGGCTGCCCGCGAGACGCAACGACAACGTTACGCCGATTTACCCGGAGTGCTGACCAACAGCGACATTGGTGCAGGTGAGATTGACCAGTTCTGCAAAATGGACGACGCGGCAGGAACCTTGCTGAAGGCGGCTATGCGAAAACTCCAACTCAGCGCCCGTGCTTACCATCGTGTATTGAAAGTGAGTCGCACTATTGCAGATTTGGCTGCCTGTGAAGTGATCAGGACTGAACACGTTGCTGAAGCGGTGCAATATAGGTCGAGAACGTTGTTAAGCTGATAGAATCATCCGCCGGGGGTTCGGAGGGCTTGAGACAGACCCTGCTCCACGCCTTCGGTGGCTTCGGTTCTCCTCATTGGTCAACTATATCACAACGAATCGCTGCCTAAAAAGCCTCTTTCAGACGTGGTACCTAAAAAGTCCGACCGCAAAAACATCATCCTTGCCAAATTTCAGAATGGCAAAGCTGTCCCGGAGCTTGCCAGAGAGTACGGCATTTCAGAACAGCACATACGTCAAATTTTGCGTGGCAGGCGCAAGTGAACTAATAACCAATGGTGCAAGTCACAAAGAAAATTGGGCGATGCTGACTTTGAAGGGGTCAGCGGCAGGGTCAAGCAGGCGAGACCAGCGCACGAGTAGGTTGAACATCGCAGCGGTGTAAGCAAAACGGGCCTCAAGATGGGGAATGCGGCGATGAAACATTTGCTTGGCGTGACAGACAAAGGTCAGTAAGGAGAAGGTGGTTTCGACGGCCATACGCTCGTTCCAAGTTCCTTTGGGGCAGAGTTTGAGGTTATCGGGTGTGTCCTGTTTGGCGCGAAAGCCCAAATTGTAATGCGCCCCAAAAACTGGACACAGAATCGGTCAGTTTAGTAAGGGGGCAGCCGCTTTGCCCCAGCGAGCGTCCATTTCAGCAGGCGTAGCGTAGTCAAGAGCCGAATGGATGCGTAAGCGGTTGTAGTCAACTTCGA
>JBBSEU010000455.1:0-1832 GCA_038239365.1 Aggregatilineales bacterium
CATGCCAGTATACTTTGTTGCACGATTGTTAATGCACACCCGGTGGCCGAACGATGAACACACCGAACCGCAACCTGATCCCAGAGATCACTGATCTGCTGCGCCCATTTTTGAGTACCGCCAGCGGGCGCGATACGTGGCTTTCGCAGGCGTTTTTTGGCGTCGATCCGCGTCTGTTCGATGAACTGCTGATCGAAACTGAACGCGCCGCCGATCCCGATCACGCGCTGACGGTCTGCGTTCGCAAGCTGTATCGGTACTGTCTGCCGGAAAGTCAGGCAAATAGTTTGGCGGAGCTGCTGCGAGTCGTTCAGCGCAAATGTACCCCGGCAGAAAAAGCGCAAATCGACCTGATTACCCCGCTGCTGCAATGCGGTGATCCGCTGCCTGCCAAATCTGTCGCCGCGCCCGAAACCATGCTGCCTAAAACAACGCTGTCAGCGAACACCACAAACACGGATGAGCGCACGCTGCATGTGTTTGTCAGTTATTCGCGGCATGATGAGGTGCTTGCCAAACGCTTGATCGCCGATCTGGAACGGAAAGGCTATGTCTGTTGGTTTGACCAGACCCACATCAAGAGTGATGAAGTTTGGCCGAAGGCAATTGCCTCTGCGATCAACAACTCGTATGCCTTCGTGACGCTGGTGAGCCGAGTCGCCAACGAGAGCAAGTGGGTGTTTCGTGAATACCTGGCTGCCGATGAAAAGCCGAATTTGCCCATCTATGTGGTGCAGCTTGAGGCGTGTGACATTGAGATTCACATGAAGGGCAGGCAGGCCACCCGATTGTACCCGTCGTATGAGGATGGGTTAGATAGGCTGATCAAGTGGCTGCCACCGCCGCCTTCCATGTCTGGTGCGCGACGCCCGCAGCGCGCGTTGGAACTCGATTACCTGAGCGGCCTCAAGCTGGAACACTGGCTGCAAACGATTCAATCCATCGAGCAGTACCAAACGATGGCCGGGACTGCCCAGGCGCGCAGTGATGCGCTGGCCGATGCGGCAACCCGGATGACGCCGCGCTACAAACATCTGGCGGCGTTGATGGACGATCTGACGGGCGACGCGCCGGATAAGCAGCGTGCTGAGCCGATCCGGGAGCAGAAGGACTATACCGATATTCTGGATGCCGTCCGCGATTTGAAACATGCCGTCCTGCTGGGCGAACCGGGTGCCGGGAAAAGCACCACGCTCTGGCGGCTTGCCAAAGACCTGTCCGATAAGGCGGCGTCTGAGCCGAACGCGCCGATCCCGATTCTGGTTCGGCTAGGCAAGTGGACAGACGCCGATCAACCGTTGAAGGCGTTCATCGCGGCGGAAATGGGCGCGCTCGGCGGGCTGCTGGATAAGCTGATCACCGAACAGCGCGTCGCCCTGCTGCTCGACGGCCTGAACGAAATCCCGACGGCGCAGCGTAAAAACGGCAAAGATGCTCAGGTGCAAGCCTTCATTCAGGATGCACTTAAGGCGAATCCGGCACTGCTCGGCATCGTAAGCTGCCGGGAGCGCGATTACACGCTCGATCTGGGCTTCGATAAGATCGAGATCGCGCCGCTTGATCCGCCGCGTATCCGGGCGTTTGCGGTTCGCTATCTGGAACGTGCGCCGGAAGACGCGGGCAAGGGCGAAACCTTCTTCTGGACACTGGCTGGAAAAGACGCGCGCGGTTTTTATGATGAATTCCAAACGGAGTTTGCTGATGATCTGCCCGATTGGGAAAACACGTTCTGGCTGGCCGCCAACTTGCCGGACGGCCTCGAATGGGGCTATAAAAACTGGGATTGGGAAGGCTGGCTGCGCCGCCGTAATAACCCGTCGAGTTTGCTGACG
>JBBSEU010000456.1:0-1793 GCA_038239365.1 Aggregatilineales bacterium
CAGGGCGCTCGTGACCTCTTTCGTGTCTTTAAACATCCAAATTGCCTCTCGACTTTTACCTACGTTACTGGGGACATCTGATGACGAGCCATAATGAGCACTAACGAGCACGAACAATACCGCAATTGTAGCACCAAATGGGCAAATGAACACCAGTCACTTCAAAAATACAAGTTACATCGATAGGTTACGTTGGCAAGACGGCAATCGCTTCGATCTCAACCATTGCGCCGCGTGGCAGATCAATATCACCAACGGTCGAACGGGCAGGGGGTGGTGTTCCAAAGTGCTTCGTGTACACGGCGTTCATGGCACCGAACGCGCTCATATCGTAGAGAAAAACAGTCGTCTTGACCACATTGGCAAGCGATGTACCCGCTGCTTCAAGGATCGCCGCCACATTTTTGATCGCTTGTTCAGTCTGGACGCTAATATCACCTTCGACCAACTGCCCTGTCGATGGATCGAGCGGGGTCTGGCCGGAGACGAACACGAAGCCGTTAGCAATAATCGCCTGTGAGTAGGGGCCAATGGCGGCGGGCGCTTGATCGGTATGGACGGGTTGACGACTCATGAACAATATTCTCCTTGAAAGCGAAAGACCGCTGCTGAATCAGCCCGTAGCGCCTGTTCGATGCGTACCCGATGCCGATTCATCAACGATGGCGGCAGATGATCTGCCGCAAAATAAGCTAATTCGAGTGATTCATCGTCGTTGATCATCAGTTCGCCGCCGACGATACGGCACGCGAAGGCGATGCTGATCACCATCACCTGATCCCCGTTTGGATAAGTGAACTGCAGTTCTGGGCCGCCAAACACCCCAATCACGCGCTCTGGGATGACGTGCAGCCCGGTTTCTTCCCAAACTTCGCGGACGACGGCATCGGCAGGTTCTTCGCCAGGGTCAATCGCGCCACCGGGCAAACCCCATTCGCCATTGTCGCTGCGCCGCTGCAACAACACTTCGCCCTGATCATTGAGAATAATCCCAGCCACAGCCGGTGACATGAGCAGATCGTGGCCGACTTTGGCGCGCAGGTCAGCTACATAAGATGACATCGGCATTCTTCAAATACTCTCCTGCATCCATCTCCAGGTATCTTCAATCGTATATGCTAACCTGTAGTGCGTGATGAGCGACTGCCACATGCGCGGATGCGGTTCTGTGTCGACGTGGGCACGGCGCAGCCGTCGGTAGGCATCTGGCAGATCGTCGCCGCGCTCGATCAGGTAGGCCATGATGAACGTTGCCGAGCGACTCATGCCTTCCATGCACATGACCAGGATGGGGCGGTCAGCTTGTACCTGTTGCTGAATGAAGCTAACGCCGCGTTGCAGAGTGGGCAGCGGCACGAACGAATCATCCACTAACAGGGTATCGAGCACGGTAAAATCTGCTGGGAAACTGCCTGGAATGTGATCGGCCAGCTTGAGCACGCTCGTGATCCCGGCGGCGCGCAGAGCGTCCGTGTGTTGGATGGCACGCCAGCCCGAGATGTAAATGCCGTCTACAACATGATCAAGACGCAGTGATTTTTCAGCTCCGGTCATCTTTTCTACACTTCTCTTGCCCAGCAGCGCTTATTATAGCCGCAAATGATCCGTATAAAGGATTTCCATTAGCCAATGCTTGCACATGCACAAAAATGATAACCCGATCCGACACCGCGAACTGGTTTACCAAGCGCGGACATTGCCCCATTGGCTGCGCTATGAACCACACACTCTTTTGCTGCTGGGCGCCGTCTTTTTCTTGTTGGGATGGGCGGCTCCAAGAGGCGGGTTTGTCC
>JBBSEU010000457.1:0-1737 GCA_038239365.1 Aggregatilineales bacterium
GGCACGCTGCACCTGCTCAGCTATGATCACGACACACCCGAACATCAGGACGAAATGTGGGCAGAACAGGCCGACGCTTTAGCCCGCGCCAATGTGCCGATCAGTGTGCCGCGCTTCACTTTTGAAGACGAAACTGGACAAGACCGTGACCACTGACGCCCCTAAATCGGATCGAGTCGTCAGCCATCGGCGCTTGCTTGCCTTTCACCCGGATGTACAGGCCACGCTCTCGACGAACCCCGACGAGTTCAGCCCGATCACCAGCAAGAGCCGGATCGCCAGTTTCCGCTATGCACTGGCGGGCTGGTTGTATATGCTGCGCTATCAGAAAAACGTTCGCATTCAGATCGTGGCGACAGTTCTGGTGTTTGCGATGGGCTTATGGCTGGCACTGCCGCCGATCTCATGGGCGATCCTTTTGCTGGCAATAACGCTGGTCTGGATGTCGGAGTTCATCAACGCCGCAGTCGAAGCGGTGGTTAATTTGGCGAGTCCCGAACTGCATCCAATGGCGCGCGTCAGTAAAGACGTTGCCGCCGCAACAACATTGTTAGCGGCGGTAGCGTCCACAATCATCGGCGCGCTGATCATGCTGCCACCATTCCTCGAAAAGGTTGGTCCTCTGATCGCGCCATTATTTATCCACACGAACTGACCTTACGAAAGCTGCACCACCGGCCACGCTTGTAGCAACTGATCGACTTCTTCTGAGTCGAGCGGCGTCACATCGGCCAATGCCTTGATCTGTGCCGTCGCTTCCTTGATCTGCACATCACTCAGGTTCAAGCCCAACTGCTGCGCGCGACTGCGAACGGCGTTCCAACCCGTCAGGCGGTGGCCGATCTGCACATTGCGCTTGAGGCCAAAATCACTGGGATTGATGCTTTCATAAGTTTCAGGCGCGGCCAGCACCGCTTTGGTATGAATGCCCGCTTTATGCGTGAAAGCCGTCGATCCGGTGATGTAATTATTGAACGGCACGGTCACGCCGACCATTTCCGCGACCATGTGATCGAGTGCGTACAGCTTATCCAGCCGATACTTGTTGATCAGGCGCGGGCGGTCAAGCATATACAACCGCGCGATCAACCCACCCAGCGGCGTGATCCCATTGCGCTCCCCAATGCCCAACACCGTCACGTCAATGTGTGTTGCGCCTGCTTCGAGTGCCGCGTAAGCATTGGCAATCGCGCAGCCAGAATCATTGTGTCCGTGAAACTCCACATCAAGTTGGGTCAGCCGTCGTAGTTGCGCGACCAATTGAGTCACTTGCGCGGGCGTGGCGATGCCCACCGTATCCGCCGTCCCCAACCGATTCACGACGCCCAGTTCCGCAACGGCCAGGTACACCCGTAACAAATCCGCTTCGACACTGCGAAACGAATCCTCAGTACTGAACCGCAAAATGATATTCGGCGCTTGTTCGCGGATGTACGTCAGCACGCTTGAGGCCGTATCGATGATCTCGTTGATCGATTTGCCGTGACTGTGCTTGCGAAGCGCAGGCGACGTGCCGATCACCACATCCAACCCATCGACGCCCGTTTCCAGCGCAATCGCCGCATCATCCCGGTTGCAACGAATGTGCGTCAGGATGCGCGCGTTCAGCTTTTCGCCGACAATAGCGCGTACATCGGCATTGCTCTGCTCGGAAGCGCACGGCGACGACAGTTCCAGAAACTCGACGCCGAATTCGTCCAACGCCCGCGCAATCTGGATTTTCTGTGCAGTCGTGAA
>JBBSEU010000458.1:0-1681 GCA_038239365.1 Aggregatilineales bacterium
ACCAGATGCACGCGCGATGCTATAGTGTTGCCGCGTCATATCTCGGTTTCAGGCGGAGGCGAGTCGCATGGTACGACTAAAAGCATTCTGGCGAGGCTTCACCAATTTCGCCGTTGTCTTCTCTTTTATTATGAACTTTGTTTTCCTGATCGTCTTGATCGTCCTCGTGATCTTCATTTTCGATCTGAAGCGTGGTCTGGTGCAGCCATTGGTCAATGGCCTGCATAGCAGCTTCGTTGGCCTGGATGAAGCGACGCTCATCACCACGATCAATGTAAAAGATACGGTCCCGGTCAAGCTCTCGATTCCTTTCTCAACCAATACCGTTGTGCAGCTTACCGATAACGTTCCGCTCCGCGCCAATGCGACATTCAATTTGCCGGGCGGTGGTGGCACGATCAACGGTTCGGTGAATATCGTGCTGCCCACCGGATTAAAGCTGCCGATTGCGCTCAGCATCACCGTTCCAGTCGATGATACACTGCCCATCAACCTGACCGTCCCGGTCAACATTCGGTTAAAAGATACGCAGCTTCACGATCCGTTCGATCAACTGCGTCTGCTGCTTGATCCGTTTGTGCGCTTGCTGGGCAACCTGCCCAATGACTGGGGCGAAGTCTGGTCATTCATTGGGAACGTGTTGAGCGGCAGGCAGCCAAGCCTGTTCCGGCCTAACCAGCAGAGTCAGCATCCCTGGCCGGGTTTCCGCACCGGATTAGGCACGCCCACGATCATCGGAGTGACGCCGGGCGCAGCAGATGCAACCGCAGCGCCAGTCGATTCATCCGGCCAGCCGATTGTGCCAACAGCAGGTAATGTAGCAGCTACCGCCGCGCCGATTAACACGACGCCCGCTGCCACGCCGACGCGCGTCAACGACCTGGGCATTATCACGCCTGCCCGCTGATGGAAAATGTACCGAAAATGACGCAAGCCGATACGCCGCCCGCCGTCTGTGATTACGAAGGATCGCAATACGCGACTGAGTTTTGGGAAGGCAAAGGACGCAACTACGAGGACGCCGCCGAACGTCGCGCATTGCGGCGACTGCTCCCCAAAACGGGTGGGCGCTGTGCCGAATTTGGAGCGGGTTTTGGCCGCCTGACTGATGAATTGGCGCGCTACGATCAAGTCGTGCTGATTGATTATTCGCGCACGATGTTGCAACAGGCACAGGAACGGCTCGGACGCTCTGAACGTTTTGTATACGTGGCCGCCGATCTGAACAGTTTACCGTTCGCCGCCAACGCCTTCGATACGGCCACCCTGATTCGAGTCATCCACCACATGCCCGATCCGCTCAATGTGCTGCGTCAGATTCACGGCACGCTGGCGACTTACGGGACGTTTGTTTTGGAGTTCGCCAATAAGCAGAACCTCAAAGCGATTGCACGCTATTTAGGGGGCGCGCAAACCTGGAGTCCGTTCGATAAAGCGCCCGTTGAATTCGTGAAACTGAACTACGACTTTCACCCCGGCCAGATGCGAACATGGCTCAAAGAAGCCGGTTTCCGCCCCGGCCTGACATTGGCTGTCTCGATGCTGCGTCTTAATCTGCTCAAACGCCGTGTGCCGCTGCGCCTGCTCACCCTGACCGACAGTCTGCTTCAACCGAGTGGGATGCTGTTACCGCTTTCGCCAAGCGTCTTTGTGCGGAATCGAATGGCCGTCCATGATGACG
>JBBSEU010000459.1:0-1664 GCA_038239365.1 Aggregatilineales bacterium
CATGACCTGAACCTGCCCAAACACGCGCAGTGAAGCGATCACCGACATGGGGACGACGAACACGTGCATCAAATACAGGCCGGGCATCGTAATAAAGCGAAACTGTTGAAGGGGACTCGCGCCGTCGACTCTGGCCGCTTCGTACAATTCGCGCGGAATTTCCTGCAACCCGGCCAGATAGATGATCATATTCACGCCAACCGTCCACCAGACCGTCGCCACGGAGATTGACGGCAGCGCCAGTTGAACATTGGTTAGCCAGGCTGTGTTACGCAGCGACGGGAAAATGCTGCCCAAATAGAAGTTCGCCAATCCATAATTTCGATCCAGAATCCAACGCCACAGTACACCCACGACGGTAACACTGATCGCGTAAGGGATGAAAATGAGCGTCCGGCTCAAAATGCGTCCGCGCAGCCGGGAATTCAACATGATCGCCAGCCCCAGCCCGCCGCCAATCAGCATCGGCACGGTGATCACGGTGAATTTCAACGTGTTTTGAAAGGCGCGTATAAAGGCCGGGTCTTTGAAAAGATTTTGAAAGTTTTTTAGCCCGATAAACTGTGGATCGCCCAGAATTTTCCAGTTGGTGAAGCTGATCACGAATCCGGCGATAGCGGGCAGCAGCAAAAACAGGAAAAAGACGATCAGGTAGGGTAATAAAAACAGATAGGCGGTTCGGTTGCGCTGCTGATTCCGACGCTGCCGGGCGGACTCTTCCACTGAGCGCGGCATTGCGATAGATTGACTCTGCGTACTCACGGGAAAATCCTCTTTTATAAATCAATGATCTGAGTGCCCTCACCCTAAATCCCTCTCCCGAGGGAGAGGGACTTCCAGATACCCGCGTTGACGCCCCTTCTCCCGGGGGAGAAGGGGCTGGGGGAGTTGAGGGCTAGTATTAAACGCTCAGCTACCCTTGTCCAAAACCGCCTGAATGCCTTCCTGCATATCCTTCAATGCAGTCTGAACATCCTTTTGGCCCAGGAACGCGGCTTGATAGTTGATGACGAGCGGCGTCTGCACGCCTTCCGCAAAGATTTCGGTACTTTGTGGGATGACAGGTGTCAGGCTCGTGTACGGCACTTCGTCGATGAACGCCTTGATGTACGGGTAAATGCTGCTGCTCGTGAACTCTTTGCTTTCACGCGCGGTCTTGTTGGCGGGCACCTGTCCGGCCATACCCCATGTCGCGGCGTTGTCGCCCATCCACTTGACGAACTTCATGGCGTTCACTTGGTTCTCCTTGTTGTCCTGCTTGGAGATACCAAAGAAGTGGTCGCTTGCCCACACGCCGGGGTGCTTGAACAACACAGGCTGCGGCGCGGTGATGAAGTTGAGACCTTTTGTTCCGGTATAACCCGTAATCCACCACGGTCCCTGGAAGTGTATCGCGCACTTCTGGTTCTGGAAATCGACGTCCGGGTTCTGTGAATCGGGCGCGGCGACTTTGTACTTGGCGATCAGATCACGCCCGAATTGCAGCGTTTCGGCGGCGGCAGGGCTGTTGATGGTGATCGTCTTCAGGTCGTCGCTGATGAACTTGGCATCATTTTGCGCCAGCCAGCCGTACCATACGCGGAACGATTGAACGTTGGCCGCGCCGAAGCATACGCCGTACTGGCTGCCATCGGCCTTCGTCAGCTTTTGTGCCCAGTCCAGGA
>JBBSEU010000460.1:0-1568 GCA_038239365.1 Aggregatilineales bacterium
AAAACCTGCGATGTCGAACTTAACCATGCTGGCAACCAAGACGATCCTGAACAAGGCGGGCGTCACCTGCACCGTGATCAACGGCGACAGCCGCGTCGAGTTGGGCGCTTACGCCGGGCAAGCCGATCTGATCGTCACTTCACCGCCCTACGCCGATGCCCGACGCAAGCACTACGACAGCATCCACCCGGATAAATTCGTTGAGTGGTTCATGGCTTTTCACGAACCATTTTATAATGCGCTCAAGCCGAGCGGCAGTTTGATCATTAACATCAAGGACAAAGTGGTCGATGGCGTTCGGCATCGTTACGTCTGGCACCTGATCGATGCACTTTCTGCGCGCGGTTGGTTCGCCATTGAGGATTACATCTGGCACAAAACCAACCCGATGCCAGGCTACTGGCCGACACGCTTGCGTGATGGGTGGGAATATTGCTTTCATCTGTCCAAATCCAAGCGCCCATATTTTAATCAGGATGCAGTGCGTAAACCGATTGGCGATTGGGTCGAGTCGCGTCTGAAAAAGTTGGGCGATAACGATTTGACCCGTCACAACTCGGCCAACGCCAGCGGTTTTGGGCGCGATGTCTCCAAGTGGGTCGATAAAGAAACTGTTTTGCCATCGAACGTCATCAGCTTGGCGCTCGTTGGCAAAAACAAAAACCACCCTGCCGTGTTCCCGGTCGATCTGCCGCTGTTTTTCATCAAACTGTTGTGCCCACCAGATGGAATGGTTATCGATCCGTTCGGCGGCAGCGGAACTACTGGGGTGGCAGCACTCACGCTCGCCCGTCGCTGCGTGTTGATCGATAACAATGCCCCATACTGCGCCGAAGCAGTCAAGCGCCTGAACGACGAGTGCGCCGCGTACAGCCAGATCACGCAACTGACGCTGTATGCACCCGATAGACCGGTCGCGTAACAACTGGCGGTGACGATCAGCGCCCGCGCGTTGCATCCCCGCTCGATTCATGGTACAAGTGCAAGCGTGACCGGCGAACACAGGCGGGCGGATTGATGGCTCAGATCGAATCGAACGAACGTCCGAATATTTTAGTGCTGCTGCTGATCATCATCAGCATTCTGTTGATTGGCGGCCTGATCATCTTTGTCCTCACCCTGGTCAGCCGCCCGGTGAACTCGATCAGAGATTGGCCGCGCCGGGCGGGTGAGCGAGTCGGGTGACTGAACATGCCGCTAAGCGTAGCACAGCCGGGCGCGGCGGGCAAGTTTCGGGCGCGGCTCACGCCGTCGCTTCATAAGCCAGCCCGATGCGCTATACTCAGCGGATATTCTGATAAATGGGCCATCATGGCGAAATCGGCATCAACGAACCCACAAAATTACCCACGCCTCGAAGCGCCGGGCAGTCCCTATGATGGGTGCCTGGACGACGCGCAGTTGGTACCGCACATTGACCCCATTCCGATTGATGAACTCCGCGCGCTGATTGCTCAGGCGATTCAGTATGCGAACGAGAAATCGCGCCGTGAAATCATTTCATTACCAGCCGACGCCACGCCCGAACAGATTGCTCAAATCCACGAGAAAGAGGGACGCCAGTTGCT
>JBBSEU010000461.1:0-1560 GCA_038239365.1 Aggregatilineales bacterium
CTAATAACGAATGTCGCTTCAACGGTACAACCCTGGAAATTCGCCCACTCAGTATGGAAAAGTTCCGCTGTACGCCCAATCCAAAAGCTGCATGACATGAACGATCCAACCGCCGTTTTTGGCGGCCATTCCGCGCGCGATCTGCGTCATGCAGCCGATGTTCGCTGTAGCCACGCCATCAACCCCGGTAGACAAAATATTATCTACTTTTCGATTGAGCAACTGTCCAGCCATTTCGGGCTGCGTGATGTTATAGACGCCCGCTGAGCCGCAGCAAATCTCCGCTTCTGGCAGTTCGATCAATTCCAGTTCGGGGATACTCATCAACAGATCGCGCGGCTGCTCCCGGACGCGCTGAGCGTGCCCCAAATGGCAGGCATCGTGATAGGCCACCCGCAGCGGACGCCCCAGCGATAGCGGTTTTTCGACCAGTCCCAGATCAGCCAGAAATTGATTCACATCCTGGGCGCGTTCCGAGAAGTCGTGTGCGGCCTGCGCCGACGGCGTATCGGCCAGCAGATGATCATATTCCTTGAAGGTTGAGCCACAGCCCGCCGCGTTTGTTAGCACCGCATCCACATCGGTTGGGAAAGTGTCGAGCGTGTGACGTGCGAATCGCTGCGCGATTGCTTTTTGGCCGATATGGTTTGCCAGCGCGCCGCAACAGCCCTGATTCTCCGGCACGATCACCTCTATCCCATTGCGCGCCAATACCCGAATCGTTGCCAGATTGATCGCCGGGGCAAGCACAGGCTGCACACACCCGGTCAGCAGTGCGACTCGTGCGCGGCGTGTGCCCTGCGCGGGCGTGAGTGCCGGGATCGGTTGGGAGGCCGGGAGTTTTTCCTGTGGTAAAAGGGAGAGCATCGCTTGCATCGGCTTTGGCAAGATGGACGCGAACGGTTTACCAAACTTGCCAAGCGCCACCGCCGCCCGAAAGCGCCGCGTGTAGGGTAGTACGTTCATCAGCATCAACCGTGAGGCACGATCCATCGGTGCGCGGGCATACTCCGCCTCAAGCTGTGGCCGGAAGTTATCGATCAATTCGTTATACTGCACACCCGATGGGCAGGCCGTCACGCACGCCAGACAGCCCAGGCAGCGATCAATATGCTCCACGACTTCGTTATCCAGCGGGATTTGATCTTCCAGTACGCTTTTCATCAGGTAGATTCGTCCGCGCGGTGAATCGAGTTCCGAACCCGTTTCAAGGTAGGTTGGGCAGGTAGGCAGGCAAAACCCGCAGTGAACACAGGCCTGAATCGCCGCGTTCATGCGCTGAACGGGCAGTTTTTCAAGTTCACTGAGGGGGATATTCGTTTCCATAAATTACGCGCAGGGGACACTGGGTTTCAACCCGGTAGTGAATGCGCTTTCTCCTTTCTGATAGTTGACAGAACGATAGATTCGCGCTACAATGTAGTGTATAAAAAACAAGCCAACGAGCGTCCGCTTATCCGATGAGGCCAGGCGATTGATCTGGCTGATGTCCGAAAGATTGGGCATTAGCCAGACAGCAATCATTGAACTGGCGATCCGCGAAAAAGCCAGACGTGAGAA